>JANLRZ010000102.1:0-12269 GCA_031362155.1 Acidimicrobiia bacterium | reverse complement strand
GGGGACATCTCGGGCGCCGACCACCTGGGCCTCGTAGTGCTCCTTGGTGGCCTTCTCGGCTCCGAACCAGACCTTGATGCCTTAACGGTGGGCGCGCATACGCAGCGTGCCGAACTCGGCCGGAACGATGCCGCGGAGCGCATCGCCGACGTCATCGAAGAGCGAGGATTCCATGGGCCCAGCATTGCCGCGATCGGCCGGCTCAGGTCGAGATGAGGACCAAGCTGGCCACCGCGAGCCCGAGACCGGCGAGGCGGAGCCGACCGATCTTCTCGTGACCGAACGCCCGGGCGAGGATCACGGTGATGGCGGGGAACAGGTTCGCGACCGGTGCGACGACGCTGAGGAGGCCGTGGCGAACGGCGACGAGCAGCAGTGCGTTGGCACCGGCATCGGTGATGCCGGAGAGCGTGACCATCGGGTACGCGTCCCGAGGGACGGTCATCGGTCGCCGCAGGAGGCGCAGCACGACGAGCAAGGCGATCACCGGCGCGGCGCGTGCGGCCACGACGGGCCAGAGGCCGGCACCGTGGGACGTCTCGGCGATGAGAATCAAGTACAGGCCGAAGCCAACCGCCGCACCCAGCCCGCACTGGATCTCGCGGCTCCGGCTCATCTGGGTCGCGTCGGCGGACTCCTCCGCGGACCCGGCGACCACGCCGATCGAGACGAAGGCGAGGACGATCCCGATCAGCGCGGTCGTGCCCGGTCGCTCGCCCCGGGCCAACCCCCAGCCGACTTGGAGGACCGCGGCGCCGACCGCACTCAGGGGCGCGACCACACTCGCCCGGCCCTGAGCGAGGCCCCGGTACAGCAGCATCAGACCAGCGACGCCGAGGAGGCCGGCGAGCGACCCCAACCCGAGATCCGCGGCGGTCGGGCTGCCGCCGGTGAACGCCGTGATGCTCAGGAGTAACACGAGGCCGATCGACTCGGTGCCGAGGACGACGGCCGATTCCGGCGCGCGGCGGGTGGCCATGCCGCCCGCGAAGTCGCCGGTTCCCCAGGAGAGGGCCGCGAGGAGGCCCAGGAGGACGGCCATCAGGCCGGGCTGAAGATCATGATGCTGCCGGTGTAGTTGGCCACCCAGACCGCGCCGGTCGTGCGGTCGTAGGTGATGCCGATCGGGTGGAATCCGGTCGGTAGGTCTTGCACCTTCGCCATCGTCACCGCGTCGAGTTTCGACATCGTGCCCGACTCGTAGTTGACGACGTAGAGGTGCTTGCCGTCGGTGGACATGGTCATGCTGCGCGGCGCCTGACCGGTCGCCACCTTGGCGTCGACAACCCCGGTCGCCGGGTTGATCTTGGCGACCCGACCCTCGCCGTTGAGCGTCGCGTACAACGTTGCGCCGTCGGGCGAGAGCACGAGGTGGCGAGGGCCGGCACCGATTTCGTACACCCACGAGACGGCGAACGAGCCGAGGTTGATCCGGGCGATGTTGTGGGTGCCCATGACCGCGACGTATGCAGTCTGGGAGTCCCGGCTGATGACGATCCCGCGGGGATAGCGCCCGAGTGGGATGCGCTTGATCTCGGTGTTGGTCGCGATGTCGATGATGCTGGCGTCGAACGTGCACCAGTTCGAGACCACCGCGTACTTGCCATCGGGGGTGACCGCGACGTATTTCGGAACCGCGCCGACCTTGATCACCGCATCGATGGCCAAGGTCGCGACGTCGACGCGATACACGTACGAATCGTCATACCCGTCGCTCGGCACGCAATCGTCGCTGCCTTCGGGGCCGAACCCGGTGCCGTACATCGAATAGTTCGAGACGTAGGCCTTCATGCCATCGGGCGTGAACGCCACCTCGACCGGTGCGCCGCGCACCATACCGGGATGGCCCGGAATGCCGAACGCCGCCAAGTCGATGGTGTCGGGGATGGTCTTCACCAGGTCGCCCGCCGAGTCGTACACCGTGACCGTGTGCTTGTACATCATGTTCTGCGCAAAGACCTGCCCGCGCCCCGACGCCACGACGCTCTTCGGCGAGATGTCGCCGGTGACGGTTCGGGTCAGGGCGAGGGGGGCGTCCGAGTTCGGCGTCGGCAGCGTGGTGGTCGTCGTGCTCGTCGAACTCGAACTCGAACTCGAACTCGACTTCGCTCGTGGTGCCGAGCGGGTACCCGCAGACTTCTCGTCGTCGCCGTCGGTTTGGGCGGCCACCACGCCGACGCCGACGATCACGGTCGCCGCGATCATGATCGCCAGGAGGATCCGGCGCATCTAGCGGACGCGCGGTTCGGTCGGTGAATGTCCGAGGACCAGCTTCCCGAAGCGTGCGGCTTCCTCCTGGTGTGGATACCCGGACAGAATGAACGTGTCGATGCCGAGGGCTCGGTACGCCGCGAGCTTGGCCCGCACTTGGTCGGGGTCGCCGACGATGGCCGCGCCGCAGCCGCTGCGGGCGCGTCCGATCCCGGTCCAGAGGTTCTCCTCGATGTAGCCGTCGTCGACCGCGGCCTCGGCGCGGAGTTCGGCCTGGCGGCGGACGCCGACCGATTGGGAATCGAGCGACTGGGCCCGGATCGCGTCGCCGGCGGATGAGTCGAGCCGGCTCACGAGTCGTTCGGCGGCGGCGTGGGCGTCGGCCTCGGTGTCGCGCACGATGACGTGCACTCGATATCCGAAGCGCAGTGTTCGCCCGTGGGCCTGGGCCCGTCGTTGCAGATCGGCGATGGTGGCGGCGACCTGGGCCATCGTGTCGGGCCACATCAGATAGACGTCGGCGGCCTCCGCCGCGACCTCCCGCGCCGGTTCGGAGAGGCCACCGAAATAGAAGGGCGGACACCGACCCGAGACGGTACGAACCGTCGGCGGCTCCACCTCGAGGTCGTAGAACGCTCCGTCGAGTCGGAGCGGCTTCCCGTCGAGGAGGGTCCGCAGGATCTGCATCACTTCGAGCGTCCGGCGGTAGCGCGGCTCCGACGCCAACGTTTCACCGGGGCGATCACTCGAAATGATGTTGACGGTCAGTCGGCCGCCGGCCATCTGGTCGAGCGTGGCGAGTTGGCGGGCGAGTTGGGGTGGCCATGCCTCACCACATCGCACCGCGACGAGCATGCGCATGCGTTCGAGCAGTGGAGCGACGCCGGCTGCGAACGCGGTCGTGTCGATCCCCAGGGCATACCCCGAGGGGAGCAGCACGTTGTCGAACCCCGCCTGCTCGGCGGTCCGGACGATGTCGAGGCAGTGGGACCACGAGGACCGGAGGTCGGGATCGGGCACTCCGAGGTATTCGTAGTCGTCATCGCACAACGCGCCGAACCAGGCGTACTCGGTGGGTCGAGGGGTCACGACCGCATTGGTCACGGGAGCGGAACCCCTTCGGACGCGGCGACGATGCGGTAGCAGTCCGATCGATCGAGGTGGACCCGCAACGCTTCGGTCGCTGCCGCGATGCGGTCGACGTTCTGGCTCCCGATGATCGAAACCGGTCGAGTGGGGTGGGCGAGCGTGAACGCAATCGCCACCGCGGTACGCGGTGCACCTTCTCGCGCCGCGAGTTCGTCGAGCACCGCGAGGAGCTCGGGCCGGATGGTCTCACCCGTCACGAGCCGGCCGCCGGCCAGGGGGCTCCATACAAGGGGCGTCATCGAGTCGCGCCGACAGCGGCCAAAGGTGCCATCACGCAGTGGCGCGAGGTGCGCGGCGCTGTATTCGGGTTGCGTGGTCGCCAGAGCGTCGCCGAGGAACCCACGGAGCACGTCGTGCTGGTCAGGAGTGTGGTTGGAGATCCCGATCGCTCGGATCTTGCCTTCGTCGCGCAGAGCGAGCAGCGTCGACGCGACTGCTTCCGGATCGGCGAAGAGATCCGGGCGGTGCACCTGGTAGAGGTCGATCGTGTCGACCTCCAGTCGATGGAGCGACGCGTCACAGGCGCGTCGCAGCCCCTCGGGGCTCGAGTCGTAGGGCACCGGCGGATGGATGCCCCCCTTGGTGGCCAGCACGATGTGGTCGCGCAGTTCCGGGGCGTCGCTCAAGACCCGTCCGAGCATCGCCTCGCAGGCGCCGAATCCGGTTCCGCCCCAGTCCAGTCCGTAGACATCGGCGGTGTCGACGAGGCGCATGCCGTGTTCGATGGCGGCATCGAGGGAGCGACGGGCGTCACGAACGTGTTCGTGCACGAAGCGCCAACATCCGAAAGCGAGTGGGCCAACGGTCAGGCCGGACCCCCCGAGGGTCCTCGTTCCTGCGTCGACGAGGTTGTCCATGCTCCTACGCTACGGCACTCATGGACGAAGTTCGGTACGGAATCATCGGTGCGGGAATGATGGGGTTGGAGCATTTCCGCAACCTGCAGGCGTTGGACGGTGCGCGGGTGACTGCCGTGGCCGACTCCGCGCCCGAGTCACTCGAATGGGCTCGAATCACTGCGGGCGAGGATCCACTGCTCTGCCTGCACGACCACCGTGCCCTCTTGGAATCCGGTGAGGTCGATGCCGTCGTGATCGCGACGCCGAACATGACGCACGCCGCGATCTTGCGCGACGTGCTGGCGTCGCCATTCCCGGTCTTGGTGGAGAAACCGCTGTGCACGACGATCGAGGACTGCCGGGCGGTCGTGACCGCCGCCGCGCACCGTGACGCGATCGTGTGGGTTGGTCTGGAATACCGCTACATGCCCCCGGTCGCCCGTCTCATTGCCGAGGTGGCGGCGGGCGCGGTCGGGAACGTCCGGATGGTGGCAATCCGTGAGCATCGGTTTCCGTTCCTGAAGAAGGTCGACGACTGGAACCGATTCAACCGCAACACCGGCGGCACACTGGTCGAGAAGTGCTGTCACTTCTTCGATCTGATGAATCACATCGTCGGGGTCGCGCCGGTCCGTGTCTTCGCGTCGGGTGGGCGAGACGTGAACCACCTCGATGAGCGTTACGACGGCGAAGCTCCCGACATCATCGACAACGCGCTCGTGATCGTGGACTACGAGAACGGGGTCCGAGCATCGCTGGACCTGTGCATGTTCGCGGAGGGATCGGTGAACTCGGAGGAGTTGAGCGTCGTGGGCGATGCCGGCAAAGTGGAGGCGTTCCTGCCGAGCTGCGAAGTGCGGGTGGGCGCGCGTGCACCATTTCATGGGCCCGTCACCACCGAGATCGTGCGCGACGAGCGCGTGGCTCACGAGGGATTTCATCACGGGTCGAGCTACCTCGAACACGTCGACTTCTTGGCTGCGATCCGATCGGGAGGGCCGGCCACGGTCGGGGTCGAGGCCGGTCTCGCGTCTGTGGCGGTCGGGGTCGCGGCGCACGAGTCGATCGCGACGGGCACCGCGGTCCGCATCTCGGGTCGGTAGTTCACCGGCGGGGTCGAGCAGCGCATCGGTGATCCGACGGAATTAGAATCTGTTCTCATTCCGCGAGGAGGACTGCTGTGACCCGAAAGTTCCCGTTTCCACACCCGTTCGGTTGGTTCATGGTGGCCTACGCCGACGATCTGGGCCCCGGCGAGGTCACGGCGATCCGGTACTGGAGCACCGACCTGGTGCTGTGGCGGGACGAGAGCGGCGAGTTCCATCTTCAGGACGCCTACTGCCCCCACCTGGGCGCGCACCTCGGGGTTGGCGGCACGGTCCGCGGCGACACGCTCGAGTGCCCGTTCCACGGGTGGACCTTCACCGGGGCCGGCGCGTGTGCAGCGATTCCGTATTCGGAAAAGATCAACCGGAAGGCCCAACTGCGTAACTACCCCGTGGTCGTGCGCAACGGCATGGTCTTCGCGTGGCAACACCCCGAGGCGATCGACCCGCTCTGGGAGATCCCGGTGATCGACGAGGTGAGCGATCCGGCCTGGAGCGACTACCACCGCTCGTCGTACGTGATCCACACCGTTCCGCAGGAGATGGCCGAGAACGGTGTCGACCCGGCGCACTTCCGGTACGTCCACGGCACCGACGACGTTGCCGAGATGGAGTCCTACGACATGGACGGTCCGTTCTCGACGATGTTGTCGAAGCAGAGCTATGTCACTCCTCGCGGCGTCACCTATGGCCGCATCGATGTCTACAACTATGGGCCCGGGATGGCGAAGGTCTTCTTCTCCGGAATCGTCGACGCCATCAATGTCGCGACCACCACGCCGATCGACGAGGACACGACCCAAGTGAGGTTCAGCTTCACGGTCAAGAAGTTCGACGACGAGAAGATGACGTCGACCGTGGCCAACGCGTTCGTGGCCGAGATCAACAAGCAGATCCAGGAAGACACCCCGATTTGGGAGCACAAGGCGTTCCTGCCGGTTCCGGCGCTGGCCGACACCGACGGACCGATTCTCAAGTTCCGAAAGTGGTACTCCCAGTTCTATGCCGAGCCGGTCGCGGTGGGCAGCGGAGCGGGGACCGACTGACGTGGGCGCCGGTGAGTGGTCGAGTTACCACGCCATCACGACCCTGATGTTTCGCTACGCCGAGTGCGTCGACGCGGCCGACTTCGATGGGATCGGCGAGCTCTTCGCCCACGGTGAGATGACCACGCGTGGGATGGACGGTGCGATCGTCGGGGCCGACGCGGTCGCCGACCTGTACCGGCACTCCAACAAGGTGCACCCGAGCGGCACGTTGATGACTCGTCACCTGACCACGAACGTGATCGTCGACATCGACGAAGCGGCCGATCGGGCAACGTCTCGATCATCCTTCGTCGTATTCCAAGCGACACCCACGGTGTCGCTCCAGCCGATCGTCACCGGTCGCTATCGCGACACCTTCCGCCGGGTCGGCGGCGAGTGGCAGTTCGCCCAGCGGGAAATGGGCGTCGAACAGATCGGCGACGTTTCCGACCATCTGTTGATCGATCTCGGTCGTTTCGTCACGCCCGGCGAACAGGCTGAGAACGCGCGCCAATAGGCCCAAGTCACGGTGGATCACGTTGCGTTCCTTCCCGCTCTTGGCCCTGCGGGCCGGGCCGCTCGGGCCACGGGCGCGCCACGCATCCTCGACTTCCAGAGGCGCCGGTTGCCTATTTGCGCGCCCTCCTAGTCCGACAGGCGTTCGTACGCGCGGTCGATGATGCGTTCGAACGTGTCGGCGTCCTGAGCGCCGGGGATCCCGACCTGTCGGTTGAAGAAGAAGGTCGGCACGGCCGTCACGTCGCGGGCCGCGGCCCCTTCGATTTCCGCAACGACCTCGGCGCGGCCGCCCGGCCCACCGAGGAACCGTTCGACCTCGGTCGGGTCGAGTCCGACCGCTTCGGCGATGTCGATGAGTGTCGAGTGGTCGGCGACGTTGCGACCGTCGACGAAGTAGGCCTCCATCAGGCGGCGCTCCAAGGTCCATTGCAGATCGGTGTCGTGCGCGCTCCACACCAGACGGTGCGCGTCGAAGGTGTTGACGCGCAGTGCCCGGTCGAGGCGCAGTTCCAGGCCGACGCCGTTGGCGGCAGCCGTGATGCGGCCGATGATCGCCTCGGCGCGTTCCTCGCTGCCGAACTTCTTCGCGTACGCCGCAAAGACCGACGTGGGCTCGGCGGGCGCCCGAGGATCGAGTTGGAACGCACGCCAGCGGGTTTCGACCTCGTCGCCGTACTGGGACCGTTCCACCGCCTCACCGAACTGGTGCTGGCCGATGTAGCACCACGGACAGACGATGTCGGAGTAGATCTCGACGAGCATCTCGTCACCGTACAGGGATGACAGAGGGGACGATTTGTCCGATACACGGAATCAAGGGTTCATCAACCGGTTCTCCCCGTCGATGGACCGAGGGTATGCATTGGACCAGCGATCCGCGCCGCGCCGCCCAGTATGCGGCGTATGCCTTCGCGATGGTCGGCGTCCTGACGATCCTCGGAGCCATCGGAAACCAAGGGGTCTACGAGAAAGTCGGCGGCTCGACCGCTTGGATCATGGTCGCGGGAATCGGCGCACTGGTCGTGGCTGGGTTGATCCCGCTCCTGCCGTGGTCGCGATGGGGGCCCCGGGCGACCCTCGGATTGCCGTTGTTCGGCTTGGCCATCCTCGGGATCTCGGAGTTCGGATCGAAGTCCGGACGGACCGGTGACGGGGTCATGGGCACCGCCACCATCCTGACGCTGATCTTCGTGTGGATCGGCTTGACCCAACCGCGGTGGTGGTCGTTCATCATGACGCCCGTGGTCGCCGCCACCATCGTGATCGTGTTCAGTCTCGAACGCGCGGACGTGTCGGTGACGACCCTGCTGACCGGGGTGGTGCTGTCGGCCGTCATCGGCGAACTCGTGGCGTGGGTGAAACACGGCGACGAAGTGCGCAGTAACGAACTCGGTCTGGTCATCGATGGGACGAGCGGCCTGCGCAACGACAACGACCGCGCGGCCGCGGCGCGTCGCCTCGCCGAGACAGTGGTGTCACTCCTGCGTATCCCCAACGTCGGCGTATATCTGGACGAGTCCGGCGATGAGTTCGTGCTCGCGGCCAAGACCGGCCCGCTGCCGTGGCCGGCCACGCGAGCCGTCGTGTCGGATACGGGACTGTCGGTGTCGGCGGGCAATACCGACGTCGAACTCGTGATCCCGTTGGTGGGCCGCGCCGGCGGACTCCGAGGCGTCGTCGTCGCGTCGGGCCGCCGCCGCCAGGACGAGTTCATGTTGCGGCTGGCCCAGATCCTCGGAGAGCAGGCCGGCTACCGACTCGACGACCTCGACGCGCTCGATGCCCTCACGGACGAGACCCGTCGGGATGCGTTGACCGGCATCGGCAACCGCCGACACGGCGACGAAGTGCTGACGTCCCTGCGGCCGTTGGACCTGGTCGTCGTCATCGACCTCGACGATCTCCGCGGCATCAACGCCGACCGGGGTCACCAAGGCGGCGATGAAGCGATTCGGTCGGTCGCGAACTATCTGAGTGAGGCGATCCGCGAGGGCGATGCGGTCGCTCGCATGGGCGGCGACGAGTTCGTCATCGTGATGCGCGATGTCGGCCCCGGGGCGTTCAGCCTGATTGAACGACTCGCCCGCACGTGGAACGATGCCCACCCCGAGTCCAGCTTCAGTGCCGGCGCGGCGGTCTTCGGCGGCGGCGACCCGGAAGTCACTTTGCGGGCCGCCGACGCGGCGCTGTTCGACGCCAAACGCGATGGCCGCGCTCGGGCGCACTTGAGCGCGCCGTCGATGGCAGACGACGACGCCGACGGAACGATTCGCGACGCTTCGGGTTTCTGAGGCGGGCGAAGTCTGCGGACCTCAGGGAGTGGAGGGTTCGCGCCACATGGTCCAGGTCGGTGGTGCACCGGTGACCGGTTCGAGTCGGCCGATCTCGGTGAACTGGTGCCGGGCGTAGTACCCGAGGTTGTGTTCCTTGTCGGTCTCCAGGTACGTAGGAAGTCCGACCTCGTCCGTACGCCGTAACACGACCTCGAGCAGTTGGTTGCCGTAGCCCCGACCCTGGCAGGCCGGGTCGACGCCCAGGGTCGCGAGATACCAGTGCTTTGTCGTGGGGTGTTCGGCCTCCACGACCCGCAGGTAGCGCACGGTTCGCACGAGTGCGAGCGGAGCAATCGGGGCCACGGCGACGAGGTGGAGCATCTGCCGTGACTGGCGCCCCGCGCTCGGAGGGTACGCGCCGGGTGGAAGCCATACGGCCCCGCCCACGACCACATCGTCCTCGGTGGCCACCCATGCTTCGCCATGCTTGTGGGCATCGACCAGTCCGGCGATGAAGAACGCGCGCATCCCGATGATGCGAGCACGAGCCCTCGGGATCAGGTAGCGCATGATCGGCGAATCGTCGAAGGCACGAGCCAGGACTTCCGCGGTGGTGCGGATCTGTGCGTACTGCATCGGAGCAATCGTCACGGCAGTCACCCGCCGATCGTAGGCTGGGCTCAGTCCCGAACGAGAGTGTGGTGCCATTGTCTTCTTCGCTGAGCCCGGTGCACGGACTCGCGCCCTATGGCGGAAGTGATGCGGTGCACCGCGCATACCTGGCTGCCGATCTCTCCACCGATCGGGCGGCCCGAGTCATTCGGGTTGATCGGATCTCGTGTGTCGTCGCGACCCCCGACGGTGATCGAATCGCGACCGCGACCGACCTCCCGGCGGTGGGGGATTGGGTGACGCTCGAGGGCGATCCCGACCGACCCAACGTTGCCGCTGTTCTGCCGCGTTGGTCGACACTGACCCGACACGATGCGGATCGTGAGCGCGTGCAGGTGATCGCGGCCAACGTCGATCTCGTGTTGATCTCGGCTCCCGGCGACCGACCGAGCGCGTCGCGGGTGGAGCGCGAGTGCGTGCTCGCGTGGGAGAGCGGCGCGACGCCGGTCGTTGTGCTCACGAAGGCCGACGCCGCACCCGCCGGCTACGTCGAGGAACTGCGGGAGCGTATCCAGGGGGTCGAGGTGGTCGTCACCGCCGTGCTCGATGGTGACGGCGTCGACCAGGTCGCGGCCCTGCTCGCCCCCAACCGGACGGCGGTGATGCTCGGGCCGTCGGGCGCGGGGAAGTCGACGTTGGCCAACGCGCTCCTTGGCGAGGAGCGCTTCGAGATCGGTGAGGTGCGGGAAGACGATCGACGCGGTCGCCACACGACCTCGAGTCGGTCGCTGGTCGTGATTCCCTCGGGTGGGGTCTTGATCGATACCCCCGGGATCCGGACGTTGGGGCTGGGTGATGTCGAGGAAGGGCTCGATGCCACGTTCACCGACATCGCCGAACTCGTCGCGTCCTGCAAGTTCTCGGATTGCTCACATTCCTCGGAACCAGGGTGTGCCGTGCTCGCCGCCGTCGCCGCCGGCGAGTTGGACCCGGAACGCC
Organism: Acidimicrobiia bacterium; assembly: GCA_031362155.1. Taxonomy (GTDB): domain Bacteria; phylum Actinomycetota; class Acidimicrobiia; order IMCC26256; family JAENVU01; genus JAENVU01. Next base: position 1,533 of record JANLRZ010000102.1, on the reverse strand, counting down.
TGGCTAACTTTCAGCGACTCGAAGCCGAGGTCACGGCGACCCCGCGCGGCGTCGACCATGCCGCGAAGAAGGCACAACGCGAGGAGCACAAGAAGGCGCAACGGGCGGATCGAGCGGTCCGCAAGCGCTGATCCGGACTCCTCGGGCGGCTCGGGGCGCGGGGTAACGTCGGGCCCCATGACTCCCGTTGTACGCACCGATTGGTCGATCGCGGAAATCCGTGAACTGTTCGACGCTCCGCTCCTTGGTCTCGTTCGTCAGGCCGGCGAGGTTCATCGTGAGTTCCACGACCCGGAGGTCGTGCACGTCAACCAACTCCTGTCCATCAAGACCGGAGCCTGCCCGGAGGACTGTGGGTACTGCTCACAGTCGGTCCACAACAACAGCGGCGTCAAGCCCGAACCGCTCATGGACGTGAGTGAGGTCGTGCGCACCGCGAAGCGCGCGCAGGCCAACGGCGTCACCCGTTTCTGTATGGGAGCCGCCTGGCGCGACGTCAAGGACAACGCGCAGTTCGATCGCGTGGTCGAGATGGTGCGAGAGGTCAGTGCACTCGGGCTCGAGACCTGCGTGACGCTCGGGATGATGAACGCGGCACAGGCCAAGCGGCTCGACGAAGCCGGGCTCTATGCCTACAACCACAATCTCGATACCTCGCCCGAGTACTACGACCAGGTGATCACCACCCGCACATACCAGGAACGCCTCGACACGATCGCCGCGGTCCGCGAGACCGACATCACGGTCTGTTGTGGCGGGATCATCGGCATGGGCGAATCCGTGGACGATCGAGCGTCGTTCCTTCACCAACTTGCGATCCTCGACCCGCACCCCGACTCGGTTCCGATCAACGTGTTGTCACGCGTGCCGGGTACGCCGTTGGAGCACGCACCCGATGTCGACGCCGACGAGACGATTCGCATGGTCGCGGTCGCTCGCATCCTGATGCCGGCGTCGGTCGTGCGGATCGCGGCCGGCCGGCACCTGATGAGCGTGTCCGATCAGGCGATGTGTTTCATGGCCGGCGCGAACTCCATTTTCACGAGCGAAACCAACATGATGCTCACGGATACGACGCCCTGTGCCGATCATGCGACCGACCGGGCCATGCTCGCGACGCTCGGCCTCCGGGCCCGGGTGCTCGAACCCGCCGACGTCTAACCCGCCTCCCACCGTTTGGCGTCTGGTGGCGCGCGGGGCGTCATAGAGCGCCAAACGCTGGTGGGTGGGGCGTCGAGTTCTAGGGTGCAGCCCATGCATGACGAGGTGACCGTCCATATGAATGCGACGCCCGAGGCGATCTGGGCGCTGGTCAGTGATGTCACCAAGATCGGCCGGTACTCACCGGAAACGTTCGAAGCCGAGTGGCTCGACGGTGCGACCGCTCCGGCAGTGGGGGCGCGCTTTCGCGGGCACGTGAAACGGAACCAGAAGGGGCCCATCTACTGGGCCGAGTGCTACGTCACCGAGTGCGAACCGAATCGGTTGTTCACCTTCGGAGTCGGGAAACCCGGCAAGGCACTCAACACCTGG
>JANLRZ010000099.1:0-8959 GCA_031362155.1 Acidimicrobiia bacterium | reverse complement strand
GGATCGCGCGGTGCCTGGTCGAGCTTCAAGACGCCGATCAACGCGTCGAGGTCGGCGTCTTCGGGCATCGCACCCAGATCGCGAAAGGCGGCTAGCTGCCCGCGCACGTCGTTCGTCGCGCCCGTCACCATCATGCGTAGGAAGGCCAGGCGCTGTTTCTCGACCATGCGGCCGGTCATGCCGAAGTCGAGCAGCGCCACGCGCCCGTCGCGCATGACGAACAGATTTCCGCCGTGCAGATCGCCGTGAAAGACGCCGTAGATCATCGCGCCTTCGTGGAACGAGATCAAACGCGACCGCAGCACCGCGGCGGTGTCGATGCCGGCCGCGCGCATCTCGTCGGCTTCTTCGTAGGTGAAGCCGTCCAGCCGCTCCATCACCAGCATGCGGCGCGTGACGAGCGTCGGGTGCGGCCGCGGCACGATCACGAGCCGCGAACCCGAGTCACGCAGCACGCGCGCAATGTCGAGCATGTTCTCGGCTTCGAGCCGGAAGTCGAGTTCCTCGACGATGGTCTCGGCGAACAGCTCGACCAACGCCGGCGGGTTGGCCAGTGCGGCGACCGGAATCCGTCCGACCATGCGGGGCCCGAGCCACGCCAACGCCCGCAGGTCTTGACGCACTCGGCGCGCCACCGCGGCTCGCTGCACCTTGACGACGACGGCCTCGCCCGTCCGCAGCGTCGCCGCATGCACTTGGGCGATCGACGCGGCGGCCAGCGGTTCAACGTCGAAAGACGAGAACACGGCCTCGATCGGTTGGCCGAGTTCGGTCTCGACGATGGCCCGCACCGACGCGAACGGCGCGGCCGGAACCTGGTCGCGCAGCAGTTTGAACTCGCGGACGAGTTCCTCGGGGAACAGTCCATCGCCGCCCGACACGATCTGGCCGAGCTTGACGTAGGTCGGGCCGAGGCCCTCGAAACTCTTCCGCAGCCGAGCCGACACGCCGGACCGGGATCGATCGGTCCCGCGCTCTCGCAGATACCAACCGGTCAGCGCCCAGCCCACCGAGGAGACCACGCGCAGCCCTCGCCGCAGTGGCGGGAAGCGCGGGGGGGTCGTCAGCGGGCCGAGCCCGGCCCGGGTCCGCGCCCGAACGCCGTCCAGTCCGCGCCGCCAGGGCAGATCGTCAGGGTCGACAATCCATGGGGGCGTGGAGCTGAAGGCACCGAGAACGAGGTCGGCAGGATCGGCGGGGTTCGTGTCGATGGATCGGAACGTAGTGCCCGGGGTGCGGGCTACCCGTACGCGCGGCAACCCCAACCGGACAGCCCGTAGCGGGCGTGGACGCGCTCGGCCACAACGATCTGCTCCTCCCGCGACGCCATGCCGGCGTTGGGCGCGAACTCACGACCGCCGAAACCAGTCCAGGTGCCGTTGTAGAAACCGACGCCGCCCGAGAAGCTCGGACCCTGCATCGACCAGTTGCCGCCAGTCTCGCAGCGGGCGATGCCATCCCAGTTGACGTTGGTCTTCTGGCGCAGCTTCTCGCTCGCCGCCGCGTACCAAACTGCCTGCGCGTTGAGTTCGTTCTGGAGCACTGCGACTCGGAACTTCTCTTCGGCCTCGACCCGTGCCTTCGACACGAGCGCGGCGTCGATCGGAACCGCCGCCGCCGCCTCGCGCGCCACCTTCTCCTTACGGTTGGTGGCCGAGGTGTCGCGGTCGGCCGCGAAGGCCACTCCCACGCCACTCAGGCCGACCACGCCGACGAGCGAACCCGCGACGACGATCCGAATCCGTGATCGCGCCCGATGAGTGTGATCAACCACAACTGCCTCCCCAGGGTCGCAGGCCTTGGGACGAGAGCAAGTACCCCGCCATCGCGTCCTGGTCGGCAGCACTGGCGTTCGACGGGTGCACCCCGACGAGGTCGGTACGGCCGGCGGACCGGGCGTTGTTGTCCCAGGTTCCTGGCATGAACTGATACGCGCCACCGGCGCCCGACGACGAGTTGACGACGTCGTACTGACCGCGACTCTCGCGGTGTTTGATGCACTCGAGCACGTTGCCGCCCGAGCCCGAGCCCGAGCTCGACGGGCGCGCCGTGCGCGCTCGCGCCCGGTCCGCGGCTTCGTTGAAGGCAACGACCTCCAACCACTTCACGCGGTTGACGTGCTCGTAGAAGCGAGCCCGCGCAACGTCTTCGCTCCGAGCCCGGATCGCCGGGTCGATGGCCGGCAGCGCCACCGGGCGCGTGACCGAGGTCGTGGTGGGACGGCTCGATGGGTGAGCCGTTGCCCGGACCGCGCCGTCGGCTGCCGCCGAAGCGGTACCGAGCAACGCTGTCCCCGTCATGGTGACGAGGAGTCCTGAGCCGATCGCAAGGGCGCGACCATTCATAGAACTACTCCTTTCACTCCGCCAACCCCCGACCGCACCCGTTCGGGCGCGCGACGGCGCCAGCCTGGGATGGGAAGGGGCGAATGCCACACAAGGTATGGAGTGGGCTTTCGGGACACGCAGAATACCTGGGGGGTGCGACCGGCGCCCAGTTTCTTGACAGATTCTGTCAGCTCGTTCCTGGAACCTGAGAACGATCCAGCCCGGGCTCCCGGGCCCACTGCCCGGTCGCCGAAAACTTTGTGACTGGAATCACAAGCGCTGATTTACCCGATTTTGGGGCCTACGCGCGGCCGTCCAGGACCCCCATCGGGGTCACCACCAGACCGGTCAGGGTCTGATCGACGTGCTCCATGCGGAGCGACAACATGCGCTGGGCGTACCCGAGCACGGTTGCCGCGTACTCCGGATCGGCGGCCCGGTCGAGAAGCTCGTCGGGGTCTCGATCGAGGTCGTAGAACAGTGGTGGCAGGCGCGTGAAGTGCACGTACTTGCCGTGTTCGTCTCGCAGAACCGACAACGCGCACTGGTCCATATCGATCTCGAGCAGTGCCTCGACGGTCTTGCCGATCGGGTCACGAAACTCCCATTCCCAGAACGCGCCATCGCGCCACTGGTCGGGGCGCTCGCCTCGGAGGAACGGCAGCAGCGACCGGCCATCGCACTGGATCGGCACCGGCAGGTCGAGCCACTCCAACGCGGTCGGCATGAGGTCGACGTTCTCGGTGAACACGTCGTCGACGACGGTGCCGTGGGTATGCGGCGCGCGAGGGTCGTGGATGATCAAGGGGATGTGGTAGCTCTGATCGAACCATCCCAGCTTCTCCGTCAGCCAGTGATCGCCGAGCTGCTCACCGTGGTCCGAGGTGAGGATGACCAGGGTGTCGTCCCACTCCGCGCGGGCCCGAATCCCGTCGAGCAGGCGACCGACCTGCGCGTCGACTTCGCTCATCATCCCGAAGTAGGTGGCCCGGAGTTGTCGCACCGCATCGAGGTCGTCGCCGAAACGGATCCCCGGAATCGCGAGCGCGCCTCCGAGCACGATGTGGGCATCGCCTTCCTCCGAGTACGAGTCGTGGCGGATCGGGTCCGGCATCAACGCCGGGTCGTACATCGACGCGTACGGCTCGGGCGCGACGAACGGCGGGTGCGGCCGGATGTAGGCGACATGGACGAACCACTCGTCGTCGACCTGGTCCAGATAGTCGAGGACCTCACCCGTGAGAAACGCGGCCTCGGTGTGTTCGGCTGCGTAGGCGACCGGCGCGCCCGGCGCATCCGAGATCGGCTCGTACATCCGGGTCACGTCGGCGGGAACGTCGTAGCCCTGTTCGCGGAGCCACACTCCCCACGCCGTCGCGTGCTCGGGAAGATCCACGATCGCCCGATAGCCCGGCAGCACACCTTCGTAACTTCGCAACCGCGGATCGTTGGCATCGAGTTCGCGGGGATCCGGCGACGCATCGGTGTAGCCGAACAAGACGGGGTCGTATCCGCCCGCACGCGCTTCGAGCGCCATGTTCGTGAACCGGGCATCGAGCGGAGACCCGTTGAGCGGCGATCGGTGCTTCATGAGGTACTGCCCGGTGTGGAGCGATGCCCGCGACGGACCACACGGCGCCGCCTGCGCGTAGTGACGCCGGAACACCATCCCCTCGGCGGCCAGCCGGTCGAGATTCGGGGTTCGCACGATCGGGTGTCCGACGACCCCGAGACACTCGCCGCGCCATTGATCGACGGTGATGAGCAATACGTTCCGACGAGACTGCGAGTCCATCCGCCGACATTAGGTCGGTCGACGAGTCGGGTCGCAGGGGGCATTACGGAAGCGTGGCGACCCCGCGTGCAATCGGGAATCCCGGCCAGTACGGGCCGCCGACCGTCGTGCTCGGAGCCGGGTTGCCCGCGGTCCCGAAGGGATGCAGACCGCCGAACAAGTCGAGGATCCAACCGCCATTGCCGTCCGGCGCCACGGCGATCCCCCGGGCGATGTCACGGCCGGGCCACCGACTCCCGCCCGCCGTCGGGACCGGCGCGCCGCCGAACGCGTGCACGGCGCCGGTCCGATCCACCATGTACCCGCCCTGACCGTCGGGCAGCAGGACCACACCGCGCGCCATGTCCTGACCCATCCAGTAGGGACTGTTCCGCACGACGGGCGGAGCCGCCGCCGAGCCGATGCCGAACGCATGGAGACCACCGAAACCATCCAGCACGTACCCGCCGGTGCCCTCGGGTACCACCGCGACGCCGCGCACGATGTCCCAGCCGCGCCAGTACGGGCCGCCCTTCGTGGTCGGGACCGGACCCGTAGCGTCACCGAATCCGAAGCCGTGCAGCCCACCGAACGCGTCGACCGTGATGCCTTGGCTCCCGGGCAACACCGCGACCCCGCGCACGATGTCCCAGCCGGGCCAGTACGAGCTCCCGCGGATCGACTCGGCGCCACCGAAGCATTGCGCGCTGAAGTTGTGGATACCGCCGTAGCCATCGATGATCATGCCCTGGGCCGGAGGGGTGCCGTTCGCAGCGTCGGGCTGGAACCCGAAGACCCCCACGACCGATGCCGAACCCCGCCGGGCGACGCCGAGTGCGTACAGCCCGGTGCCGGGCGGGGCGACGACCGCGTTCACGGCCGCCCGACGCCCGGCGTCGACGATCGATACACCGTCGATGCCGAACGTCGAGTCGAACTGGCCGTCGTCGTTGAGGCGCAGGAGCACGATGTCGTTGTCGGAACCGACCGCGGAGTTGACCGCGACGACCACCTTGCCATCGGTTTGGCGAGTGATCCCGCTCGGCGCGTCGTCCACGCCGAACGATTCGCGCACCGACGCGAAGGTTGCATCCGCGGTGCCGTCGGCGAGATACCGGCGCACGATCGTCTGACCGTGACCGGCGGCGCCATGGCCGAATCCGGTGACGACGAGCCGCCCGTTCGGGTTCAGGACCATGGCGGTGACGCCGTCGACGCCACCTGCGTCGACGGTGACTCCGGAACTCCCGCCGAAGCTCGTGTCGACGCTCCCGTCTTCGTTGAGGCGCATGATCCGCCAGTCCGAAGGCGTCGACGTCGTCGACCCGCCGATGTAGATCGCGCCGTCGGCACGGACCGCCATCGCCCGCACGATCATCGGCAGGTTCGTGACCCGCCCGGTGGTGGAGAAGGTCGTGTCGGCGACGCCGGCCGCGGTGTACCGCGCCACGAAGCCGCCGCCGCTCGCATCACCGGCGACCACGACCTTGCCGTCACCCAACGATGTCACCGCGCGGGCCGCGTCATCGCCACCGACGTTCACGGTCACCCGTCCATTGCCGGCAAAGCTGCTCTCCACCGCGCCGGAACTCGTGAACTGGAGCACCACCGTGTCGGTCGCGCCGCCGATGGTCCGACTTCCGACCGCCACCCCGCCACCGGTCAGTGTGGGCGCGACGGCGAAGAACCTTCCGGACGCGTCGTAGGTGAAGTACTTCCGGCCCGTCGTCCCGAAGGTCGTGTCGTACACGCCGCCTCGGAGCCGCATGACGAGACCTCGACTCCCGACGCTGCCGGCCGCCAAGATCGTGCCGTTCTCCTGGATCGCCGCCGCCGACACTTCACTCGACTCGCCACTCACCACGTCGAGGCTGGCGAGGCCGCATCGCCCGAATGAACCCGAGGGGTCGCCGGTCCAGGCGCCGACGGTCGCGACCGGGGCCAGCCCGAGGCTCGCCACGACTAGGCCAACACTTCCGCAGATGAGTCGTCGACGTTGCGGCACCGTTCCTCCTTCTCGGACTCGCTGGACGCTGGTACCAATGTCGGCATTTCGGACCAAGAATCTGAAGTCGTTGCCCCACGACCCTTGATCGGTAGGGTCAACCCCCCGAACATCGGTGGAGGTATCCCGTGGTCTCGCCGCGACTCGTTTCCGTGCTGCTCCTCGTGACCCTGGCGTCCGCCTGCTCCGGGTCGAGCACCGCGGACCGCGCCGATTCGCCGGCGAGTTCGACCACGACGACGACCAAGCCGGCCCGCGCCGATGGCGCACTGACCCTCGGACAGCTCGCACCATTGACCGGTCCGGTGGAGACCATTGCGGATTCGTTCACGACCCCGGTGCGGCTCGCGGTCGACGAGATGAACCTCAGTGGCGGCGTGAACGGGACGCCGATCAGGCTCGTCGTGGCCGACGACGGTTCTGCGATCGAGACGGGCCGCGCCGCCTTCACCAAGCTCGTCGAGACCGATCACGTGGACGCGGTGATCGGCCCGTCGACCTCGCAACTGGCCCTCGAGATTCGCGACCAGCGCGCGAATCCCGATCCGGTCGTCATCTGCTCGGGCTCTAATACGTACGGGCCACTCTCGGACCGAGACGGAGACGCGTATTACTTCCGCACGGCCCCACCCGATGGTGTCCAGGCCGCCGCGTTGGCCCGACTCGTCGTCGCGAGCGGCCACCGGCGTCCGCTCGTGATCGCCGCGCCGCGCGACACCTACACCACACCGTTCGCAACCGGGGTGTTTCGCGAACTCCGGCGGCAACAGGCCCGACCGGTGCCGCTCGTTTCGCTCACCCCCGGTCAGGACCCGACCCGGGCCATCACCGCCGGACTGCGAACCAATCCGGACTCGATCGTGCTGATCGGGTTTCCCGACGCGGTCGCACCTGCGCTGCGAGCCCTCGTGGCGGCCGACCACGGACCGACTCAGTTCCCGACCTATGGATCCGACGGTCTCCAAAATGCGGATCTCGGCGCGCTGGTCGACCCGGCGAACCCGTTCCTCATCGCGGGCATCGTCGGGACGACCCCCGCCGGCGCGCCCGGCGGTATGGATCATCCCTTCAACGCCCAGTTCGCCACGACCGGCGTCGAGCCGTTCTTCTCGGCCAGCACCTACGACTGCACGATCTTGGTGGGACTCGCCGCCGTCGCCGCCAAGTCGGATGATCCGCGGGCGATCAGCCGAGCTTTTGGTCGAAACCTACGTGGATCGGTCACATGTTCAACATTTGCGGACTGCCTCGCCGCCCTCAAACGGGGCAGCACGATCGATTACCAGGGCGGCGCATCCGAGTACCGCCCGTGGGCCGGTTTCGAGCCCGGTTCGGGAACCTATGACGTGTGGAGGCTGGGCCTCGACGCCCGACCGGTGCTGGACCCGCCGGCGAACCAGATTCGGGTGCCCTGACCGGCGGAATTTGTCAGGAAATTGTTCGCTTTTCGCCCCGAGCGGCCCTAGGATCCCGGAGAGTTTCTGGGACTTCGTGGGGGGACAAATGCGGAAGCGTTTCGGCGCAATTCTTTCGACGATCGCGCTCACTTCGGGCGCACTCGTCGCGACCGTCGCAACCGTCGGCGTGCAACCGGCGGCGGCCGATACCGTCACCGTCGGGTTCAACTGTCTGACGACGAACATCCCCGTGTTGGGCCAGCAGGCCAGCACGCGAAGCCAGGGCGTCACCACGACCGCGGTGTCCCAGATCTACCAGAACAACACCTTCAACGTCGCGATCACGACTGCGCCCAATCTCGAATCCGCAGACCTCGGCTCCGGCGCGGTCATGAACTACGTCTACAACCTGCACATCTACGTCCCGATCCCGGCGAACTCCACGCTCATCTCGTACTCGATCTCGGGCGGTTCCGGGCTCGGCAGCGGTACCCCGTCGATTGCGCTCAGCGGTTCCCGCCTGATCATGACGGTGCCCGGCAACATCAACTCCAACACCACCTACCAACTGCCCACCATCAACATGACCCTCCGGGCCACGGGCGCACCCCTCACCTCGATCCAGCCCCGAATCGGTGGCACCAGCTACGCCGACCCCGGGCTCGACTTCACCGTCAACGCGGATCTGCCCCAGGGACTCGGCAACAACAACCTGCCGACGTCCTGCTTCCCGGCGTCGAACCCGCCGCTGTCGACCACCACGATTGCGCCGATCGACACCCAGGGCCCCACGATCTCCATCACCCGCCCGGCCGACAACGCCAGCTACGCGCAGAACTCGAGCGTGAGTGCGTTGTACTCCTGCAACGACGGGCCGTTCGGCAGCGGCGTCGCGTCCTGCACCGGCACCGTGGCGAGCGGCAGCCTGATTTCGACCACGACGCTCGGCAGCCATTCCTTTACCGTGAACGCGAGTGACGTCATCGGCAACACGTCGACCCAGACCGTGACCTACACGGTGAGCGACAACCCCGGGGTCGAGGTCAAGGGCGGTTGGACCACCGAAGGTTCCGGTGCCACCGTGCCCTTCACGGTCAAGCTCACCAAGCCCACCAGCCAGACCGCGAGCGTGGCGTTCACCACGGAAGATCTGAGCGCGGTCGCCGGGACCGACTACACCACGACCAGTGGAACGCTGACCTTTAACCCCGGCGGGTCGCAGGTCCAGACGGTCGATGTGCCCGTCATCAACAACGGCGCCTACACCGCACCGCGCGGCTTCAACCTTCGCCTCACCAGCGGGACCAACGTGCTGCTGAGTACCCCGGTCGACGAAGGCCGGATCCGCGACGACGAAGTACCCGCCGTGCGGGTGCAGGCGGGGACCGTCGCCGAGGGCAACACCCAGCTGCCGGTGACCGTCTCCCTCGCCGGCCCAGCGAGCGCACCGGTCTCG
>JANLRZ010000095.1:0-16178 GCA_031362155.1 Acidimicrobiia bacterium | reverse complement strand
GAATCACACCGACACGCTGCGCAACGAGATCGACGCCGCACCCCCGATCCTGCACCCGATCCGGGGGATGAACGACTCGCTGGTGTTGTCCGACGCGGTGCTCGGGAGGATTCGCGCACCGATGTTGTTCGTGTGGGGCGCCGACGACCCGTTCGGGGGTGAAGAGGTCGCGCGTCAGTTCGTTCCCCGGATCAGCGGTGCAGCACTCGAGGTGGTTCCCGATGCGGGCCACGCGCCTTGGATGGACGATGCCGACCGCTGTGCGATCGCGACGTCGGCGTTTCTGAACCGCTCGCCGGGGCACGCCGCCTAACGGGGATCGAAGGTTTGGATCAGCTGGTCGAACAGATTGGCCGCGGCACTGGCCGTGGTGGCGGTCACCGCCACCAGGAACGTCTGGTCGCCGGTGTCGATGCTCGCGGCCACGATCGCGGGCTCCGACGGCGTGGTCACGCTCACCTGATTGGCGCGGAAGCCGTGGACACTCAGCGGCTGGCCCGGTACCGGTGTTCGTTTGGTGCCGACCGCGCGGATCTGATCACTCCAGAAGAGCGCCGGGTCGACCTGGGGGTCGTGGGCCAAGTGATGCAGCGGGACGACGATCAGTGCCTCGTCCGTGGCCGAGTTCGTGGCGACGAGTGGTGTTCCCCAGTCCTCGCGCCGGAGTGCGCCGAACGATCCGCCCGGATCAGTGGTGACGACCCAGGTCCGGGGTGCCGCGATACCAACGCCGTTGCCCTCGATCACCTTGGTTCCCGCCGGTGCTGCCGCGGGCGGTCGGCTGCTGAGCCGGCCGCTGGGACCGTCGTCGCTCAACGAGACCGCCACGATGACGACACACGCGGCGATGGCCGTGATCAGCAGGATCGTCAGCCAGCCGGAGGCCTTGCGGTACCACGGCGTGATCACCGTTCCGATCGGTCCGGTGCCAGTGGTGAGAGCTCGAGGGCGCACGTACGGGCTCGCGGGAGGTGAGCCGGGTCGGTACCGCTTGACCGGAACCGGAGAGACGCCGACGACGCGACCGGCGGTCGATGCCACGGGCGCGAAACGGTGCGGGTCCGCGATCGCGCTCGTGTTGGATCCCGAACTGCGACCCGCCGGCGATGCGACGCTCGGCGGCTCGGCGACCAACCGAGGCACGTTGGCTCGCACCGGTTCCGGCGCCGGTCGCTCGACCACCTCCTCGACCACGACCTCGGCCACGGCCTCGGCCGGGGGTCCTTCGTCCGCGACCGGGGTGGCGCGAGGGGGCGGCGGCGCGGCGGGCGGTTCGGCCGGTGGTCCTGCGGATGGCTCGGCCGGTGACTCGGGTCGGACCCGGCCGGCACGCGCGCGTGATGGTGCGGCCGCGGCCGTCGGTCGCGGTTCCGATTCGGCAGTGGAGGGCGCGGTCGGGGGGCGCTCGGCCTCGGTGAGGTCGACGACGGACTCGACCGACTCGATGGTCGCAGCGGGTGTCGGCGCGTCGGGTGACGGCGCGTCGGCGACCACCGGGGCCGTCGCCGCCGGTTCGTCAGGCATCGGCGGAGGCGCGGGGGTTGGCGTCGCGACGGCATCGGCGCCGGACGGTCGACCGCTGCGAGTCGGGTGGTCGTGGCCGGGAATGCCTTCGCTGACGACGTGCTCGGTCCAGCGGGTGCCGTCCCAGAAGCGAAGTTCGTGCCGGCCCGATGGGTCGCGATGCCAACCAGCGAGGGTGGCGTCGTCGTCGCGTTCCATCGGCTGCCCCGAGACCCCTACACCTGAATATCGGGCGGGAGGGCCATGTCCTTTTCGGCTCCGCTGCGTACCGCAGTCGCCAGCCCCGACGCATCGACGTCGAAGTTGACGCGCTGGCCTTGGCGCAGCATCCGAAAAATCGAGTCCTCGAGTGCGTTCGACGCCAGCAGGTACTCGGAGCGGTTGGCGTCGTTGGTGACCACGATGCCTTCGCCCGTGCCGGGATCGAAACTCCGTACGACGCCCTGCATGGCTACGGCTTCTGAACCTTGCCGGCCTTGATGCAGCTCGTGCAGACGTTGAGCCGCTTGGGCGTGCCGTTGACGACCGCGCGCACCCGTTGCACATTCGGGTTCCAGCGCCGGTTCGAGCGGCGGTGCGAGTGGCTCAAGCGTTTCCCGAAGATCGGGGATTTGCCGCAGAGCTCGCAGACGGATGCCATGGTGAAGTCCTCGACTTGATACGTGATTGACGGGTGAACAGTGGATGACGCAGCGCCCGACACCGGGTCCCGAGCGCGCGCGGACGAGCCCGAGATGGTAGCAGGGAGCCGCCGAAGTTGGTCAGTCGACGCCTACGATGCGTCGCCATGGCGGCACTTGAACAGCTCGGAGCGCTCGAAGTGCGCCGGGTCATCACCCGGTTCCGGGACGCATTGCGATTGCATCAGGAAGCCCTGAATCGGCTCAATGTGTATCCCGTGCCCGACGGCGACACCGGGACCAACATGACCCTGACCGTCGAATCCGTCGTGCGAGAGCTCGAATCGGCCGAGGACATGAGCGAGGTCTGCCGGGCCATCTCCCACGGCTCGCTGATGGGGGCTCGGGGAAACTCCGGCGTGATCCTGTCCCAGATCCTGCGGGGTCTGGCCGACACGTTCCGGTCCCACGGCGCCGCCGGGCCGAACGAGATTGTCACCGCGCTCCGCACGGCCTCCGATGCGGCCTACGAAGCGGTGATGCGCCCGGTCGAAGGGACGATCCTCACCGTGGTCCGCTGGTCGGCCGAGGCGGCCGAAGGCGCCCAGACCCCGGGGATCAGCCTGGTGGATCTGCTCGACGAGGCCGCGGCCGCGGCTCGCACCGCGGTCGCGCAGACCCCCGAGATGTTGCCCGTGTTGCGTGACGCCGGCGTGGTCGATGCCGGCGGGCAGGGGTTCACGCTCTTGCTCGACGCGTTCCTGGAAGTCGTCGATGGTCGACCGCTGCCCGAACCGACCGAGCGCGCCGCGCCCAAGATCGTGGAATCGCACGCGGCAGCCGGCGACCTGTCGGCGCTGCGGTATGAGGTCATGTACTTCCTCGATGCTGACGACGCGACGATTCCGGCGTTCAAGTCGTCCTGGGCGGCCCTCGGCGACTCGATCGTCGTGGTTGGCGGCGACGGCCTGTGGAACTGCCACGTCCACACCGACGACATCGGCGGCGCGATCGAGGCGGGAATCGAGGCGGGCCGACCTCGCCAGATCCGCGTGACCGACTTGCTCGACGAACTCGAGGAAGAGGCGTGGGTCCGCGACCACGAACCGACCCCGGTGGTCGTGGAGCACGCGCCCGAAGACATGGTCGAGACCGCGGTCGTCGCGATCGCAGTCGGCGACGGGGTCCGACGCCTGTTGGCCAGCCTCGGAGTCCAGGAGATCGTGGCCGGCGGGCAGTCGATGAATCCGTCGACCGCCCAGATCCTCGAAGCGGTGGAGCGCTGCCCATCGGACTCGGTGATCATCTTGCCGAACAACAAGAACATCGTGCCGGTCGCCCGCCAGGTCGATGCACTGACCGAGAAGTCGGTGGCGGTCGTGCCGACCCATTCGATGGTGGAGGCGCTCGGCGCGCTCGTGGGCTACGACCCCGACGCGGAGTTGCAGACCAACGTTGCGGCGCTCGCCGAGGCCGTGACGCGCACCGCCGCCGGCGAGGTGACGCAGTCGGTGCGTGACACCGTGGCGGAGTGTGGGCCGATCCGGAAGGGCGACTGGATTGCGATCAGCCGCGAGGGCATCTGCGTTGCCACGACCTCGGCTGCCGACGCGGCGTTCGCGTTGCTCGACACCCTGGTGACCGAAGACTCCGAGATCGTCACCGTGCTCGTCGGGAGCGACGCGCGCAGCGCCGACACCCAGCGCGTCCGCGGCCACCTGGCGTCGCGGTATCCCGGGGTCGAGGTCGAGGTGCACGATGGTGGTCAACCGCTCTACCCCTTCCTCATCGGGGTGGAGTAGGCGGCGCGATGAGCCCGCGGACCCTGCGGTCGCTCGGCGCGACCTCGCTCGACGAGGTCCCGGGAATCCCGGCACGCATGCTCGACAAGTTGGCCGCGATGTCGCCGCCCATCGAGAGCGTGCTCGACCTCTTGGGCCACTACCCGCGGCGCTACCACGACCGCACGCGCCAGTCCGAGATCGCCGACCTCGAGGTCGGCGAAGAAGCCACGATCGTCGCCGAGGTCCGACGGGTCTCGGCGCGCGTCACCCGCAACCGTAAGAAGATGGTCGAGGCCGTGGTCGAAGACGCGAGCGGGCTACTGAATCTCGTGTTCTTCAATCAGCCGTGGCGGGAGAAGCAACTGCCACCCGGTACCGAACTCGCGCTCTACGGCAAGCTCGAGGTGTACCGAGGCAAACGGCAGCTCACGAACCCGATCGTCGATGTCTTGGGTCGCGCGGGCGACACCAAGACCGGTGTGGTGATGCCGATCTACCCCCAATCAGGGAAGGCCGACGTCTCCTCCTGGGAGATCCAACCGGTCGTCGCGCTCACGCTCGACTGGGTGGGCGACATCGCGGAGACCTTGCCTGAGTCGCTCCTCACCGAGCTGAAACTGATCGACCGCACGACCGCCTACCACGACATCCATGCGCCCGAGTCGGGCCGAGACGCGGCGAAGGCGCAGCGCCGGCTGCGCTTCGACGAGTTCCTCCGGATGCAGGTGGGATTGGTCGCGCGGAAGCGGGCGCTGGAGGCCGAGGCGTCGGGGATTGCCCACGACGTGGACGGCGAGCTGGTGCGTCGCTTCCTGGATGCCTTGCCGTTCGAACTCACCGGCGACCAGCACGCCGCGATCGACGCCATCACCGTCGACATGGCCAGCGCCGTTCCGATGCACCGCCTCCTCCAGGGTGAGGTGGGTTCGGGCAAGACACTGGTCGCGATCACCGCGCTGTTGATGGCGGTGCAGGGTGGATATCAGGGCGCGTTGATGGCGCCAACCGAGGTGCTGGCCGAACAACTGCACACCGTCGCGACCGACACGCTGTCCACGCTCGTCGTTCCGAGTGAAGGCACGTTGCTCGCCGAGCGCCCCGTCTCGGTCGCGTTGCTCACCAACAAGGTGGGCGCTGCCGAACGGCGACGCATTGCCGCGGGGCTGGCGGCTGGCGACATCGACATTGTGGTCGGTACCCACGCGCTGCTCTACGGCGATGCGCCGTTCACGAAGCTCGGGCTCGTCGTGATCGACGAACAACACCGGTTCGGCGTCGAACAGCGGGCGCTGCTGCGCGGGCTCGGAGAATCCCCCGACGTGTTGGTGATGACGGCAACGCCGATTCCGCGTACCGCGGCGATGCTGGTCTACGGCGATCTGGACCGGAGCGAACTCCGGCAGATGCCGCCGGGTCGCACGCCGATCACCACGGAAGTGATCGGTCCGAGTCCGCACGATCGGAAGGCGGCCTACGACCGATTGCGCGATCAGATCGCGGCCGGCCGCCAGGCCTACGTCGTGTGTCCGTTGGTCGAGGGATCGCCGAAGATCGAAGCCAAGGCCGCAACCGAGGAGTTCGAAGAGCTGTCGGCCGGGGAGTTGTACGGCCTGGCGTTGGGGTTGCTGCACGGCCAGATGAAGTCGATCGAGAAGGAAGCGGCGATGGCCGCGTTCCGGGCGGGGAAGACCCAGGTGCTGGTCGCGACCACCGTCATCGAGGTCGGCGTCGACGTTCCCAACGCAACCGTCATGATCGTGGAGGACGCGGATCGGTTCGGGCTCTCCCAGCTCCATCAGCTGCGGGGTCGGGTGGGGCGCGGCGGCGGCGAATCGTGGTGCTACCTCTTCGCCGATCCGAACACTCCGGATGGCAAGGCGCGGATGGCCGCGATGGTCGAATCGACCGACGGGTTCGTGCTGGCCGAGCGCGATCTGGAAATTCGTGGATCGGGCCAGGTGTTCGGTGAGCGCCAGGCCGGTCTCGGGGATCTCAAGCTGGGCAAGCTGCCCCGCGACGAGAAGTACGTGGTATTTGCCCGGGATGCCGCGGAAGCAATCCTCGACACCGACCCCGGATTGGCGAAGAATCGAGCGTTGGCCGAAGAGGTCGAAGACCTGCTCGGCGACGACGTCGAGTTCCTGTTCAAGAGCTAGGAAGAGGCGAGTCATGCGCATGGTTCCGAGAGCAGTGATCTGGGCCGCAACGCTGGCGGTCGCCTCGGGCACGCTCGGCGCGTGCGGGTCCTCGGAACCGAACGCCACCCCGACGACGACATCGAGCTCGTCACCCGTCAGCCCCGGGTCGTCCACCACGATCCCGGAGCCGGTGGTGGAAGGGCGCACCACGTGGGTCGACGTGACCGACCGCTGGAAGGCGCTCGCGCCCACGGCGTTCGCTACGAACCCGGATCAGGTCGCCGAGGATCTCGCCGCCTTGTGGCGGGGCGGCGATACCTCTGAGGTCGGCATCGTCGAGGTGGTCGCGGTGCGACAGGGCGAACCGGCGGTGATCGTGATCCGTGAGCGCGACGTGCCCGACGATTCGGTGGCCGCGGTCGACTACGAGATCACGCTCCAACCCGGCGACGAAGGCTGGCTCGTGTCCAAGGCCCGTGCCCAACGGTCGTGTCGCCGTGGTGTGTCCGCCACCGACGCGACCCTCTGCGTCTGAGGCCGGCCGGTCGCTTCAGCGAGCCCAGACCCGGAGGGGGCCGATCGCCTCGAAGCCAACCCCGAGGAGCGCGTCGAGGTCTTCGCCGTGTTCATACCCGACGATCCACGAGTTGGGATGGCGGGCGATCGCCGCGGCGGCGACGTCGGCCAGGGCGCCGAACGCATTCGACAGGCTGACGACCTCCACGTTCGCAATGGTCGTGCGGTGGAGGATGGCGCCGTCGGTGTAGCTCGCCGAGTCGGCCCGGCCGAGAATGGTCACGCCCGGCGCCCGGCGCAGACCGTTGGGCAACACGTCGTCGGGTCCGCCCCATGCTCGGCGCCACGCCGCGAATGGGAATTTCTCTCGCACGACTTCGAACCCCGCGACCTCGCGCGGGGTCGCGTCCGGAGGGTGCGCGATCCACGTCGCGTCGAACAGCACGGTGTAGCCCTGGTCGGCCAGATCAAGCGTGGCGAACGAATCCTTCACGGATGCGCCCGGACCGTCGGCGATCCTCGTGAGGACGTCGACCTCGTTGACCGTGGGGTCGAGGGTGATCGCGTCGGGGTAGAGCGGTGGCGTGCGGTGCGGTGAAGACCAGAGCCGTCCATCGGCCACGGGTGCGAGCCGGTGGACCCGGCACACCGTGTCGCACCACGCGGCGTTCGCACGCACGGCGAGCGGGATGAGGTCGGGTCCACCGGCCGGGATGGGAGTCAGGACTGGGTTCCTCGCTTGCGGTGACGTGCGAGTGCGATGGTCGCGAGATCCCGGTGGTTTGCGTGCCACTCGTGGGCCGGTACGTCGTCGATGTGGCGGTACTTGGCGTCGATCGACTCGTGCGAGATGACGATCTCGCCCGGCGCGACCGTGCAGAGAAAGACGATCGCGACGAGCCCGTGCGGCCCGAACCGGGCGCTCGCCGGCCGGCCGATCGCGTCGACCAACTCGATCACCGTGGCGGCGAGGCCGACTTCCTCGGCCACCTCCCGCACGACGGTGTCGGCCGGGGTTTCGCCCGGATCGACGAAGCCACTGACCAGACCCCACTGCCGGTCGTCGGCGCGGTGGACCAGCAAGACGCGTTCGTCGGCATCGAAGATTGCTGCGTCGGCGCCGAGCTTGGCCGTGATGTATCCGGTTTCTGCCAGCAATCGCGCCCGGGTCTCGGGTTCGGGCAGGTCGAGTGCCTCGGCATAGCCCCGGGTCGCGAGTTCGAGCAGGCGAGTGCAGCGCTCCCGGTCGTACGGATCAGTGGTGTAGTGCAGTCCGGTCCGGGCGATGGCTTGAATTTCGTCGAGCAGTTCGAGGCGGTCGATCTCCCTATTCTGCCCCGGCGTCGGAGGCCACCGTGACCAGTCGATCGAGGCCGAGCCCGCTCGTGAGCAGTCGCTCCTTCTGGTTGGCGAGTAGCTGCGTGGTCCAATCGGTGAACCCGCCGTCGCCGATCTCGATCTCGTCCGGGCCGGGTCGCACGATGACCTTGAAGCAGAGGTTGCGGTAGTAGCCGCGACCGGCGGTGCGGCCGGGGTCGTCCACGACATCCACACTCCCAACCGCGCCGAGGGCATCACGCGCCGCGGTGGCGATGGTGGATCGCGCGTCGTTCCTCAGGTCGGTGAGCCGGATCTCGACGGGATCGTTCGTGACCGCGGCGATCGCCGTGACGAGCGCGCGGAGGTGGTCGGCGATGGCTGCGGTTTCGAACGCGAGATGGCCGGTGTCGCGACCAGCCGAGACCAGGGCCATGACCGAGAAGTGTTGCTGACCCATGGCCCCGAAGGGCTGGGCCCGCAGGATGCGTTGCACTGCGGCCCGATGCACCGTGGCCGCCGAGGCGTCACCGCGAGCCTGGGCGGCGACGATTGCCAACGCCACCGTCGGATCGGCAGCGACATCGAGCGCGCGCACGCTCGACACGATCTTGTGTTGGTGGACGGGCGCGAGCGTGGTGTGGGATCCCAGCGGGAGTACCGGCGCAAGCTCGACGAACTCGAACGCAGTCGGGACCGCCGCGATCACCGTCGCAATCGTGCGGTGCAGCGCTCGCGCGTCGACGGTACCGACCTCGACGAACCGGTCGCGATGAAACTGGCGCATCACGTCGGCCGGCGTCACCCGTTCGGCCCGGCGCCGCATCACCTCGAGCAGGAAGCTGGTGAGGTCAGCACCGGCGACCTGGTCGCCGAGCACGTCGACGGCATCGGCAGTCCCGAGGGCTGCGAGCACCCGCCGGGTCGAGGCGTCGACGTCACCGGTCATGCCTCGACGCTACGGCGCGCTGCTGATGTGATCAGAATGATTTCTCTATCTCGCCGGAGTGACGGGGGAACGATCAACGATCCACTCCGCAACCGCAGCGTCTTCGCAACTCAGATTGACGGCATCGCTCGTCGTCGGATGGGCCACCCAATCGCGCCCGGTCGGGTCGACCTTTGACCAGCGGTTCGGCGTGACCCCGACCCCGTAGGAGCTCGTGACGACGCACGCACCGGTCGGTGTGGATAGACGGACGCGGAGACGCGACCCATTGGCGTCGAGTACCTCGGCGTCGACAAACCGTGCGTTCTCGGGTACTGCCACGCTCACGAGCCCGACCTGGACCGCCGGCGGCGCGGCGAGCCAACGCGACGGGTCGACGAGGACCACGGCAAGGAGGCCGCCCGGGTACTGGGTGCCGATCATGAAGGCCTGAGTCGGCGTGCCGGAACTCTGTGGGGTCTGGAGCGGGACCAACTTCTGGGCCGAGATCGGGTACGGGAGCGGAGTCCAGTGATCTGCTCGATCGAGAATGGTGATGGCGCCCGGCCCGGCGGCGACGGCACCAGGCGCGACCGCAGCGATGGTCGAGCCATTTTCGGAGTAGCGGGTCGGATGGGGTGGGAGCGGCTTCCAGGCGTTGTCGGCGGGCCGGTAGGTCGCCGCGCGTACGCCGTCGGTGGCCAGCACCCGCTGCCCATCCCACGATGCGCTGAGACCATTGAAGTTCAATCCTTGCGGCAGTGGAATCGCGCGCCAATTACGCGTACGGGGCATATACAACACGGCCACCGGATCCGAGTCACGCCGGCCGAACGCGATCAGTTCGATTCCGGTCCAGATCGGGGGCACCGCGGGGACGAAAAGGGGTGCGCCCGGGAGCGGTTGCCACGTCCCGGTGTCGAGGTCGAGTGAACTCCGAGCGCTGACGCTGATCACCTCCGTGCCGATGTCGCTCAGGTCCGAGATGGGTTCGGGGGCATCCGCGAGCGATCGCCAGGAGTTCGTGGTCGGATTCCAGATCGCGACCTTGTTGTCGCGGGCGATCACCACCCCGGCCGCGGTGGCCACGGCGACGGGGGTCGTGGCGGTCTTGGGGAGTGGGCCGGACGCCATCGCCTGCCACGCTCGCGTGACCGGGTCGTAGACCGCACCGTCGGTGAAGGATCGATCCGGGCCGGGAAGACCCATGTTGAAGGCCTCGAGGTCGCCGCCCCAGATCATCAGTTCGCGGCCCGTCCATACTGCCGCGGCATCAGCGCGGGGTGAGAGCGGTGGACGCTCCAAGATCTCGACCCCTGACGAGTCGACGGGCACAGTTCGGCGAGGAGTAAGCGGGGTACTCGTCGGCGCGTGCGCTCGGAGCGGGGGATCGCTGCGAATCGCGTCGACGCCGGCGACGATGATTCCCGCGGTCGCGACCATCGCGACGGCGGTCAGTACGACCCGGCGCGCACGATGGGCCGGGCGCACCCTGGCGCCAGGGTGCACGAGCCGAGGGTTGGGACTCGCGCCGACCGTGGGCGTCACCGCGTCCGCGTAGGAACGAAGTTGATCGATCACATCAGACATTGGCGTCTACCTCCAACTGGTCGCGCAGGTGGGCGAGGGCGCGGGCAACGTGGGTGCCGACTGCCGACGCACTGAGGTGCATGGCTTGGGCGACCTGGACGTAGGACCAGTCGCATCCGTGCACCAGCCAGACCGCAGTCCGTTGGCGATCACTGAGACTTAACAGGGCCGGAATGAGGGCGGGCTCGACGTCTGGGCAGCCGAGACCGGTTGGTTCGGGAAGGAGGCCTTGGCGCCGCCTTCGAGTGCGGGACTGGCCGACTCGGAACAGATATCCCGATGGATTATCTAGCTCCCGCACACGCTCCCAGTGTTCCCACGCGTACGCGAGTGCTTCGGCGACGGCATCGGGGGCGACGTCTGCACCGCGACTCCCGATGAACGCCCGGCGCAACCGTGGTTCGACGTCGATGACGAACGCGTCGAAGCTCGCCACGTAGTTGCCTCGCTCAGTGTCTCCCACGCCCATGAAACCTCGGAACCGTCACAACGCGCCACGCGCCCTCCGTCGATATGAACCTGCCGACCGTAGAAGGTGAACCCGGCCCTTGCTGGCGCTCAGCCCGTACGATCCGGCCCATGCGTCGAGGTCCTCAGAGTGCAGGTCGTGGCCTCAGGGTGATCGCGGGGGAGTTGGGGGGTCTCCGACTCGTCGCGCCGAAGGGGTCCCGCACCCGCCCGACCGCCGACCGGGTGAAGGAGTCGGTCTTCGCGGCCCTGGGCAACGCTCGCCTCGCGGGCGCCGTGGTCCTCGACGGGTACGCCGGCAGCGGCGCGCTCGCGATCGAGTCGCTGAGTCGAGGCGCATCCAGGGCCACACTGATCGACCGAGACCCGCGAGCCGTCGACGCGATCCGACGCAACGTCGTGAGCACGCGAACGTCGGACCGGGTCACCGTTGCTCGCCGCGGCCTGGCGTCGTATCTGTCGGGTCATCCGCCGTCCACGCCGTTCGACGTGGTGTTCCTCGATCCGCCCTACGAACTGACGGGCTCGGAACTCGCCCGGGTGCTCGAACTCCTCACCGCACCGGGATGGTTGGCCCGAGATGCCGGGATTGTCATCGAGCGCAGCGCCACGGCGGGTCCGCCGAGCCTCCCCACTGGTTGGGGAGTCTCGTGGGAGCGGGTCTACGGCGATACGCTCGTAGTCCTCGTCGGCCCTGAGCCCGACAGTCCCGAGGGCCGCCCGGCCTGACGCCGACATCGATCCAGGAGTTCCTGCCACTGTGGCCACCGCCCTCTGCCCGGGTTCATTCGATCCGGTCACCCTCGGTCACCTCGACATCATCGAGCGGACTGCCCGCCACTTCGATCACGTGATCGTGGCCGTGATCCGGAACCCGCAGAAGTCGCAGTCGCTCTTCACCCTCAAAGAGCGCCAGGCAATGCTGGGAGAGGTGACGGGTCATCTCCCGAACGTGTCGATCGAGTTCTTCAAGGGTTTGTTGGTGGACTTCGCCCGTGACCACGGAGCCGCGGCGATCGTGAAGGGCCTCCGCGCCGTCTCCGACTTCGACTACGAGCTGCAGATGGCGCAGATGAATCAGCGGTTGTCGGGTATCGACACCTTCTTCATCTCGACGAGCCCCCAGCACTCGTTCCTGTCGTCGAGTCTGGTGCGAGAGGTCTCGAAGTTTGGTGGCGACGTGTCGAGCATGGTGCCGCCGGTCGTCATGGAACGCCTCGCGCAGCGATACGAAGAACGGAGTACGTCGTGACCGAGATGGAGCACTACACCGAGCTGCCGCCCGACACCGAGGACCTCATTCTCAACGTGCGGGACCAGATCGACACGGCGCGGTCGGTGCCGATGAGCGCCAGCGTGATGGTCAATCGCGACGAGCTGGTCGGGATCCTCGAGGACGCGATCGCGGCCCTCCCGGAGGAGATCCGCCAGGCTCGGTGGTTGCTCAAGGAACGTGAGGAGTTCCTGGCCAAGGCCCGTCGCGAGGCCGAGGACATCATCGACGCGGGCCGCCAACAGGCCCAGCGCATGGTGGAGAAGACCGAAGTGGTGCGCGAGGCCAACCTCCACGCGCGGCGCATCGTCGACGACGCCGAGAAGACGTCGCGCGACCTGAAACACGAGGCCGAGGATTACATCGATCAGAAACTGGCCAGTTTCGAGGTCGTGCTCGATCGGACGATGCAGGCGGTGGTGAAGGGCCGCGAGCGGCTCCAGGTGGTGATTCCGGCCACCGAGGTGGACGAGGACGACCTGGCCGACGAAGCCAACTTCTTCGACCAGGACGTTTGAGTCGAGGTTTCCGGGGCCCTGACTCGCGTTCCGGGGCCGAAAAACGGCCGCGACCCGGTCCATTCCTGGCAGAATCTGGGAAAAGGCTGTGACCTGCTAGTATTCAGCCCGTTCGGCGTACGTGCCGATCGCCGCTGTTCGGCGCCCCGGCAGATATCCGGCGCCCCCCGAGGCTGATGACTGCGCTCCGCTGCAACGTATCTGATCTGCTGCATCACCCGGCCGCGCGCCGTCCCGAAACGATTTCGATCCCGGGAAGCGAACTCGGTGGGGTCGCGGGCGCCCGGTTGTCGGCCGCGCCGCTCGTGGTCGATGTGATGATCGAGCGCATTCCCGAAGGCATCGTGATCCACGGGAAGGTCACCGGCGAGTACGAAAGCGAGTGCAGCCGCTGTCTGGAACCGGTGCGCGAAGCCTTTTCGGTTCCCGTCAACGAGATGTTCGAGCGGGCACCGATCGACGGTGAGACCTATCCGCTCGAGGGCGAAGAGATCGATCTCGAACTCCCGGTTCGAGATTCTGTGCTGCTCGATCTGCCCACCGCGCCCCTGTGCCGCGATGATTGCGCCGGGCTCTGCCCGTTCTGTGGCATCGACCGCAACGAGTCCGACTGCACGTGCGACCCCAATCCACCTGATCCCCGCTGGGACGCACTGCGCGCCCTGACGTTCGACGACTGAATCACTGAGGAGCAAGACATGGCCGTCCCGAAGCGTAAGACCCCACGTTCGAAGACCCGGATGCGTCGGGCTTCGAGCTGGAGAATCGCCACGCCGGCGCGCTCGCTGTGCCCGACCTGCGGCGCGGTGAAGCTGCCCCACACGGTGTGCGGGAACTGCGGGACCTACCGCGGTCGCCAGGTGCTCGACACTCAGTGACTTCATGACGTCGGACCGGCCGGGGGAGTCGGACCCCACGCAGCTCACGATCGCGATCGACGCGATGGGTGGCGACCACGCGCCCGGGGCCATGGTCCAGGGTGCCATCGACGCGGTCGAACAACTCGGCGTCCGGGTCCTACTCGTCGGCGACGAAGCGGCGATCCGTGCCGAGTTGCCCGACGGCACGCTGCCTGCGGGTGTCACCATTCGCGCGACGAGCCAGGTCATCGACATGCACGAAGAGCCGGGCACGGCCGTCCGCAAGAAGAAGGACGCGTCCGTCGTGCGCACGGCCGAAGCGGTCCGCGACGGTGACGCACACGCGATGGTGGGCGCCGGCAACACCGGTGCGACCATGGCCGCGGCGCTGTTGCGATTCGGCCGCATCAAGGGTGCAGCCCGCCCCGCGATCGGGGTGCCGATCCCCGTGCCGTTCGCGCAGCCGCATCTCTTGGTCGACGGGGGCGCGACGGTCGATTGCACCCCCGAATGGTTGGTGCAGTTCGCGCAGATGGGGCGGGCCTACGCGCGGTTGCGCCTCGGCATCGACGAGCCGACGGTCGGGTTGCTCTCGAACGGCGAGGAGCCGGGCAAAGGCGACGAGCTGCGGAAGCAGACCTTCGCGCTGCTCGACGGCCAGCCCTGGTTCGTCGGCAACGTCGAGGGGCGCGACTTGATGTCGGGCCATCCCAACGTGATCGTCACCGACGGATTCACCGGCAACGTCGCGCTCAAGACCGTCGAAGGCGCGCTCAAGGCCGCGGCCGGACTCGTGTTCACCACGCTCGGCGCGCCCGAAGCCAAGGAGGCGGCCGACGTCGTCGCACCCCTGCTGCTGCAAGGTGTCACCGATTATCTCGACCCGGACACGATCGGCGGCGCCGCCCTCTTGGGCGTCTCCGGTGTCTGTGTGATTTCCCACGGTTCTTCGAGTGCCCGAGCAATCGTCAACGCCGTGGCCCTCGCGTCCGACTGCGTGCGCGGCGGCTTCGTCGACCGCATGCAGGCCGCCATCGTTGGCGAGGAGGCCTATGCCGGCTGAAACTCATTCCACCCACGAACCGATCGGTCCCGACGAGGTGTTCGCGACGGTGCGCACGCACCTGAGCGAGATCCTGGAGATCGACGACCAGACCATCACCCTCGACGCCAAGTTCGCCGAGGATCTCAATGCCGACTCGCTGGCATTGATCGAGTTGGTCGAGGCACTCGAAGAGGACCTCGGCGAGCGCACGGTCGGGTTCACCGTCGACGACGAAGACCTCGGTGACCTCGTCACGGTCCGCGACGCCGTCGACTACGTCGTCTCTCGCCTGGGGGCCGGCGCGGCCTGACGGCCGCGCTCGGGTCATGCAACCCGACGACCGCGCTCGCTTCGAGTCGCTCCTCGGCTGGAGCTTCCGGGATGACGCGGTGTTCGAACAGGCCCTCGCGCACCGATCCTGGTGTGCCGAGCATCCCGACGCGGGATCGAACGAACGGCTCGAGTTCCTCGGAGACGCGGTGCTCGGCATCATCGTGACCGACCACATCTTCCGCGCGTATCCAACGCTGCAAGAGGGTGAGTTGGCCAAGGTGCGGGCGTCGGTCGTGAACGCCGAAGTGTTGGCCGAGGTCGCCGCGCGGATCGACCTCGGACCGTGTTTGCGCCTGGGGAAGGGTGAAGCGAACTCGGGCGGGCGCGAGAAGCCGTCGATCCTTGCCGACGCCATGGAGGCCGTGATTGCCGCGGTCTACCTCGATGGCGGGATGGACGCGGCCTGGTCGGTGGTGCTCCACCTCTTCGAGCCGCGTATCAGCGAGGCCGCCACCGGCCCGGGTGGCGACGACTACAAGACCCGACTCCAGGAACTCGCCGCACAACGCTTCGATCGCCTGCCCCGATACCTGGTGCGCGACGAAGGTCCCGATCACGCGAAGCGCTTCTTCGCCACTGTGCGCCTCGACGGCGACGTGTACGGCAACGGCGAAGGTGGCTCGAAGAAGCAAGCGGAGCAGGCTGCGGCCCGGGCCGCCTGGATGCGTATCTCCGCCGGAGAGCCGCCCGTCGACGGTCAGGAAGTGAGCCAGGATGCCGGAACTTCCTGAAGTCGAGGTCATGCGTCGAGATCTCGAGAAGGAGATCGTCGGTAAGAAGATCAAGTCCGTCGAAGTGACGCGGATGCGCACGATTCGGCGGTACAAGCAGCGCAAGCCGTTCATCGCCGCGCTGGAAGGCACCAAGTTCATCGGAGTCCAGCGGCGCGGCAAGTATCTGCTCGCCAAGCTCGACAACGGCGACGTCCTGGTCATCCATCTCGGGATGTCGGGCCAGCTCCGGCGGGCC
Organism: Acidimicrobiia bacterium; assembly: GCA_031362155.1. Taxonomy (GTDB): domain Bacteria; phylum Actinomycetota; class Acidimicrobiia; order IMCC26256; family JAENVU01; genus JAENVU01. The sequence continues at coordinate 295 of JANLRZ010000095.1, read as the reverse complement.
GCGGGCACGAAGGAACCGCTGGCGAAGCACACACACGTCGTCATCACCTTCACCCAGGGCGGCCAGCTGCGGTTCATCGACCCGCGAACCTTCGGCGAGATGTTCGTCACTCAGTTCGACGGCATCGAATCCGAGGTGGAGGAACTCGCGCACCTCGGGATGGATCCGCTCGACACCGTAGTGAGCTGGGACTACTTCGGAGAGTTGGTCGCCCAGCGTCAGGCCAAGCTCAAGCTGATGCTCATGGACCAGAAGTTCATGGCCGGCATCGGCAACATCTACTCCGACGAGATCC
>JANLRZ010000090.1:0-2616 GCA_031362155.1 Acidimicrobiia bacterium | reverse complement strand
GGCGCACATCGGTGGGTCGATGGTGGGGATCACGCGGCCGTGGGGGTTGATGAAGGTGAAGCTTCCGGTGTGGTCGGGTTCGATGTGCCAGCCGCCTTCGTGGACGCTGCGGTGGTGGGTGGGGCAGAGCATGACGAGGTTGTCGCGGTTGGTGGGGCCGCCGTGGGCCCAGTGGCGGGCGTGGTGGGCGCGGAGGCGGGTGCGTTGGGTGCAGCCGGGGAATCGGCAGGTGTGGTGGTCGCGGTGTTCGATGGCGCGTCGGAGGGCGGGGTTGGGGTAACGGGATCGGCGGCCGAGGTCGAGGACGGTGTCGTCGCGGTCGAGGCTGAGGCGGATGCCGGCGTCACAGGCGAGGCGGCGGATGGTTTCGGTGGCGATGGGATGGCCGTCGATGGTGGTCTGGCCGGGGGTGTCTTCGGAGAGGGTGTCGATGTCGATGTGGACGACGACTTCGACGCCGGGTCGGGTGGGGTCGGGTTCGAGGTAGGTGTCGACGATCGTGGCGAGGCCGTGGACGCGTTTCGTGTTCGGTTCCGCGCCGGGGTCGCGGGGAAGTTCGCGGGCCGCATGGTCGACGGCGTGGAGCAGGCGGCGGGCGAGGTCGGCGGGGAGGCGGCAGGTGAGGGTGATGGTGTCGTCGTGGTTGGTGTGCATGGAGACGTGTGAGGCGTCCATGGCGGCGCGGGTGCGGTCGGGGTCGGCGGCGCGACACGCGGAGACGTGGGCGCGGGCGATGCGTTCGAGTTGGTGGGCGGTGGTGTGGTGGGCGAGTGCGACGGTGTCGGTCTCGTTGCCGGGCGTGATGAAGCGGGTCAGGGCACGGACTTTGGAATAGGAGAGGCTGCCGCGGGCGAAGGCCGCGTGGGTTTCGGGGAGGTCGGTGAGGGCGATGGCGACGCGGACGTGTTCTTGGGCGGCGCGGGTGCCGATGCCGCATTTCCAGGAGACCCAGTGGGCCATGCTGCGCGTCTCCCAGGTTTCCCAGGCGCGGCGACGGTCGAGTTCCGCGACGACGTCGAGGAAGCGACACATGGCGGCGGCGAGGTGGCCGGCGAGGGTGGTCGCTTCGGCTTCGAGACGTTCGGTCGGGGTGGTCGCGAGGTCCGAGTGGGCGATGAGCGTGGTGGACATGGGGGGCTCCAAACGTCAACGATGACAGGCAAAATCGGTGTCGATCGTACGACGAGGGTGAGACCACGAAACCGGCCGAATGCGTTCCGCGGAACGCCCAGAAACTGGAAGTTCCGCGGGCCGGTGGTTGTCCAATTCCAGAAATTCGGCTTGGCTCTACACGTGTATACCTAACCCGAATTCCCAGGAGCGACTTGTGCACGCGGGTGCCCGATTGTCAGTTTCTGACACGTTCCGCGGAACGCACCAGGTTCAGATGACGCGCTGCCTGGGTGTGCACCTCACTGTCTGAGGTGCACCGCGATTGCATGTAAGAGTCGAGGTCGTGACCTGGCACCTGCGTCGTCGGAGCAGTGCTGAACTTGATGCCTTGCTGTTTGCGTGCGGTGCTGATGAGCTGACGTACTCACCGACCGGCGGCTCGCTCGGCTCGACGACCCTTCCTGGATTGCGGCGTCGGGAGTGGCGCTGCGAACTGACTGGCACGGATGCCTTTGATCGTGGTTGCGATGCGATCCAGGCGTGGTCTGTCCACCGCGGCGCTGGTCTCGAAGTCGTGTCCGATGGGCCGATCGTTGTCGGTACGAATGTCGCGCTCTGCGCTCCGCTCCCGCTTGGGTTCGTCGATGCGACGTGTCGGATTGTTGAGGTCGTTCAAGAAGTAACGCGGGTTGGTTTCGCGTACGGGACGCTGTCGGTGCACCCAGGGCAAGGTGAGGAGTCGTTCGTCGTCCGACGCGATGCCGATGGGGCTGTGCTGTTTGAGGTCGTCGCGATCTCGCGGCTCGCCTGGGTGGCGCCATTGATGTCGCCGGAGCGTCGAACATCGCCGGAGCGTCGGCAACCATCAGGTCACGCGTGGGCGTATGTGGCCATCCCACCTGGAGTGATGGGTGTGGCTACCCCAACAGTGCTTCGAGTTCCTCGCCCTTGATGCGGCGGAATGCCCGCTTGGGGCGGGCGCGGTCGAGCAAGGCGACTTCGAGTTGGGTCGCCGTGAGGGTCTCGCCGTCGGCGGCCAGCGAGCTCGCGCCGAGCTTGACTGCGTCGGCGAGGGCCATGGAGTCGGTGAAGCCCTCCCCGACGACCCCGGCGATGCGTTCGGCTTCGCCACCGAGGACGGTGAAGCGTTGCTCGTCCATGACCGTGCCGTCGTAGAGGATGTGGTACAGCTGGTTCGGTTCCTCGGGGGTCGCTCCCACCTGGGCGACGAGGATCTCGACCTCGTACGGCTTCATCTCGTGGGTGAAGACCTGGCCGAGGGTCTGCGCGTAGGCGTTCGCGAGCGAACTCGCGGAGACGTCCTCGGGCGAGTACTGGTAGCCCTTGAGGTCGGCGAGGCGCACGCCGCCGATCTTCAGGCTCTGGAACTCGTTGTACTTGCCCACACCGGCGAACGCGATGCGGTCGTAGATCTCGCTGACCTTGTAGAGCGTGCGGCTCGGGTTCTCCGCGACGATGACCACGCCCGCGGCGCACTCCATC
>JANLRZ010000084.1:0-8233 GCA_031362155.1 Acidimicrobiia bacterium | reverse complement strand
GGGCCGCTCGGGCCACGGCCGACGCCACGTACCTGTGGCGCCGGGGTGCGGTCGGTCGTTGTCGGCGTCGGCCTCTTGTTCCCCGCTCTTGGCGCTGACGAGCCGGGCCGCTCGTGTCAGACGATCCAGGGGTAGTCGTCGCCGGGCCAGGTGATGACGTTGGCGGCCTTGAGGTCGTCGATGGTGGCGGCGTCCTTGCCGAGCCACTCGAGAATCTCGCGGGTGTGTTGACCGACGAGCGGAGGCGCAGTGCGCGTGGGCGCCGGGGTGTCGGAGAACTGCACCAGCTCACCGAACTGGCGCATCGTGCCCATCCGCGGGTGTTCGTACTCGGCCACCATCCCGAGCGCGACGTTGTCGGCGTCGTTGAGGACCAACTCACCGCCGAGTGAATCCAGCGGTATCTCGTTGGGGACACCGGCATCGTCGAGCGCGTGGGTCCAGGACACGGAGGTCCGGGCCGCGAACCGCTCGCCGAGGAGCGCTTCCAGCTCGGCGCGATGCTCCTGGCGAAGATCCGCGACGGCGAACCGCGCGTCGTCGGCCAACTCCGGTACGCCGAGGACGCCGCACAATGCCACCCACTGCGACTCCTTCACCGCCGCGATCTGAATCCAACCATCCTGGGTCGGATACAGCCGGTAGCACGCGTCGATGCCGTGCAGTCCTTGGTCGAGGCGGGGCCGGGGGACCGCCTCGCCGTTCACCAAGAGCGCGTCGGACGAATACACCGCGCCACCGTCCATGAGCGAGGTCCACAACTCCTGGCCCTCGCCGGTCACGCGCTGGTGATACAGCGCGGCGAGCGAACCGACCACCGACAACATCGCGTTGGCCGCGTCGCACATCCCGAAGCGGTAGTAGAGCGGATCGTTCCCGGTGTGGGCGGCGCCGGCTTCGTATTCGAGACCGGCTGACGCCTGATACAACGGGTCGAGCCCGCCGAAGCGCGCCAACGGACCTTCGAGCCCGTAGGCCCAGGTGTTGCAGTACACGACATCGGGGTTCACCCGTTTGCAATCGGCGTACCCGATGCCGAGCTTGTTGGCGACGCCGGCCGTCATGTTGTGATGCACGATGTCGGCCCGTGCGATGAGTTCGAGCGCGATCTCGAGCCCGCGCGGGGTCTTGAGATCGAGCGCGATGTCCTGCTTGCCGCGCTGGCAGCCGAAAAACGGTTTGCCCGCGAGCCGCATGCCGTCGCCCGTGACCGGTTCGACCTTGATGACCTGCGCACCGAGATCGCCGATGATCATCGGCCCGAAGGGACCGGCGAGGTACTGGCCGAAGTCGACGAGGAGCACGCCCTCGAGTGCCGTGCTCATGCTCCACCTCCAGCGATGGTCGCAATCTCGGCATCGGAGTATCCCAAGGGCCCCAAGATCTCGCGGTTGTGCTGTCCGGGCAAGGGTTGGGGACCTCGGATCCCGCCCGGGGTACCGAGCAGGTTGATCGGTACCCCCATCTGGGTGGTCGTGCCCAGCTCCGGATCTTCCACGGTCGCGACCATTCCGTTGGCGACGAGTTGCGGATGAGCCGTGCCGGCCGCCCCGAGCGCCTCCTCGGCGGTGATGACCGCTTCGATCGCGTGGTTGTGCTCCTGGAACATGGCGACGAGCTCGTCGCGGCGATGCGTCTTGTACTGCTCGCGTCGGCGCTGGGTGAACGCGTCGCGCTCCTCGGGGGAAAGGGCCATGAAGGCGAACGGCTCCGGCGCATCCTCCAGGCCGAGCAACTCGTCTTGGCTCTTTGTCGGCGTGAGCCCGCTCATCACCGAGGTGTGCACCCACTCACCGTTGGCACACTCGAACAGGAACTGCTGGTGGACACCGGGCGGGTAGCTCTTGCCCATGAGATCGTGGAACGCGGCGTCGGCATTCTCCACGTGCTGCCAGATCTGGGTCGTGTACAGCAACGCGCCCTGGAACAACGACGTCCGGACATGCTGACCGCGCCCCGTCGACTCGCGTGCGATGAGCGCGGCCAGGATGCCGCTCGGGATGAGGAAGGTCGCACCCATGCTCGGCATCGGCATGTGCAAGAAGATCGGTCCGAGCCGCCAACCGGGCTGCTCCCACTGCTGTCCGCTGCTCGCTTGGATCAGCGCGTCGTAGCCCGGGCGTTGGGCCAGACGATGACCGTCCGGGTAGCCGGGGCAGGAGAGGTAGACGAGGCGTGGGTTGCGAGCGTGCATCGCGTCGTACCCGATGCCGAGCCGCTCGGTCACCCCCGGTCGGAACGTCTCGACGAGCACGTCGGCGTCGTCGACCAGGCGGTGCATGGCCTCCAGACCCGCGGGCGACTTGAGATCGATGGTCACCGAGCGACGCGACCGGTTCCAGACCGCGTACCCGCTGTAGGCGCGGAACGGGTCACCTCCCGGTGGCTCGACCTTGATGACATCGGCACCCTGTTCGGCGAGGAGCATCACGCCGAGCGGACCGGCGATGCCCCACGAGAGGTCGAGGATCTTGACTCCGTCCAACGCTCCCATGAATGTCCCCTCCATTTCCGCTCTTGGCCCTTCGGGCCGGGCCGCTCGGGCCACGGCCGACGCCACGTACCTGTGGATCTGATGTGCGCGTCGGTCCTTGTCGGCGTCGGCCTCTTGCAATTTCTGACGCTGGTGTCAGCAGAGTACGACCTCAGATCACCGCGGCGTGGGAGGAGATGGAGATGCTGCGGCGGGCTTGGCGGAGGATGTGCTCGTCGAGGCCATTGGTGAGGTACACGAACGACAACCCGGATTCGGGGTCGGCCCACGCGACCTGACCGCCGGCACCGTTGTGACCGAACGTGTGACGCGATCCGGTGTGACCGAACCCGCGGAGGCTGGCCTGGCCGTCGTCACCGGCGATGATCAGGCCGAGGCTGCGGTTCGCGGGCACGCGAGTCCACCGATCCGGCTTGCGGTTGCGGACCCGCCCGGTGCCGTCGGCGAGGATCTCGGGCTTCCACACCCCGGCCGGGTTGTGCAACAGGGCTTGGTAGAACAACGCGAGTTCGGCTGCGGTCATCGTCCCTGCCGCTCCGGGGCTGCCGACCTCGCGTACCGCGGGATCATTGAACAGCAACAACGCCTCTTGGGTCACCTCGGTAACGGGGAGTTCGCGCACGCCGAGCGCGGCCTCGAGTTCGTCGGGGGTCGCGGGCTCGCCGACGCTGGTCATGAACGCCACCGTGCGCGGCTCATCGGCCGGCGCGCCGAGCACCCGGCGCGTGATGCCGGCCGGGCGGGTGATGCGTTCCTCCACGAGGTCGCGGAAGTCGCCGTCGGTCACCCGGTCGATGATCTCGGCGAGGACCCAGTGGGCCGAACTCGCGTGGTACTCGTACGCCGATCCCGGTTCCCAGTTGAGTCGCCAGGTCGCCATCTGCGCGAGGCGACCGTCGCGGGTGTTCCACTCGGCCGGGCCCATCGGCGCATGGGGGAATCCCGACGTATGCAGCATCACCTGTTCCACCGTGATGATGTCCTTGCGGTGCGTGCCGAACTCGGGGATGTAATCGACGACGGGCCGGGCGACATCGATGAGCCCCTCGCCGATCAGCACCCAGACCAGTGACGCGACGATTGCCTTGGTCGCACTGAAGACCACGTAGTCGGTGTCGTTCGTGGAGTCGCCGTAGGTCTCGAAATGCTCGATCTCGCCGTGGCGGGCCCAGGCGATCTGGCAACTCGGGAGCAACCCGGAATCCAGTTCGCGATGGATCCGAGTGATGAGCGCGTCGGCGGGAGTCGTCATCGGCAGAGCCTGACGGCTGGATGTCCCGGCCACAACTCGGTGCGGGTCGATGTGGAATCATCGGCGTTCCGACCGGGCGAAAGGATGGCGACGCCATGGAGTACGAACCGACGCCGGAGGATCACTTCACCTTCGGGCTGTGGACCGTGGGAAACCGCGGCCGCGATCCGTTCGGTCACGAGACCCGGCCGGCACTCGATCCGGTCGACGCCGTACACCGGCTCGCCGATCTCGGTGCGTACGGGGTCAACTTCCACGACGACGATCTGATCCCGCCGGGGAGTACCACTGCGGAGAAGGACGAGATCCTCGTGAAGTTCCACCGGGCGCTGGCCGACACCGGCCTGCGCGTGCCGATGGCCACGACCAACCTGTTTTCCCAGCCGATCTTCAAGGACGGCGCGTTCACTGCGAACGATCCCAAGGTGCGTCGGTACGCGTTGCGCAAGGCGATCGACGGCATCGACATCGGTGCCGAACTCGGTGCGCGTACCTACGTGATGTGGGGTGGCCGCGAGGGCGTCGAGTCTGATGCCGCGACCGACGTGCCTGCCGCGCTCGACTGTTATGCCGAGTCCATCAACGCGTGTTGCGCGTACATCACCGAACAGGGCTACGAGATGGAACTCGCGCTCGAACCGAAGCCCAACGAACCGCGCGGCAACCTGTTTCTGCCGACCGTCGGGCACGCGCTCGCGTTCATCAACGAGCTCGAGTATCCGGAGATGGTCGGGCTCAATCCGGAGTTCGCGCACGAAACCATGAGTGGACTCTCGTTTCATCATGGGGTGGCTCAGGCGTTGTGGGCCGACAAGCTCTTCCACATCGATCTCAACGGTCAGGTGCCCGGCAAGTACGACCAGGACTTCCGCTTCGGCTCGGAAGGCCACCGCGACGCGTTCTATCTGGTGAAGCTCCTGGAGGAGTCCGAGTGGCAGGGCATGCGCCATTTCGACGCCCACGCCTACCGGACCGAGGATCAAGACGGGGTGTGGGAGTTCGCGCGCGGCTGCATGCGGACCTATCTCATCCTGAAGGAGAAGGCGGAGCGGTTCGCCGAGGACGAGGAGATCCAGGAGGCACTCAAGGTCGCCAAGGTCGATCAGCTCGGGATCCCGACACTGCCCGAGCCGCCCGAGACTCGCTGGGCGAAGCTGCGCGCCGAGACGTTCGACGTCGACGCACTCGCCAGCTACGGCTACGGCCACGAACGCCTCGACCAACTGGTGACCGAACTCCTCCTCGGCACCCGATGACCCCCCTCCCACCCTGCCAACCCGCGCCGCTTCCGCACCCCAGAGGGTGCGGAGCGCGCGTCGGTTCGGCGGTGATGTCGGTGTGATGGCGGTCGTGCGGGGGATCGACTCGTCGACGCAGTCGACCAAGGTGGAGATTCGCGATGTCGACACCGGTGAACTCCTTGGCGCCGGGCGTGCGCCGCACCCGTCGACGACGCCACCGGTGTCCGAGCAGGAGCCGCACGCCTGGTGGGACGCGCTCGAAACGGCGAGCGCCGAGGCCGGTCACACCGCCGACGTGATCGCGACGTCGGTCGCCGCCCAACAACACGGTCTCGTGGTCACCGACGCCGTGGGAACCCCGCTACGACCCGCGAAGTTGTGGAACGACACGGAGTCCGCACCCGACGCCGGTTGGTTGCTGGCTCAACTCGACGACGGTCCGCGCGGGTGGGCGCAGGCCTGCGGTTCGGTCCCGGTCGCGGCGTTCACGATCACCAAGTTGTCGTGGCTCCACCGCACCGACCCGGAACGCTTCCGACGGATCGAGCGTGTGATGCTCCCGCACGACTGGCTCAGTTGGCGGCTGACCGGTGAGTACGCCACCGACCGTGGCGACGCGTCCGGTACGGGGTACTGGTCACCCTCGACCGACAAGTATCGGTTCGATCTCCTCGAGATCGTCGATCGCGAGTTCGATTGGGTGAGCGCGCTGCCCCCTGTGCTCGACGCGCCGAGCGCGCTCGGCACCGGCGACAACATGGCGGCCGCGCTTGGTCTCGGGCTCGCACCCGGCGACGTCGTGATCTCACTCGGGACGTCGGGCACCGTCTTCGCAGTGAGTGAGACACCCACGACCGACCCGACGGGCGCGGTGGCCGGCTTTGCCGACGCGACCGGTCGGCACCTTCCGCTCGTGTGCACGCTGAACGCGACCAAGGTCACCGACGCGATCGCGCAACTGCTCGGCGTCGACCACGCTGAGCTGGACGCGCTGGCTCTCGCCGCGTCTCCGGGCGCGAGGGGGCTGACGCTGCTCCCGTACTTCGACGGTGAGCGCACCCCCAATCGGCCCGACGCCCGCGGTGAGCTGAGTGGGCTGCGGTCGGACTCGACGCGCGAAGACATCGCTCGTGCCGCGTTCGAAGGGGTGGGGTGCGGGCTGCTCGACGGGCTCGACGCGCTCCGGAACGCCGGCGTCGCGGTCGACGGTCGGCTCTTTCTCATCGGCGGCGGAGCCCGGAGCGCGGCCTATCGCCGCATCGTGGCCGATCTCGCCCAACGCCCCGTCACGGTGGTCGAGAACGACGAACTCGTTGCCCTCGGTGCCGGTGTCCAGGCCGCTGCCCGTGCGACGGGCGCCTCGATCGGCGACGTCCAGCACGAGTGGAAGCTGGGTCGGGGTAGAGAGACCGAACCTCAGCTCGGTCCGGAGGCGGTCACGACGTGCGGGCGGCGTACGCCACGCTTCGTGCCCGCGCCTGAGTCCCGAAGCGACCTGGCCAGACGGCGGACCTCGATCACGCTCGTTATCGGGGGCGGAGGAGGAGAAATCCCCCTTGAGGCCCGGCGCCCACCTGTCGATCTTCGAGCATGGATTCGCTGCGTTCCTCTGCCGTCTCCCGGCCTGGTCTCGGCTGGTGGTCCGTCATCGCCGTCGCGACCATCGGGGTACCGATCGCGCTGTCCCGGCTGGTCCCGGACTCCTTGGTCTGGACGGCGCCGGTCGTGTTGTTCTGGTTGGTCGTGGTTGCGGCCTCGCTGTGCGTCGTGGCCTCACTGGGGGTGATCTCGCTCGCGGCACGAGACGATCTGGCCGAGGTCGGATACATCGGCGGATTCTTCTTCGTCGTGTCGGTCTTGCCACTGGTGCACGGAATCACGGTCCCGGGAGTTCTCTACGGACCCAATCCGGCGACGATGGCATCGGTGTTCTGGGCGCTCCCAATCGCCTCCGTCGTTGCGCTGCCGGTTATGGCGCCTCGGCGGTTTCGTTCGACCGCCCACCGGTACTGGCGGGCCTGGGTCGGCGCGTGGATGATCGGTGTCCTCGGTCTCGCCGTCGCGCTCCTCGCCTGGCCGGCGGTTCTTCCCTTCGCGGCGATGGGATCCACCAACGCAGTGCTCGTGGCCGCGGCCTCGGTCACGATGTGCGTGGCCTTGTCGGCCGTGCACCTTCGTCTGTACTGGATCGGTCGGGCGCCCGGATCGTTCGCGGTCGCGTGCGGGTACCTTCTCGTGGGAGGGTCCGCGCTGGTGTGGGTCGGTCGGGCCCCCTTCACCGTGGGCTTCTGGTTCGCCCACGCCCTCGACATCGTGGGTGTGTTCCTCGGCTGTGTCGCGGCGGCCGTCACGTTTCGCCAAGGGACGTTTACGCGCACGGTGATCGCACCGCTGATTGCTCACGATCCGGAATCAGCCCTCGAACTGGGGTTGGATCCGCTGGTCCACCGCTTCATCGCCGACCTCGAAGCGAAAGACCTCATGACGCGGGACCACGTTGTTCGTACCGCAACGCTCGCGCTCCGCGTGGGAACCGAGCTGCGCCTTGGCGCGGAGGATCTGCGCGTCCTCGGCCTCGGTGCGTTGTTGCACGACGTCGGCAAGCTCGAGATCGCGACCGAGATCCTGGCCAAGCCCGGCCGGTTGGAACCGGATGAGTACCTCGAGATGCAACGGCACGCGGCTATCGGTGACGAGATGATTCGCCAGTCACGCGTGGTCGCCGACTGCGCGCCGGTCGTGCGGAGTCACCACGAGCGAGTCGACGGCGGCGGGTACCCGGACCAGTTGGCCGGCGACCGGATCCCGCGTCTCGCCCGCGTCGTGAGCGTCTGCGATGCGTTCGATGCCATGGCGAGCACCCGCGTGTACCGAGAAGGGATGGGTGCGGACCGCGCGCTCGCCATCCTGCGCGAGCACGCGGGTTCGCAATGGGATCCTGAGATCGTCGAAGCCTTGGCTCGGGTGCTCGGACCGGGAGTTGGACCCGTGCTCCCGAGCGCGTTGGCCGAAGTTGGTCAGGACCTGGCTGGGGGCGCCGCGTGCTGTGTCGACGCCCTGCCGGAGTCGCTCATCCCAACCTGATCCTCGACCTTTGTACGTTGCTCCACGGCGGGGTCAATCGGTCGTTGCAACGAGTGGGGCGAGTCGTTCGGCTGGGGTTTGCCAGTCCAGAGTCTCGCGTGGTCGGCCGTTGAGTTGCACGGCAACTGCGTCGAGGTGCTCCTGAGTGAAGTGCCGCAGGCT
>JANLRZ010000071.1:0-2688 GCA_031362155.1 Acidimicrobiia bacterium | reverse complement strand
ATCGCCGAGATCCGAGTGCAGGAGATCTTCAACTACGCGCTCTACGACCAACCCGAGGTGGTGCGCGACGTCATCGGTTTCGGCGGCCCGATGGATCAGACACCGCTGATGCTGTTCGACTTCTCACTCGAAATGGTCTGGGCCCCGATGCTGCGCATCCTCGCCGACTACTTGGACCTCCCACTCGATGCCGTCACGACCCACGTCGAGCGGCGCCCCCTGGAACGCACCATCGAAGTTCCGGGGATGGGCAGCTTCGGGACCGGCACCCAAGGTGCGTTTCGATTCGAGGTCCGCGGGATGGTCGCCGACCGGGCGCCGCTCGTCGTGGAGCACGTGACCCGAATCGACGACGAGTGCGCGCCCGATTGGCCGCGTTCGAGTTCACCCGGTGGTGAGCACCGAGTGGTGCTCACCGGCCACCCCAACCTCACGGTCACGGTTCACGGCACCGAACCCGGCGAGCCGGGAGCCGCAGGAGGTGGGAATGCGAGCGCAGCCAACCGCATCGTCAATGCCATCCCCGCGGTGTGTGCGGCGCCGGCCGGGCCGGTGAGCCCGGTCGATCTTCCGGCGATCACGGGCGCTCGCCAGATGCGCTGAGACCTGCCGCGATCAACCCACTCCGATTGAAGGGCCCCGTCAGGCCACCGGGCCGGTCGCGGGCGATACCGGACCGCCGTCGGCATCAGGCGATGCCACTGCTGGTCCGCGGACCGTGACCGACGCACCGGGTCCGGACGGCGGGCTCGACCCGAACATCGAGAGCGTCGTGCTCGGCGCCGGCGCCGTGCCCGGCGCGATGCTCCAGGTCCGCAGATCCGTGAACTCGGCGGAGCCTCCGGGCGGCAGGTGACCGATGTACCAACCGGCCAATCCGCGGACCGCGGGATCGACGGCGAGCGTGCTGGTCCCGCCGAAGTTCTCATCACCCCACTCCGGCTCGGCCGATCCGGTCAGCCACCCCTTGACCGTGATCTGGGCACCGATGATTCGGGCACACAGGGTCCACGGAAACGGCCGCGGCGCGCCATCGGGATCGAGGAACACCGACTCGAGATTGAACGACGCCAACGGATGCAGCGTCGGCGTTCCGTCCCAGGCGTGCACGTTGAAGATCCACGTCGCCCCGAACCAGATGTTCTTGGTCACGGTGATGCCAGTGACACCACCGACCGGAGTGCGTCTGATCCGCAGCGCGACGCCTTGCTGGGCCATCCAGGAACTCGCGCTGGAAAACGTTGCACAGGACTGCTGGTTGTTCGGCAGACCACCCAACCGCTTGACCGGCCAGAAGAGGGTCCGGAGGTTGACCGAATTGTCGCTGGCGAGCGCCCGGGCCTCCACCGCGCCCAACGAACCCTCGTAGGTGTAGGAGTCGGAGCCGTCGGGGGTGAGTACGCCGTCGCGAGCCACGCCAGCCGTACCGGCCACGGGGTAGGTCTGGGTCAGGACCGGTGGCGCGATGACCGCGGCGACGGCCACCATGCTCAGCAACGGTATCGATGCGCCGCGCCGGCGGTCACTGCGCCGTCGACCTCGCGACATCCAACCCCCCATTTCACCCCTCCGTGCTGCCGAACCAGAGACAAGCACCGAACCGCAGCGCGATTCAAGAGGCTGCGGCAGAAACTGACGGACTTCGCGCTCGACAAACGCGCCGATTTGGGCACAAACCGCGGTCGCGCGACCAGAGGCGCGCGGCGGAGTCAGACCGGGTCGACGCGAGAGACCGCGAACCAGTCGACCACCCCGATGCCGCGGTGGTCGGTCGCAGTCGCAGGCACGACCATGAATCCATCGTCGGTGGCCGTCGCCACCGTGGAATCGACCATGACGCTCCCGTCCGGTGCAGCCTCGACGAAGCGCGCGGCGCGGTTGACGACCGGACCGAAGCAATCACCGTCCTGCTCGAGGACCTCGCCCGCGGCGACACCACCCCGGGCCGTCGCGAACTTCGGGTGGCTCGCGCAGTAGTCGACGAGCTCGAGCGCGGCGGCGACTACTGCCGTGGGTTCGACCGCGCAGAGCATCACCTCGTCGCCGATGGTCTTGACCACACGCGCGCCGTGACTCGTCGCGGTCTCGTAGGCCACGACCGTGAAGTCGTTGATCCAGCGGCTGAGCTCATGTGCCGAGAGGCGCGCACCGATCTCGGTGGAGGACGCGAGGTCCACAAAGCCGATACCCATCGCGCGCAACTCGGCGAAGCGCCCGGCGGCGATGCTGTCATCCCGGAACGACAAGCGGGAGTGGTAGCGGTACAGCTGAGCGCACAACCGCATGTAGAGATCAATGAGGGGTCGAGTGTTGAGGTTCCGCTTGACGATCTCGACCGGCGTCGGCTCATGTCCGTGATCCCACTGGGTCGCCCGGAACACGGACGACGCGGCGTTCGCCAGCTGGGACATGGCGGCACCCGCGCGCCGGACGAGCATCTCGACCGCTTCGTTTCCGAAGAGCTCCTGGGCCACAACCGTCATGCCGATCCACTCGAGGTCGGACGAGTGCCAGACCTCGGCGTCGGGGTCGTCGGCGACGAGGCCCCCCGCCCGCAGCATCCGCTGCGCCGAGTCGAGTGGGACTCCGGTGGCATCGGCCAACGCACGGAGCGACATTGGGTCGCCGTCCGGACGGTTTCCCACGTCACCCGAGAGGCGATAGAGCTCGACGAGACCCGGAGCGGCA
>JANLRZ010000044.1:0-4392 GCA_031362155.1 Acidimicrobiia bacterium | reverse complement strand
CATGAAGCTGAGCAGGCCTTCCTGGAAGTCCTGCGTGCGCATCAATGAACCGAGTTGGAGCAACACGTGCTCGGAGTGGGTGCGGAAGTCTTCGTTCATGCCGGCGCGGAACAGCCGCTTGATCGATTGCACCGCCAGCGGGGCGTTCGCCGCGATCTCGCCCGCCCAATCGTTGGCGACCGCCATGAGCGCGTCGTCAGCCACCACATCGTTGACGAGACCGAGTTCCTTGGATTCGGCGGCAGTGAGATCTCGACCGAGGTAGGCGATCTCGGCGGCCTTGGCCCAGCCCACGAGCCGCGGGAGATACCAGGTCCCCCCGCTCTCGGGCACGATTGCGCGCTTCGCGAATCCGGGAAGCAGGCGAGCGGACTCGGCGGCGAGGCGAAGGTCACAGCCCAGCGCGAGGTCGAGGCCGTATCCGGCCGCCGCGCCGTTGAGCGCCGCGATCACCGGAGTGTTCATCTCGTGGAGCGCGATCGTGGGCAGGTCGGTGGTTCGGCTCAGGTCACCCCCACCGCCGGGGCTGACGTTGCCGCCGCCACCGATGCCCGTGCCGGCCATCGCGTCCTTGATGTCGAGACCGGAACAGAAGCCGGCCCCGGCGCCGGTGAGGATCGCGACCCGAACCCCGCGGTCACGTTCGATCCGTTCGATGACCTCGGTGAGTTCGACGAGCATCTGCACCGAGATCGCGTTGCGTCGATGCGGACGGTTCAGGGTGATCGTGGCGACGTGGCCGTCGACGTCGTAGAGCACCTCGGGCGCCGCCGGATCGTGGGGTGTCGACGCGTCCGGCGATGAACTCATGTCAGGGGTTCCGATCTCGGTGGGATGCCGGGTCGCGGGGTCGTGCGGCTCGCTGGATGCGGCGCTCGTTCGGATGGCGGCGGCTCGCCGAGACGTGGTGGCTGGTCCCGGCCGGGACCACGCGCACGCCGGCGTCGTCGGCTTCGATGATGTCGATCATGCCCCGCCGGCGCGCCTCACGATGGGCCTTGAGTCGTTCGATCCGGCGGGCCCGCTGGCGCTTCACCGCGCGGCGCCGGAGGATCACGACGACGATGAGCAGCCCCAACAGGACGAGTCCGACGGTGCGGGCGAACGTGCCCCAGCTCCAGCCGTCGGAGGTGCCGGTCGCGGCGGTGGGGGATGCACCGGCCGCGCCGGAACCCACGGCGGCGGACGTGACGTTGGCTTCGTCGACGGGCACCAGCGTGGTCGGGGTCGTCGCGGTCGATGCCGCGGTGCTCGGCGGAGCGGTCGTCGGGTTCTGGTTCGGGAGGGTGAGCCCGACCGAAGACAAGGCTGCCGCGAAGGCGGCGGGGACGGCCGAGAACTGCGCGGTGCGCGCGTCGTAGGGAACCGTGCGCACGGGTGGGAGCTGGGCCGGTGACGCGGTCGGGGCCGGACCGGTGCCCGCGAATGCCTGGTCGAGCAGGAAGCCCGACCACCCGGTGTCGTCCCAGGTGTTCATCACGACGGCGATCAGGGTGCGACCGTCTCGCCGGGCGGCGGTGATCAGGGTGCGACCGGCCTGCTTGGTGTATCCGGTCTTGAGCCCGATGGCTCCGGGATAGGTCGTGAGGAACCCGCGGTTGTGATTGACGAGACGCCGACCGGCACCGGAGGGATCAGTGAACTCGTAGGTGGTCAGCGCGGCGGTGTCGGCAATCGCGGGGACACTCAACGCGTTGCGGGCCACGATGGCGAGGTCGTACGTGCTCGATTGGGTGCCACCCTCGAAGCCCTGGGCACCGTCGAGGCCGGCCGGGTCGTGGAAGCTGGTGTCGCGCATCCCGAGTCGCTTCGCAGTCGCATTCGCCATCCGCTCGAAACCGGCGAGATCCCCGCCGGTGGATTCGGCGATGGCGTAGGCCGCATCATTGGCCGAGATGATGAGGAGCGAGTGAAGGGCCTGATCGAGCGTCCAGGTACTGCCTTCCTTCATGTCGATCTTCGACGCGGGTTGGCGCGCCGCCAAGTTGCTGACGAGGATCGGTGCGTCCACCGGTCGGTGCTCGAGGGCGACCAATGCGGTGAACACTTTGATCGTCGACGCGGTGAAGTGCGGCTCGTGTTCGTTCTGGGCGGCGAGCACCTTGCCGGTGTCGGCATCGACGACGATGTAGGCCGCCGGGGGCTGGGTGGCCGGCGCGGCTCCGGCGGGAGTCGCCGAGAATGTCGTGGCCGGGAATGGGGCGATCGCGCTCAGGACCGCGGCGAGGAACAGGCGGCGGCGCCGGACCCGGCGGACGAACGTCATGCGACCGCAAGGCTAGTGGCGGGGTTGGCCGGGCCTCGGGGCGCCGGACTGCCGTCGGTTTTGGGTCCGGCACACGGGTGCCTCGCGTGTCACGATGGCCGGGTGAGCCAGGACAACCGAGTTTCCCGCCGAATTGCCGCAATTGCCGAGTCTGCGACCCTCGCGGTCGATGCCAAGGCCAAGGCGCTCAAGGCCGCGGGGGAGCCCGTCATCGGGTTCGGCGCCGGGGAACCCGATTTCCCCACGCCGGCGGCGATCGTCGAGGCGGCCGCCGAAGCGTGTCGGAACCCGGTCAACCATCGGTACTCACCGACGGCCGGCCTCCCGGAGCTGCGTCGCGCCATTGCCGACAAGACCGCGCGGGACTCCGGCTACGGCGTGATTCCGAGCCAGGTGTTGGTCACCAACGGTGGGAAGCACGCGGTCTACAACACGTTCCAGGCGCTGCTCGACCCGGGTGACGAGGTGTTGTTGCCGGCTCCGTATTGGACGACCTACCCCGAAGCGATTGCGTTGGCGGGCGGTCAGGAGGTCGTATTGCCCACCACGGCTGCGACCGGATTTCGGGTCACGGTCGATCAACTCGAGGCGGCCCGCACGCCCAACACCAAGGTGCTGCTCTTCGTGTCACCGTCGAACCCGACGGGCGCGGTTTACCCGCCCGAAGCGGTCGAGGCGATCGGGAAGTGGGCGGTCGAGCACGGCATTTGGGTGGTGACCGACGAGATCTACGAGCACCTCACCTTCGGCGAGCACGTCTTCACTTCTATGCCCGCAGTCGTGCCGGCGCTCGCCGATACCTGCGTGGTGGTGAACGGCGTCGCCAAGACCTACGCCATGACCGGCTGGCGCGTCGGGTGGATGATCGGACCCGAAGACGTCATCGCCGCGGCCACGAACTTCCAATCGCATTCGACGTCGAACGTCGCCAACGTGTCCCAGCGGGCCGCGCTCGCGGCGGTGTCCGGGGATCTGGACGCGGTCGCGATGATGCGGGATGCGTTCGCGCGTCGGGGCGCCCTGATGCACTCGATGTTGAGCGCGATTCCCGGAGTCGTCTGCCCCGAGCCTCAAGGCGCGTTCTATTGCTTCCCGAGTTTCGAAGGCGTCCTCGGTCGCGAGCTCGGTGGCCGGATGGTCACGACCACGCTCGAACTCGCCGAGGTGTTGCTCGATGTCGCGAAGGTCGCCATCGTTCCCGGGGAAGCGTTCGGCGCGCCGGGGTACGCCCGCTTGTCCTTCGCCCTCGGTGACGACGATCTCGAAGTTGGGATCCGTCGGATCGCCGAGTTTCTGGCCTGAAAGAGGAGTCTGCGTTGAGCAATCGTGTTCTGGTCACCGAAGAACTCGCGGAGCGGGGTCTCGACCACATGCGTGCCGCCGGGTTGGAGGTCGACGTCCAGCTCGGTCTGTCGCCCGACGAGTTGATCGCCACGGTCCCGGGCGCGGCGGCCTTGATCATTCGCAGCGCGACCCAGGTCACCGCGGCGGTGCTCGCGGCCGGGACCGACCTCGTCGTCGTCGGCCGGGCCGGGATCGGCCTCGACAACGTCGATGTCGCCGCCGCGACCGAGCGGGGCGTCATGGTGGTGAACGCACCACAGTCGAACGTGATCTCGGCGGCCGAGCAGGCCGTCGCGCTGCTGCTCGCCCAGGCGCGCAACATCCCGCAGGCCGATCGTGATCTCAAGGCCGGCAAGTGGAACCGCTCGCGCTGGACCGGTGTCGAGCTACACGGCAAGACGTTGGGGGTTGTTGGGCTCGGGCGTGTCGGCGTGCTCGTCGCGCAGCGGTGTCTTGCGTTCGGAATGCGTCTGGTTGCCTACGATCCGTACATCAGCGCGGAGCGGGCCCGCCAGCTCGGTGTCGAGTTGCAACCCGATCTCGGTGCGCTCGTCGAGTCCGCCGACTTCCTGACGATTCACCTGCCAAAGACGCCCGAGACCATCGGGTTGTTCGACGCCAAGCTGTTGGCTCGGGCCAAGCCGGGCCTGCGCATCGTGAACACCGCACGCGGCGGGATCATCGACGAGGACGCCCTGGCCGACGCTTTGGCTCACGGTCCGCTCGGCGGCGCGGCGATCGACGTGTTCGCCATCGAACCGACTACGGAGTCGCCGCTGTTC
>JANLRZ010000042.1:0-15522 GCA_031362155.1 Acidimicrobiia bacterium | reverse complement strand
AACAAGGGCGTGACCGTCGCCGAGGCGGTGTTGGTCACCGGGTTGCTCTGCGGGTCGAGTCCACTCACCGTGGCGGTGTTGGCGATCGTCCGTGCGTCGACGTCGGCTTGGGTGACGGTGTAGGTCGCAGAGCACGTGATGCCGTCACCCGGGGCCAGGGTGGCCGGCGCGACTGGGGTGCAGGTGACGGCGGAAAGCCCGGTCATCGGGTCGGTAACGCTGACCCCATGCACCGAGACGTCGGCCGTGTTGACCGCGTGGAACGTATAGGTCACAACGTCGCCCGTCGTCACTCCGGTGGCAGGCGTCGCGGTCTTCGTCAGGCTGAGTCCGGACAGCGTGCTCGGGGTGACGACTTCGCTGGCGGTGGTGCTGACGGGGTTGTTGGCCGGGTCGAGCCCGCCGATGGTCGCGGTGTTGTTGATCGATCCTGCGTCGACGTCGGCTTGGGTGATGGTGTAGGTCGCGGTGCAGCTGATGGTGTCGTTGGGTGCGAGGGTGGCCGGAACCGCCGGTGTGCAGTTGAGCGAGGAGAGCCCGGCCATGGCGTCGGTGACTCCGAGGTCGTGAATCGTGACGGTGCCGGTGTTCTGGCCTGCGAACGTGTAGGTGATGACATCGCCGGCGACGACCCCGCTCGTGACGTCGGCCGTCTTGGTCAGGCTCAAGAGCGCGTTCTGGTTGGTGAGGACCGTGGCCCCTGCGGTCTCGGTGACGGGGTCATTGGCGACGTCGAGACCGTCGATGGTTCCCGTGTTGTTGATCGAGCCGGCGTCGACGTCGGCCTGGGTCACGGTGTAGTCGGCGGTACAGGTGATGGGGGCGCCGGGCGCGAGGGTTGCCGGCGCCGCGGGCGTGCACGTGATCGGGGAGAGTCCGATCATCGGGTCGGTGACCCCGACATTGTGGAGGGTCACGCTGCCGGTGTTCGTCCCGTTGTACGTGTACGTGATGACATCGCCGGCGAGGGCGCCGATGTTCGTGGACGCAATCTTGACCAGGCCGAGGCTCGAGCCCTGGGTGGTCGTGATCGACTTCGTGGCGGTGTTCGTGACGACTCCGTTCGCGGGGTCCAGCGTATTGATGGTGGCGGTGTTGGTCAGCGAACCGGCGTCGATGTTGGCTTGGGTCACGGCGTAGGTGGCGGTACACGTGATCGTGTCACCCGGTGCGAGCGTTGCCGGCGCGGCAGGCGTACAACCGATGGTCGAAAGTCCGCTCAGCGGGTCGGTGACGCCGACGTCGTGGAGGGTGACGTCGCCGGTGTTCGTGCCGGTCATCGTGTAGGTGATCAGGTCGCCCAGCACCACATTGGTGTCCGGGGTTGCCGACTTCGTGAACCCCACCGTCGCCACATTGCTGGCGGTCACGGTCGCGGTGGCGGTCTGAATCGCGGGGTTGCCGAACTGGTCTTGGCCGGTGATCGTGGCGGTGTTGTCAATCGTGCCTGCGTCGACATCGGCTTGGGTCACGGTGTAGGTCGCGGTACACACGATGCTCTCGCCCGGCGCGAGCAGCCAGGGCAGCGACTTCGGCGAGCAGTCAAGGGCGGAGAGTCCGACCAACGGATCGGTGATGTCGACGGTGTTCAAGGTCACGGTGCCGGTGTTCGTGCCCGTGAACGTGTAGGTGACGAGGTCACTCGCAACGACTCCGGCAGCGGGCGATGCGGTCTTCGTCAGCGTCAGCGCGCGAGTCTGGTTCGCGGTCACGGTCTTGGTTGCGGAGTTGCTGACCGTATTGTTCGACGGATCGAGAGCGAAGATGTCGACGCGGTTGAAGACCGAACCGAGGTCCACGTCACCCTGGGTCACGGTGTAGGTCGCGGTACAGGTGATGGAGGCGCCCGGCGCGAGCGTCGCGGGAGTTGCCGGCGTGCACGAGAGCGTCGGGATGAGGATGTCGCTCAGGGTCACGTTGTGAAGCGTCACCGTCCCGGTGTTGGTGCCGGTGATCGTGTAGGTGATGACATTCCCGGCGACGACTCCGGCGGCGGGCGATGCGACCTTCGTCAAACTGATCGTCGCAGTCTGCGACGCGTTGACGGTTGCGCCGGCGGTATTGGTGATCGTGGTGTCGCTGGGGTCTTTCCCGCTCACCGTTCCGGTGTTGACGACGGATCCGGCATCCACGTCGGTCTGGGTGATGGTGTAGGTGGCCGAGCAACTCATCGTTGCTCCTGCGGCCAGGGTGGAACCCGACGCGGGGGTGCAGGAAATGGCCGAGAGGCCCACGTGCGGATCGGTGACTGTGACGTTGGTCAGCGGGAGGGTTCCGGTGTTGGTAACGCCGTACGTGTAGGTGATGACGCTGCCGACTCCCACGCCGGTGTTCGGGCTGGCCGACTTCGTCAAACCGAGCGAGGCGGTGCCGGCGGTGTTGGTGTAGGTGCACGAGATGCTGTCGCGGTCGGTCGGCGTGATCGAGAACGAGGTTCCCGTCCCGGATGGGAGCACGGTCGTCGAACCGGCGGTGCCATTCGTGCAGGAAATCGAGCTGACGTACTGGCCGATGACCGAAGGGCCGGAGGCTTTCGTATCGGTCAGCGTGTAGGTGGTCCCGGCTGTCAACGTCGTGGAACCGGTACTTGCGGTGGTGCCGGCTCCGGACGTCGTCGCGGACGCCACGGTAGATGCACCATTCTTGATCGCCACCGAGAATTGGTCGAGGGCATTCGCGCGGGACGCGACCGACTTGGACAACGTGAGGCGTGGCCGGGTCGTGTTCGTGAAGGTACAGGTGATCACGTCACCGAGCTGCGGGGTGACCGTGAACGAGGTGCCCGACCCGGACGGGAGGACAGTGCTCGAACCCGACTTCGAGTTCGCACAGGTGATGCTCGCGCTGTACTGGCCGATAGAGCTCGCGCCCCCGGATGCCATCGCGTCGGTCAGCGTGTACGTGGTACCGGCCGAGACCGTGGTATTGCCCGTGGCCGCGCCGGCACCTCCACCCGAGGTCGTTGCCGATGCCAGGTTGGTTGCGCCGTTCAGCAACGCCACCGTGAACTGGTCGGACGAATCGAGTCGGTCGGTGACCGTCTTCTTCACGTTGATCTTGGGCGGCGCCGCGACGTCGACCGAGGCGGTCGCGGGGCTGTTGTCGC
This sequence comes from Acidimicrobiia bacterium, assembly GCA_031362155.1. Lineage (GTDB taxonomy): Bacteria > Actinomycetota > Acidimicrobiia > IMCC26256 > JAENVU01 > JAENVU01. Next base: position 12,416 of record JANLRZ010000042.1, on the reverse strand, counting down.
TGGTGCTCGTGGTGGTGTCGATCACGGTCGAGCCGATGTTGGCGATGACGGAGTTCCCGACGGTGCCCGCGACGGTATTGATGCCCATCTGGTAGGTGAGGCTCCGCGACGAACCGCCGGGGATCGTGAACGGGCCCGACCAGACGAGCGTTGTGCCGCTGGTCACCGGGTTGGAGATGGCGCTGCCGTTGAAGGTCGAACTTCCCGCGGTGTAGGTCGCCCCGGCGCCGGGCGTGTCGACGAACTGGTCGAGTGATGCGGCCTGGCTCCCCGAGTTCGTCGCCGTGACCGTATAGGTGACGGTGCCGCCGGGCTCGAGCAACGTGGTCGGGCTGGCGCTCTTCGCGATGGTGGTGGTGTTGGAGATGGGGGAGATCGGCAGGATGCCGGTGTAGGTCGAGTCACCGGTGGCCGTGTGCTTGATCTGGGTGCCGGATGCGATGTACTGAATCGGCGTCACCGAGGTGTTCGACGAGGTGGTTCCGACGATGATGAACGTGTAGGTGATGACGTAGGTCCGGTTGGCACTGCTGGGGTCGGTGAAGGTGCGGTGGAGGAGGTCGGCGTAGTTGGCCGCGCCGCCGCCGGTGAGGTTGACGTTGAGGTTGACACCCACCAGGCGATACGCCGCGGCGTTCCAGGCGAGCGGTCCCGAGACGACCGCGGCCGGGGTCATGTCGAAGCCCTGCGGATCACCCGCCGGTCCGGCGCCGATGGTGCCGGTCTCGCCGGTGACGGTGAGGGTCATCGTCGCGCCGAGACCAGGTGGGTTACTCGTTGCGGTCGCAACCGTGACCTTGTTGGCGGCGGCCTGGGTGGTCGAGACCACGTCGGTGTAGGTCAAGCTCGTGTTGCAGGTCTCGATCGCGCCGGTGAGGGTCGGATTGCGGTCATAGACCGACACGGTGTGGGTCTGGTCGGTGGTGGTGGCCGAACTGGCCGCAAGGTAGAAGTACGCGAGTCCGGAGGCGCCAGGGGCAAGGCTGCCGAGTGGTTGGTTCGCCGCCTGGCCGGGCGCCAACGAGACCGATCCGCCGGTGAATCCGGAGAGTTGCACGTACGGGCTCGCGATGGTGGCTCCGGTGTTGTTGGTGATGCGATAGCCGGTGTAGTGGCCGGCCAGGGTTGGCAATGTCGGCGGGCTCGGGCTGAAGTCGGTGTAGAAGACCGTGTTGGCCAGCGGCGTCACGGTGATGTTGGCTGATGCGCACGTGGCCGCGCCTGCGGGTGACGCGGCAAGGTAGCCGTCCACCGGCACGGCAGCACCAAGGATCAGCGCAACAGCTGCTGCGATCCTGACGACGGTGTGGGCGCGAACTCGGCGACGCACGGACCAGACGGCGCGAAGCGGTCCTGACATGGACGTGCGATGTGAAGTCACGGAGGCTCTTCGACGGAAGATCCCGGATACTTTTGGAAAACTTAGCAATCGAAACGAGATTTCCCGGCTGGGCGCATTGGCCCGCGGCGGTCAGGAAACGAGCGTGACCGGCGACCCGTTTCGGGTTCGCCGGCCGCGTCGATGTGATGGAGGTTGGGTCGAGCTGGTGGTCTCAGATATCGGTGCGTTCCACTCGCAGGATGCATCGCAGTCCGTCGCCGTCGACCTTGATGCTCTGCTGCCACTTTCCGGTCTGCCTCGCGCCGATGTTCGGGATGTTGGCCTCGGCCAGACCGATGGTCGTGTCGCCGCTGAGGAACGACACGTAGATGCGGTACTTGACCGACTTGGCGGTCGGGTTGGTCACGAGGCCGTGGGCGTTCCACTCCGCGCCATCTCGGGCGCACGTGGTGTCGTGCACATCGGCTTTGGCCCCGACGAAGCCTTTGAGCGTCCCGGGCGTGTTCTTCGTGTTGGCCACGAAGGGCTGGGTCGTGCTCGTGGACGCCGATGCCGACTTGGCGGTCGGCTTCGAGGTTTCCTTGGCCTTGCTCGAGTCGGAGCTGCTGCACCCGGCGACCGCGACTGCGGCGACGATGCCAAGGGTGATCAAGGACTTGCGCATGGTGCTCTACCTCCCAGTAGCGCGCAGCGGTCGCTGCAGCCCTAGCTATCGACTGGGGTGGGGAGAGCTTGAGGGAGAGTGAGCGGGCCCCGGAGCAGCCGGCCGGGCAATGCGCCGGTGGACTGGCCGTCCTCGAAGGTCACCGCGCCCGACTTGACGGTGTATCGATACCCGGATGCCTCCTGCATGAGTCGGCGCCCACCGGCCGGGAGATCGTGCACCAGGTGCGGAATCCGACATTCCAACCGGTCGAGGTCGATCACGTTCGCGTCGCCGACGTAGCCGGGTGCCAGCACGCCGCGATCGTTCCAGCCCACGTGAGCGGCAGTGCGTTGGGTCTGCTGGTGCACGATCTGCTCCAGCGGGACCGTGGCCCCACCCCGCCGGTCGCGCGCCCAGAGCACGATCGAACTCGTGGGCATCGACGCGTCACAGATGGCCCCGCAATGCGCTCCGGCATCGGAGAGTCCGAACAACGAGAACGGTGTGGTGATCATCTCGTAGAGGTCGTCGTAGTTGCCGTGGGCGAAGTTGAAGAGGGGGAGGTAGAGCAGTTGGCCGCCGTTGCGTTCGAGCAGCGTGTCGTACACGACGCCGGCCGGGTCGGCCCCGGCCGCGCGCGCGTGCGCGCCGATCGAGTTCGCGGCGTCCATCTCGTAGTCGACGGGGTCGCTCAGCGCGAACATGACGTCCCAACTCGACACGATCGACTTGAACAGTCCGTCGGGCAGCGTCGCCACCATCCCCGCGTGCTCCTCGAGGATCCGTCGCCTGCGTTCGGGATCGCGGAACGCGATGACTCGTTCGGGCAACGGAAGGCCGGCGATCTCGGCCGCCGACGGAGTGAAGAGGAACGGACTCGCGGTCGCTTCCAGGCCCAACAGGACCCCGATGGGTCGTGACGCAACCTGCGGCTTTACGTCGAGGCCGCGGTCGCGCATCTCGCCCACGCGGGAGAAGAGATGCCGCCACCGGTCGGGGGAGTGGAACGCCTGTTGGACCGTGAAGCTCAGCGGGCGGGTGCTGGTCCGTGCGAACGCCTCGATGAGATCCATCTCGCGGTTTGCGAAGTCGTCGTCCGGGGTTTGGTACGCGTCGGAGATGAGTTGGGTGACGCCCGTACCCGCCGCTCTCATCGCGTCGGCGATGGTGAGCAGTTCGCGTTCGCTTGCCGTGAGCGTTCCGATGTTGGTGCCGTCCTTCGTGCGATGGACGTCGGTGCGGCTCGTCGCGAACCCGATCGCGCCGGCGGCAAGTGCCTCGCGCGTGAGGTCGGCCATCCGGGCCAACTCGTCGTCGGAGGGCGCCTCGGTGTGGTCGGCACCGCGCTCGCCCATCACGTAGGTCCGCAGCGCGGCATGTGGCAGGTGGGTCCCGATGTCGACGGTGTGCGGCTTGGCGTCGAGGGAGTCGAGGTACTCCGGAAAGGTCTGCCAATCCCAGGTGAGACCTTCGGCGAGCGCGGCACCGGGGATGTCCTCGACGCCCTCGAGCAGGCCGATGAGCCAGTCGTGCTTCTCGACGTGCGCGGGAGCGAACCCGACGCCGCAGTTGCCCATGGCGATCGTGGTGACCCCGTGCAACGACGACGGCGCGACGATCGGATCACACGTGACTTGGCCGTCGAAGTGGGTGTGGATGTCGACGAACCCGGGAGTGACAATGAGACCGTCGGCGTCGATCTCGCGCGCCGCGCGGGCATCGACCGCCCCCACCGCGGTGATGATGCCGTCGGTGATCTCGACGTCGCCGACGAAGCCGGGCGCGCCCGTGCCGTCGACGATGGTCCCGTTGCGAATGACGAGTTCGGCGTTCATGGGGCGAGCCTTCCACACGATGGCGGTGTGTGCGAAGGTGCAGGGATGACATACAGGGTGATCCAGTGGGCGACGGGCATGGTGGGGCAAGAAGCGATCCTCGGCGTGCTGGCGCATCCCGAGTTGGAACTTGTGGGGGCGTGGGTCCACAGCCCGGAGAAGTCCGGCAAGGACGTCGGTGAGATTTGTGGCATCGGTCCCATCGGCGTGTTGGCCACCACCGACGTGGACGAGTTGATCGCGATGGATGCCGACTGTGTGGTCTATTCACCAGTACTCGCGAGCACGACGACGGTGATCAAGTTGCTCGAGTCGGGGAAGAACGTGGTCACGCCGGTCGGGTGGATCTATCCGGGCGAGTCGCCGAAGCTCGCGGCGATCGAAGATGCGTGCCGCCGCGGCGGATCCACGCTGCACGGCACCGGCATCAACCCGGGCGGTATCACCGAGCGACTGCCACTCCTGCTGTCGTCCTGGTGCCGCGACATCACCCACGTCCGGGCGGAGGAGTTCTCCGACATCCGGAACTATCCGACGGTCTCGGTGGTGCGCGACGTCATGATGTTCGGCACTCCACCGGAGGCGGCGAAGACCAGTCCGATGCCGACCATTCTCGGGATGGGCTTCTGCGAGTCGATCGACATGATCGCCGACGAGTTGGGCTGGACGCTCGACGCCGAGAAACGCACGACCCACGAGATGGCCGTCGCCACCCAAGACCTCGATTCCCCAGTCGGGGTGATCGACGCCGGTACCGTGGCCGCGCAACGGTTCACGTGGGAGGGCCTGGTCGACGGTACACCGGTCATCACCGTGCGAGTCAACTGGCTGATGGGGGAGGAGCACCTCGAACCGGCGTGGTCCTTCGGCGCCGAGGGCCAGCGGTTCGAAGCCGCGATCACCGCCGAGCCGCCGGTGTCGGTCGTGGTGCACGGCTTGCATCCGCCGGTCGTGGGCGAGCACCCCGAGATCGGGCTTACCGCGCCGGCCATGCACTGTGTCAACGCGGTCCCGTACGTGTGCGAGGCCGAGCCCGGACTCAAGACCTACCTCGATCTCCCGCTGATCGCCGGGCGGGCGCGTCCCTGACGGCGCGGCGCCGTCACGTACGGCTGGGATCGATCACCGGTTGCATGAACACGCGGACCTCGGACTCGTCGAAGAGTTCGGGGAGGACCCACCCGTCGACCCGGCGGCGCAGCCGAAACTGGATGTTCGGTCCGCCGTGAATTGTCTCCTCGATCTGAAACCCGTCGATCCACCGATCACCGAAGCGCAGGTGAACCTCACATTCGAGTGGTCGTTCCGCGCGAGTGCTGGGTGCGATCGGAACTTCGACCGGAAGTTCCGGGGCGGTCTCGATCTCGATCTCGATCTCGGTCTCGCTCGTGAGGTCGATCGCATTCCCGACGACCTCCGGGGGCGACTCGGCGACCTCGACGAGATGAGGGGTCACAGCGGGGTCGATCGTGCCGCCGATAATCGTGCCCGCGCCCTGGTCCGCGGCACCGAGTGACACGGTCGCGGCCGCGAGCGGCGGCGCGGCGAGGAACATCGCGAGCCGGTCGATGGATCGGGCCAGTCGCGTGTGGTTGGTGTGTTCGGCCTCGAGTTGGCGCCGGAGGGTGTCGTTGACGGTGCTCGAGCGGCTCAATGCGCTGAGCATCTCGATGTCCCGCCGGGCGAGTTCTTCGTGCAGGTTCGTGAGTTCGATCCGCAGCAGGTTCACTTGCATGCGGGCCGTCTCGGCGTGGACGGCGGCCAGCTCGGCCGCTCGCGTCCGTTGCCGCTTCCACCTCACAACCCGTCCCCCTCGAAGTCCTGGCGGGCACGGTACGCCGCGTGGAGGCTCAGTTGGTGGAATCTCTCGGCCGGCGGGCGCAGGGTTGGATCCGACCGCTCAGAGTGGCGTGAAGGGAACGGTGAAGGCGGGCGACTCCACGCCGCCGTCGACCTCGAAGATCTTGCCGGTGACCCAACTCGAGGCGTCGGAACCGAGGTAGACGACCGCCGCCGCGATGTCCTCGGGTTGGCCGATGCGCTGCATCGGCGTCCCCGTTTCCAGCTGCCGGCGCACGGAGTCGTCGGTGAGGACGTGCTCCAGCGCGGCGGTCTCGACGCCACCGACTTCGATGGCATTGACGCGCACCTTCGGCGCCAACTCGGGGGCCATCGCTCGGGTCATCATCGAGAGTGCTGCTTTGGCGGTGGCGTAGGCGACGAAGCACGGCTGCACCATGCTCGCCGCCCGCGACGAGATATTGACCACGCTGCCACCATCACCCGCCACCATGTGGGGGACACAGAGCTGGGTCAGCGAGAACGCAGCGATCACGTTGAAGGTGAAGGCGCCCTCCATCGCCCGAATACTGGTGTGCATCACCGGGCGGGGGTCCCAGCCGCCGGCGTTGTTGACCAGCACGTCGATTCGGCCGAACTCGGCCATGGCCGTCTCGACGAGGGCGGCGCGCTGGTCGTTGTCGGTCACGTCGGTCGGGATCGTTTTGGCCCGCCGGCCGCGACCACGGATCTGTTCCGCGACCGAGTCGAGGTCGGCGGCGGTGCGGGCGGCGAGCACGATGTCGGCCCCGGCCTCGGCCAGGCCGAGTGCGCAGCCGGCGCCGATCCCTTTGCCCGCTCCGGTGACGATGGCAACGCGATCGGTGAGGTCGAACCGGTTCATGATCATCGTGGCAGAGTAACGATCTTCAGCTGCCGAGGAATGGGAACTCCACCATGACCGAACCGCTTCTGGTCGACATCGCCGAGGGTGTCGCCACGATCACCCTCAACCGTCCCGAGGCGCGCAACGCACTGAACCGGGCGATCCGCCGGCGGTTGCCCGCGGTCGTCACCGAACTGGAAGCCGACGACGACGTCGACGTCATGATCCTCACGGGCGCGGATCCCGCGTTCTCGGCGGGCGTGGACCTGAAGGAGTTCGGTGCCGGCGATGTCGGTGGCGACGAGCTCCGTTCCGGCGCGGGCGCATCCGGGCCCGAGAGTGTCGACATGGGCGGGCGCAGTCGAGACGGGCAGCTCCCGTGGCGAGGAGCATTGCCACCCCGCACGAAGCTGCTGATCGGTGCCGTCAACGGGGTCGCGGTCACGGGCGGGCTCGAACTCGCGCTGGCGTGCGATTTCCTCATCGCGTCCGATCGTGCCCGCTTCGCCGACACCCATGCCCGAGTGGGTGTGATGCCCGGTTGGGGGCTGACCGTGTTGCTGCCGCAGCGGATCGGGGTGGCGCGGGCGCGTGAGATGAGCGTGACCGGCAACTTCGTCGATGCGCAGCTCGCGTACGACTGGGGTCTGGTCAACCACGTCGTGCTGCACGACGATCTGCTCCCGTACTGCGGCCGGCTCGCCGCCGACTGTCGGAGCGTCGACCAACTGGGAGTGCGCCGCATGCTCTCGACCTATGACCGCAACTCCCTCGTCACCGACGAGGAAGCCTGGCGTATCGAGGACGAGGTGTCGCGAAGCTGGGAAGGTCCGGGCTTCGATCCGGCGGAGATCGAGAAGCGCCGCCACGGCATCATGGAACGCGGTCGCGCCCAAACCCACACAATCTGAGGCGCCCGGACGGCGTGGAAACCTGCGCGCACCGCCCGGTCAAAGACTCCGGCTCCCAACCGGGAGAGAAGCCCCTCAGCGTTACTGGCTGGAGTTCAACTCAACGGCGTTGTCATGGAGGATCTTGCCCTGGTCGGCGACGTCGAACTCCTTCACCTCGACGGCGTAGTCGAGCGGGTTCGGCATGCCTTCGATGTGGGGCCAGTCGGAGCCGAAGATGACCCGATCGGTGCCCATGAGCTCCGCGATCTCGTGGACGTCGTCCTCCCAGAACGGGTTGATCCACACGTGCTTCCGGAACGTCTCGATCGGGTCCTCAGGGAAAAAGCCGGGGATTCGGCGGTGCTGCGACGCAAGTTTGCGAAACAGGTCGGGCAGGAATTCGCTGCCGTTCTCGACGCTCGCGACCCGGATGCCGGGGAAGCGAGTGAAGAAGCGGTCGAAGATCAGACTCGCGAGGAAGTCGTAGATCGCGCGCTCCATGTGGAGCATCTTGATGCTCGGCCCCATGTTGCCGCCGCCGAAGTTGGCGCTGAATCCGTCGGGCGCGTACCCGTTGGCCGTGTAGCCGCTGTCGCCGGCGTGGACCACGACGGTGAGGCCGGCTTCCTGGACTCGTGACCAGAACGGATCGAACTCGGGGCTCGCGGGAGTGCGAGCGCCATCGCGGGTGAACTGCGCGGCCGGGCGCATCACGATCATGCGTGCGCCGCGCTCGATCGCGAACTCGAGTTCGGAGATGGCCCAGTCCTGGTCGGCGAGCGAGAGGTAGGGGGCGGCGAAGATCTTGTTCCGGTACGCGAAGCCCCAGTCCTCCTCCATCCAGCGATTGAACGCGGTGAACGTGAGGGTGAACGCCTCGACGTCGGGAAGCAGCAACTCCTCGTAGAGCATGCCGAGCGTCGGGAACAGCCAGACGCCTTCGAGGCCCTGATCGTTCAGCACCTGCACGCGGGCTTCCCGGTCGCGGTACTCGGGGCGGATCGGTTCGCGGTCCTGAAGGAATTCGAGTGGGTTCCGGCCGTCGGGGTTGCCGCGGAAGTAATCGTGCATCGCGCCGGCCTTGGCGATGGGATCGAACGTCGGGTTGGTGACGACCTTGCTCACCCGACCGCCGACCACCTGATACTGGCGGCCGTCGATGTCGCACCACTGGACGCAGCGCGGCCCGAGTCGGGGGTCGAGGTGGCGGGTGAAGGCGTCGAGTGCTTCGTAGTAGTGGTTGTCGGCGTCGAAGACGGGACCCTCGTACATCGTCATCCCCCCAGTGTAGAACGCGTTCTAGCCCCGTGCGCCGACGGGCCACACCATCGGGTGGTCGGGGCCGGTCAGGGCGGTTCCGTTCGTCCAGTCACGCTGGTGGGCCTTCAGCGGTGCGCCGGGCCGAAGGTGGGTGCGGGCATCGTCGCCGCAGTACCGGACCGAGATGGCCCGTCGGCGCGTGGTGGCCGACGTGTTGGGCCCTGCCGCGTGGAGGGTGCGGGCGTGATGCACGACGACGTCGCCGGGCTCGGTGCTGAACGTGATGACCTCGCACTCGCCCGCGGCCTCGAGCGCGTCGACGTCGGGCACGGTCAGACCCTCGGTGCCGGGGATGGCCATCGTGCTCACGAACAGGTTCGGTCGGTAGGTCGCGTCCCACCGGTGGGAACCGCGCACGTACCGCACGGCGCCGGTCTCAGGGCTGACGACATCGAGGGGACACCACGTGGTCGCGAGTTGGTCGCCGTCGACGTGGAAGTAGCCGAGGTCCTGATGCCACGCCGTGCGTTCCGACGCGCCGGGTTCCTTGACCAACACGCTGTCCTCGTACAACCACAGGTGATCGCTCCCGAGCAACTCGGCGATCAGGCGCGGGAGTTCGCTCGCACACGCGAACGCGGCGAACTCGGAGATCTCCCGCCAGTGGTCGACGCCGCTCACGAACGACCCTGCCGACGGCCCGGTTCGCAAGACGACTTCGCCGGCGTCTTCGAGCGCTCGCCCCATCGCCGAGAGGTCGGCGGCCGCGGTCGAGGCGAGGGCCCGCTGGACCGGCTCCGCCATGGCGTGCACCACGGCGGCGTCGAGCGCGCCGCGGAGCCACACGACCCCATCGGCCGCGAACGCGGCCCGCTCCTCGGCGGTCACGGATCGCAGCGTGTCGCTCATGCCGAGATTGAGAAGCCGCCGTCGACGGGCAGGGTCTGGCCGGTGATGAACCGGGCGGCGGGGCTGGCCAGGAAGGCAACGACCGGGGCGATGTCCTCCGGCGTGCCGATGCGGGCGAGGGGAGTCCGGGCGATCAGCGGATCGATCATGGACGGGAAGTCGAGCATCGGTGCGGTCATGCCGGTCTCGATCAGGCCGGGCGCCACGGCGTTCACGCGGATCCCGTCGGCCGCCCACGCGTGCGCGAGGGTGCGGGTGATCCCGAGGATGCCGGTCTTCGCGGCACCGTACCCGGGGGTGATCTCGATCCCGAAGTAGCTGGCCATCGACGCCAGGTTCACGATGCTGGCTCCACCATCGAACGAGCTGGCGGCCAGGAGTTCGCGGCATACGGTGGCCAACCGGAACGCGCCGGTCAGGTTGATGGCGACCGAGGTCGCGAACACGTCGGGCTCGTATTCGCTCTTCCCGCCGGGCAGTACCTCACCAGCGTTGTTCACCAAGACGTCGAGCGCGGGAAGCGCAGCCGCCACCGCGTCGATGTCGGCGACCTCGGTCAGGCGCAGTTGGTGGTAGGCGTATCCGTCGAGGTCGACGTCGTAGTCGTCGAGGGTGGGTCGGGTGCCGCTCACGTGCACGGTGGCACCCGCGCGGTCGAACTCGCCGGCAATGGCGTGTCCGATACCACTGGTGCCGCCGGTGACGAGGACGGTCGCACCGGTGAAATCGAACGTCACCCCATCGGTCATACAAACGCTCCGGCATCGAGTGGGGGTTGGTCGGGCAATGCGGGTGGATGGTTGCGGATGAGCTGGGGCGGCACGGCGGGGACCTTAGAAGGATCGGGAGGCTGCCGTCAGGTGCGTGGTTCGGTGCCAACCGGACCGGAGGCGAAGGTCGTCCGCAGCCGGTGTTTCAGGACCTTGCCCGATGCGTTGCGGGGGAGTTCGTCGACGAACTCGATGGTCTTCGGTGTCTTGAACCCGGCGAGCTGGGACCGACAATGCGCGATGAGCACGTCGGCTTCGACGGCTTCGCGCGCCACGACGACGGCACAGACCCGTTCGCCCCACCGTTCGTCGGGCAGTCCGATCACCGCGACGTCGGCCACCGCCGGATGCGCGTGGAGTACGTCTTCGACTTCTCGTGACGCGACGTTCTCACCGCCGCTCACGATGACGTCCTTCTTGCGGTCGATGATCGACACGATGCCGTCGTCGTCGATGCGGGCGATATCACCGGTGTGGAGCCAGCCGTCGGTGATCGCGTTCGCGGTCGCGTCCGGTTGGTTCCAGTAGCCCCGCATCACTTGCGGCGCGCGCACGAGCAGTTCGTGGTCGGCCCCGAGCCGAACCTCGACCCCGGCCGAGGGACGGCCGGCCGCAACTTGCAGCCGCGTATCGCCGGCCGCGGCGCGGCGGTGCTCGTCGGGTCCCAGGAACAGAGCGTTGCCACCGAGCTCGGTCATGCCGAAACCCTGCGAGCAGTGCCAGTCCCACCGTTCGACGACCCGTTGGAGGACCGGCCCCGGAATCGGTGAGGCGCCGTATCCCAAGGAGTGGATCGACGCGAGGTCGGAGTCGTGCACGTCGGGATGGTCGAGCAGCATCGCGATCATCGTCGGGGCGAGCGACAACATGGTCACCCCTTGGTCGCGGACGAGCGCGGTCAGGCCGACGGGATCGAACGTCGATTGCAGCACAATGGGTCGGGCGCGGCGGTGGAGGACGAGCACGTTGTACCCGGCGACGTGGCACAGCGGGAACGGGGTGGCGAGCACGTCGTCGTCGCCGACGGGTCGGGCCGGCAACGTGGCGTCGACCGCGGCGATGAGATTCGCGTCCGAGAGCATGGCGAGCTTCGGCGAGCCGGTCGTGCCACTCGTGCCGATGAGCCACGCGACGTCATCGGGGGAACGGGCCGGCGACGTGAACCCGCCTGCCGCTCCGGCCTGGGTGATGGGAGCGCCCAGCGCTCGCACGGGCACACGGGCCGGCGCGTCGAATCGATCGGCGTGTACCGCGTCGACGTAGGCCAAGGTCACCCCGGCGCGTTCGAGCGTTGCTGCCCACTCTTCCGGATGCAGTCGGTGGTTCAGCGGAACCAACACCCGCCCGGCGTGGGGCACCGCGTAGTAGAGCTCCACGTACTCGATGCAGTTCTCGGCCAACACCGCGACCCGTGCACCCGGCTCGGTCAGTGCGGCGATCTCCGCGGCCCGCGCGTCGACTCGGGTCAGCAACGTGCGGAACGTCACCGACCCCGTGTCGGTGATGACCGCGGGCGTCTCCGGCGCACGCGCCGCCGCATCGGCAATCAGGTCGTGGAGGAGCACGCGCCGATCCTTGCAGGAACTGACTAGGAACTTCGCCGCTCCGGGGTTACGCGTCGTCCTCCGGCAGTGAGAAATAGACCGTCATCGAGTACCACGGCCCTCGGTTGGTGACCTCGGCGTGCAACGACACGTCCTGGACTTCCGCATCCGCGATCCGTTCGACCTCCGAGGCGACACTCCGGAGGAGCAGCGCGACGTCGCCTTGGCGCCGACCCTTCGGATTCGCCATCGAGAAATGGTGCATCGGCCAGTGCGAGACGGAGCGAGTCGACATCGATCCAGGATGGCACGAGTCGGCGTCGGGGGGCCGTGATCTGCGGCGTCCGAAACCCGCTAGCCAGCGGGCCGAGAACCTGCGATGGTGACGGAGTGATGCCGTCGACCGACACCTGCCTGCGGGCCATCGAGAGCAAGGACGCCCGGTTCGATGGCTGGTTCTTCACGGCGGTGAAGACGACGCGGATCTACTGCCGGCCGAGCTGTCCGGCCCGCACGCCGTTCGTCCGCAATGTCGAGTTCCTGTCGACGGCT
>JANLRZ010000040.1:0-9609 GCA_031362155.1 Acidimicrobiia bacterium | reverse complement strand
GAGCCAGGTAGGCGAGGACGCGCAGGTCCTTGCGTACCTGGCTCCCCACCTCGTCGGCCGCATCCCCATCGCCGCCCTGGCCAACCCCCCGGCGCTCGTCGAACTGTTCGCCGACACCATCGTGGAGGAGTTGGACTTCCGGCTCGAAGCCGAGAACATGCTCGACGTTGCCGGCGCGATGGCGAAGATCGGAGTTCGGGAGACGGTGGTGCCGCGGCCGCATCCGCGCCTCGTGACGCGCCGCGTGCTCGTGATGGAGCGGCTCACGGGCTACAACTTCGACGACGTCGAGGGCATGCGCGCCGCCGGTATCGACACCAACGCGTTGTTGCGCTCCGGGCTCATCTCCTTCCTCGAAGGCGCTCTCGTCCACGGCGTGTTCCACGGAGACCTGCACGGCGGGAACTTGTTCGGCATGCCCGACGGCCGCACCGCGCTCCTCGATTTCGGGATCACCGGCCGCCTCGATGAGCGGAAGCGTCGAGCCTTCCTGCAACTCCTCGTACTGGGCAGCACCGGCGATGTCCGTGGGCAGTTGGCGGCGTTGCGAGATCTCGGCGCGTTTCCCGCCGACACCGATCTCGATGCGGTGATCGCCGACCTCGGGCTCGATCAGCCGGTCAAGGACCCGACGCTCATGAGTGCCGACGAACTCGTCGGTGAGCTGCGCGACCTCACGAAGAAGCTGCTCGAGTACGGCGCCCGAGCACCCAAGGAACTCATGCTGTTCGTGAAGAACATGATGTTCCTCGACGGCGCAACGGCGACCCTCGCACCCGACCTCGACATCCTCGGCGAGATCGCTCACGTGTACCTCTACTTCCAGGCGCAGTACGGGGATCAGATCGCGCAGGACCTCGGCCTGGAGGCCGCGCCGGACCTCGATCTGGCGTCGGTCAAGGCCAGCCTCGGCGTCGGGTCGGAGTGGGGCGACTCGCTCACCTACGCCGAAGTACGGGAACGCCGCGAGCTGATCCGCTCCCGCATGCAAGCGCGCCAACGCCGCAAGGGTTCGGGATAGATACGCTCCGGTCATGCCCGAGTTGCCGGAGATGCAGGCCCTCGGCGAACGCCTCGAAGAGTTTCTCGAAGGAGCCACGTTCGTCGGCGTTGATCCCCTCGGTTTCTCGGCGCTGAAGACGGTGACCCCGGCCCCCGACGCGCTCGTGGGTTCCCGCCTCACGCGGGTCACCCGGCGGGCGAAGTATCTCCGCCTGGTCACCGACTCCGATCTGGCGGTCGTGTTCCACCTCTCCCAGGCGGGTCGGCTCGACGTCGAGACGCCGAGCAAGAAGACGAAGCCGAAGGGCGCGGCGGTCCGGTTCCGATTCGACGACGACCGAGCCGTGCTCATCCGCGAACATGGTCATGAACGCAAGGTCGCCTGGTGGGTGCTCGCGGCCGACGACGAAGGTCCGACGGTCGGACTCGGGCCCGAACCCGACTCCGACGAGTTCGAGACGCTGCTCCTCACCTCGACCGACACGCGTCGTATCCACACCTTCCTGCGCGACCAGCGGACCGTCGCCGGCATTGGGCGGGGATACGCCAACGACGCACTTCACCGCGCCCACGTGTCGCCCTACGCGACCTTGGCCAAGATGGATCCCGCATCCCGCCGGCGTCTCATCGATGCAATTCGCGTGACCATGACCGAGGCGCTCGGCACCGAACGGGAGCGCCGAGGAGGATTGTCCGAACCGAAGCTGGGCGATCGCTTCCGCGTGCACAACCGTCATGGGCTGCCCTGTCCCGAGTGTCAGACACCGATGCGGCGGGTGTCGTTCGAAAGTCACGAGATCACGTACTGCCCGACGTGTCAGACCGACGGCAAGATCCTCGCCGACCGCCGCATGTCGCGCCTCGTCAAATAGCGCTCGACTGCCGAGGGTCGGTCACGGCTTCAGTGCAACCAGTTGGTCCAGGGCAGCGCCCCAACCCTCGGCGAAGCCCATGTCGGAGTGCTGCGAGCACGTGCCCTCGTCGGCGTGCATCACGATTGCTCGGTAGTGAGTGCCACCATCAGGCGCCGCCTCGATCTCGATCCGGGCGGTGAACGCGAGGTCGTCGGCGCCATTGCTCGGGGCGACCGGGCGGAGGTCCTCGGTCATCACGCTGGTGAACACGAGCAGCCGGTTCGGTTCGACCAGGAGGTAGCAGCCCGCGTTCGGATACCGGTCACCGTCCGGGGATTCCATCGTCGTGACGAAGCGGCCGCCCGGCCGTAGGTCGACGTCGGCGGCGACCGTTTTCCAGGGCGCCGGCGTGAACCATTGCATCAACAGTTCCGGCTGGGTCCAGGCGGACCAGACCCGCGCCGGCGGCACCGGGATCGTGCGCTCGAGGACGAGGTCGAGCGCAGGGTTGGGGGTGAAGTGGCTCATGGCGCTCCTTCTGAGTGGTCGGTCGTGATCATGAGCTGGCACGTCGCACGCGTCCGCGTTTGTGGGGGGTCGCGATCGCGGCACGCTCCAGGACACCCATGTGCAGCATGAACGACGGAAGTGCCGTTGCGAATGGCTTCGCCAGATATAGCAGAGCCGAGGATGGACCGCAGCGGTGGCCGTCTCACAGTGCGGCCACCGCCGGGTCGCGCACCAGGGGTATCGGAACATCCCCGCTCAGCCTTGAGCGGCGCAGCCTCCTAGAGTCTCCGGCGTGACGTTCTCCGCCCTGACCGTGCCGCTCGCGTCGATTCCCAGCCCGAGCGACGGGGTGATCCGCCTCGGCCCGGTGCCCCTGCACATGTATGGGCTGATGATCGCACTCGGCGTCGTCGTGGCGGCCAAGGTCGGCCGAACCCGCTACGTCAAGAAGGGCGGCGACGGCGAGGCGTTCGATTCGATTGCCTTCTGGGCCGTCGTCGGTGGCGTGATCGGCGCCCGGGTGTACCACGTCATCACCGACTACCAACTCTTCGAGGGTCATTGGGAGCGCACCGTCCAGATCTGGCGGGGTGGCCTCGGGATCTGGGGTGGCGTGATCGGCGGCGCACTGGCGGTGTACGTGGTCACTCGGCGTCGCCGGGTCGCGTTCGCGCCGGTCGCCGACGCGATCGTGCCGGGTCTCGCGTTCGCCCAGGGCATCGGTCGGTGGGGGAACTGGTTCAACCAGGAACTCTTCGGTGGACCGTCGAACCTGCCGTGGGCGGTTGAGATCGACCGGGTCCATCGGCCGGCGGAGTACCTCAACGAGCGGACGTTCCAGCCGACGTTTCTCTACGAATCGCTGTGGTGCATCGCGCTCGGGTTCGCGTTGATCGCAATCGACCGAAAGTTCAAACTCGTTCGCGGCCAACTGTTCGCGTTGTACGCGGCCGGCTACACCATGTTCCGGTTCGTGATGGAAGAGATGCGAGTCGACCCCGCGCACACGATCGGGCCGCTCCGGCTCAACGCGTGGGTCAGCATCGTGGTGTTCGTCGGCTCCGTGGCCACGTTCTTCTATCTCGGTCGCCGGGCCCGCGTCCGCGGCGACTCGGACCCCGGGTCCGAGGCGCGGGAGATCGAACTCGACGAGGGTGCCGGCATCGGGAGTTGATTCCCGCCGGACCGTGTAGCACCCGACCTCACTCCAGCGTTTGGCGGCTGGTGGTCGGCTCCGGACCAGGATCCGCCAAACGCTGCGAGGTGGGTCGGGCCGAGGCGGGGCACGCAAGCACAGACTGTGACCACTGGCGGCGGCCTCAGGTTTGGGCGGAGGTGCTCACTAGGCTCGGGGTTCCCCGATCTGCATGGAGTGTGTGGAAATGACCATGCCCGCGCCCGCTACTACCGCCCTTGCGGCCCGCGCCGTAGGTGCCTCGAAGATCTACGGCGAAGGTGAGGCCGAGGTCCGTGCCCTCGACACCATTTCGGTCGATTTCTCGGCCCAGCAGTTCACCGCGATCATGGGCCCGTCGGGTTCGGGGAAGTCGACGTTGTTGCACTGTCTCGCCGGTCTCGATCGGGTCACCTCGGGCCAGGTGTACATCGGCGACGTGGAGATCAGCGCCTGCAACGAGAAGCAACTCACGCTGATCCGCCGGGACCGCATCGGGTTCATCTTCCAGTCGTTCAACCTGATCCCCACGCTCAACGCGGCGGAGAACATCACGCTCCCGATGGCGCTGGCCGGTCGCAAGCCCGATCAGTCCTGGATGGACTCCATCGTCCAGACGCTGCGGATCGGCGACCGCCTCACCCACCGTCCGAGCGAGCTCTCCGGCGGCCAGCAGCAGCGGGTGGCGGTGGCGCGGGCCTTGGTGTCCCGGCCTGACCTCATCTTCGCCGACGAACCCACCGGCAACCTCGACTCGCGTGCCAGCGCCGAGATCCTCACGTTCATGCGGGCCGCGGTCGACGATCTCGGCCAGACCATCGTGATGGTCACTCACGACCCGGGCGCAGCCAGCTATGCGGATCGTGTCGTCTTCTTGGCCGACGGGAAGATCGTCGACGAGATGCTCGAACCCACCGCCGAAGGCGTCCTGGATCGGCTCAAGCAGTTCGGGGCCTGAGATGTGGAAGGTCACCTGGCGCGGCCTGATCGCGCACAAGTTGCGATTCCTGCTCACCGCGGTCTCGGTGGTCCTCGGTGTCGCGTTCGTGTCGGGCACGCTCGTCTTCACCGACACGGTGCGGAAGTCCTTCGACGAGTTGTTCGCCAGTGTCTACGACGGCACCGATGCCTACGTGCGCAGCACGAACAACTTGGAGTCAGACTTCGGCCCGGCACAGCGGGAACGAATTTCGGACTCGCTAGTTCCCCAGGTGCAGGGCGTGGATGGCGTCGCGGCGGCCGAGGGCCAGCTCCAGGTGCAGCGGGCGCAGTATCTCGATCGCAAGGGCAAGCCGATCGGCGACCCGGGGAGCGGCAGCCCGGCGTTCGGCTTCAACTGGCAGACCGTCAAGGCCCTGAATCCGTACACACTCGTGCCCTACCTCGGTGAGGCGTCGCGGGCGCCTGCGGCGGCGAACGAGGTGGTCATGGACTTGGGGACGGCCAAGGAAGCCGGCTTCAAGATCGGCGACACCGTCACGATTCTCTTCACCAACGAGAAGCTCCCGCGCGACGAATTCCAGGTCGTCGGAGTCACCAAGTTCGGTGACGCCGATCGTCCGCTCGGCGCGACCATCGCGCTGTTCACCCTCGCCGAGACCCAACGCGTCAATGCCACACCCGGCCGCCTCGACGGGGTCCTCGCCACCTCGGACCCAGGCATCTCGCAGGCCGGACTCGTCGACCGGATCGAGCAGGTGATCACCGAGAAAGACGTCCAGGTCATCACGGGCGACAAGCTCATCAAGGAGCGGCAGAGCCAGATCCAGAAGAACCTGAGCTTCTTCACCACGTTCCTGCTGATCTTCGCCGGGATCTCGTTGTTCGTGGGTTCGTTCATCATCGTGAACACGTTCTCGATCGTGATCACCCAGCGCACGCGCGAGCTGGCGCTGCTTCGGGCCCTCGGTGCCGCCGGTCGCCAGGTGCGCAGTTCGGTCCTGATCGAAGCCGGGCTCGTCGGGCTGTTCTCGTCGATCGTCGGCGTCGGTCTCGGGATCGCGCTCGCGCTCGGCCTCCGCGCGTTGCTCGGCCTGGCCGGCATCGACGTGCCGACCACGGCACTCGTGGTGCAGCCGGCGACCATCGTCATCGCCCTCGCGCTCGGTGTGATCGTGACGTTTGCGGCCGCAGTGTTGCCGGCGCGCCGGGCGGCGCGGATTGCTCCGATGGAAGCGCTGCGCGCGGCCGCGACCGAGTCGCGCCACCTCGGCCGCCGCACCGCGATCGGGCTGGGCGTTCTGGTGATCGGCATCGGGGTTCTGGCGGTCGGGCTGTTTGCCGACGGCGGCGTAGAAGCCGTCGGCGCCGGTGTCGTCGCGACCTTCATCGGCGTCGCCATCCTCGCCCCGGTGATTGCCCGGCCGGTGGGCCGGATCCTCGGCGCGCCACTGACCCGACTGCGAGGCATGCCGGGCACGCTGGCGCGCGAGAACGCCGTGCGCAACCCGCGACGCACCGCCTCGACCGCGGCCGCGCTCATGATCGGGGTGGCGCTGGTCGGGTTGATCTTCATCTTCGCCTCGTCGATCAAACAGTCGTTGAGCGGTCAGATCGACCGCGCCTTCAAGGCCGATCTCGTGGTCTTGGCCGGGTCCGGCCCGGGATCGAGTTTCAGCCCGGCGGTCGGAGAGGCCGTCGCCAAAGTGCCGGGCGTGGAGCTTGCGAATCCCCTGCGGTTCGGCCCGTTCGAGGCTGCGGGGAAGGGTTCGTTCCTCGTGTCCTCAGACCCGAAGACGCTCGACCGGATCTTCGATATCGATCCCCAACAGGGCGACATCACCACGCTCGGGCCGAACCAGATCGCAGTGTCGACGAAGGTGCTCGACGACAACGGTTGGACGCTGGGCCAGCAGATCCGTACCAAGTTCCCCGTCGGTGGGAACCAGAAGATGACTATCGGTGCGGTCTACGGATTCGGCCAGAAGGAAGGTCTCTCCGACTACTTCTTGTCGTTGCCGGCTTTCGACAAGCGGTTCACCGAGATCGCCGACAATCAGCTGTACATCAGCCTGGACCCGGGCGTGAAGGCCAAGGAGGTCTCGCCCGCGATCAAGAAGGCGCTGAAGGAGTTCCCCGGCACCGAGCTGAAGGACCAGAGCGGGCTCAAGGAGCAGTTCGAGAGCCAGATCGACCAGCTCCTGGGTCTCATCTTTGCGTTGCTCGCCTTGGCGATCATGATCGCATTGCTCGGGATCATGAACACGCTCATGCTCTCGATCGTCGAGCGCACTCGAGAGATCGGGCTCCTACGCGCGGTCGGCATGACTCGCCGTCAGGTCCGTACGGCGGTGAGGTGGGAGTCGATCATCGTGGCGGTCTTCGGCGCGCTCCTCGGCATCTCGCTCGGCATCTTCTTCGGGTGGGCGATGGTGCGCGCGTTACGCGATCAGGGCTTCACCGATTTCGTGGTACCGGTCGGCCAGCTCGTGACCGTCGTGATCGTGGCCGCCGTGGCCGGCGTGGTCACTGCGGCCTATCCGGCCCGACGGGCGGCCCGGTTCGACGTGCTCGACGCCATCTCCACCGAATAGCGCGTCACTCGTCGTACGGGCTCCACGTCACGCGTGCCGCGGTGAGTGCTTCGGTCGCCAGATCCACGAAACGGTCCGGCGTGATCGAGGTCTCGGTCGACTCGACGAGGTGGAGCGCGGGGCTGAGGCTCGTCACGCCGTCGAAGACCCAATGGCCCGGTCCGTGATCTTCGGCGGTGAGCCGGTCGGCCAGGTCGGCGAGGTCGACCCGCGCTCGGGGGCGCCGACTCGTGAGGTGGACCCAGGTCTCGTAGCGGTACTGCAGCGCCGGAGCACGCGTGCCCACCGTGATCACGGCATAGGCGTCGATCGCGTTGTTGATCGCCATCGGGTGGGCCGGCTCCGAGCGCGTAGTGGTGAACTGATGCACGGTGCGCGCTGCCCAGGCTGCCGGGATGGTGACGACGGCCAGATCGAGGTCGGGGATCTCCTCGATGCGAATCGTGCCCGTCTCGATCGCCCGTTCGGTCTCGGTGATGTGGGCGTCTTCGTCCTCCCAGACCTCGCGGAATCGGTCCACGTGGTCGACCACGGTGAGGAACCGAGGGAGGAGTTCGACGTACGGGTCGCCGGTGGCCGCGTTGCCCAGTTCGGCCAACGTGATCGCGGCCCGCGCGGCATCGCGATCGTGGAACGTGCTGAAGTCGCCGGCGCGCGCGATGTCGATGAGCCGCGCTCGTCGCGGCTCGGCCTCGTCCGGGTGGGTCAGCGCGAACACCGACACGAAGCCGTCCTGATCGAAATGGTTGTTGGTGACGTACGGCGCGTCCACGTGCAGTTCGGGGTGGTCGAGGTAGTTGCACGCGATCTCGGCCGAGAGATCAGCCCGGAGTATCTCGGGCGTCGCCGCGCCGGGCCAGTGGGACAGCACGAGCTCGGTACCCGCTTGGGCGGAGCCGTCCACCACGACGTGGGGAGTTCCCGTGAGTTCGGAGTAGGCGCGGTATTCCATGCGGCGAACCTACGGGTTGAAGTCGACTTCAGGTCAAGGGCCACCCCGCCCGATGTGACCTGCGGCTACGACTGCAGCCGCGCGTCCTTCTCGCGCACCGTGGTGTCGAGGTCGGTCTGATACTTCGCCATGCGGGCCCGGAGTTCGGGGTCGCTCACGGCGAGGATGCGCACCGCCAGCAGACCGGCGTTGGTCGCGTTGCCGACCGCCACCGTTGCCACCGGGATCCCCTTGGGCATCTGCACGATCGACAGCAGCGAATCGATCCCGTCGAGATGGGCCAGTGGTACCGGCACACCGATGACGGGCAGCGTGGTCATCGACGCGGTCATACCCGGCAGGTGGGCCGCGCCCCCGGCCCCGGCGATGATCACACCGAGGCCCCGGTCGGCCGCGCTGCGGGCGTACTCGACCATCACGTCGGGCGTGCGGTGGGCCGACACGATGCGCACCTCGTGGGCCACGCCGAACTCGGTGAGCACGTCGACCGCGGCCTGCATGACCGACAGGTCACTGTCGCTCCCCATGATCACACCGACCAGCGGACTGTTCTTCACCTGCACTCCCGCTCTTGGCCCTGCGGGCCGGGCCGCTCGGGCCCCGCTCGGCGCGTGACTCCAGATTCTGGTTGCGTTGGCGCCTCGCTCACGTCACCGACGTTAGCCTCGGCGTCCCGAGTCCAGGAGAGGGTTGACGATGCAGACGCGACTGACCGATGTGTTGGGAATCGAGCACCCGGTGATGCTCGCCGGCATGGGCGGGGTGTCCTACGCGCCGCTGGTCGCCGCAGTGTCAGAAGCCGGGGGCTTCGGGTGCTTCGGTGCGTCGACCATGGCGGGCGACGAGATGGTCGACCAGATTCGCGAGGCCAAGGCGCTCACCGACAAGCCGCTGGGGGTCGACCTCCTCACCGCCATGCCCGACCGGCTCATGACCGACGTCGAAGCGCTGATTCGCGAGGGGGCGGCGGTCTTCGCCGCCGGGCTCGGAGTGCCGCGCGACGTGATCACGCTCTGCCATGAGCACAACGTGCTCGTGCTCTCCATGTGCGGCAAGGTCCGCCACGCGGTGGCGGCGGTCGAAGCCGGGTGCGACATCGTCGTCGCCCAGGGCACCGAGGCCGGTGGGCACACCGGTCAGGTGGCAACGTTTCCGCTCGTTCCGCAGGTGGTCGACGCGGTCGGTGATCGCGTGCCGGTGGTAGCCGCGGGTGGCATCTTCGACGGTCGGGGTCTCGCCGCCGCGCTCGCGCTCGGTGCCGATGGTGTGTGGGTCGGCACCCGGTTCATTGCTACGCCTGAAGCGCGATCCGCGCCGGGCTACAAGGATGCGCTGCTCCGTACCGGCGAAGACGGCACGACCATCTCGCGGGCCTTCACCGGCAAGACGCTGCGGGCCGTGGCGAATGACACCACCCGGTACTTCGACGCCCACCCGGATGAGTTGGTCCCGTTCCCCGAGATGTTGATGAAGTCGATGTCGGGCGGGTGGATGCACCTCGGTGCGCACGAAGGCACCGAAGGCGTCGACCCCGACCGTGAGTGCTACCCCGCCGGCCAAGGCGTCGGGGCCATCCACGAACTC
>JANLRZ010000034.1:0-4253 GCA_031362155.1 Acidimicrobiia bacterium | reverse complement strand
CGCAGTGCATCGATCGCCGCGAGGCCGGTGCCGGCCGCGGCGATGGCGGCGGCCCACGACCGGTGTGAGGTCGGCGTGTCGGCGTCGAGGTGACCCGCCCGTTCACACGTGGCCTCCAGCGCGTCGAGGTGCGCAGCCGGGTGAACGAGCTCGAGCTCGGACCGAGCCGCATCACGACGAGGCAAGGTGACCAGATCGGTTCCGAGATCGGCAATCGCGAGACCGGCCGCCACCGCCTCGAGTCGTTCGGCTCGCTCGGGGTGGCCCCGTCCGGTGTCGTGCTCACCGAAGATGGGATCAACGCCTAACCACAGCACCGCGCCGACGGTAGTCCGCCCGCCCCCGGTGCAAGCACGCGCGTACGCTGGACGGTCGATGCCCGAGGACACGCTGCGCTGGCCCGGAGGCTGGGTGCGGCTGGGCCCCTGGCGGGGTCGCGACGATGTCGCCCACCTCATGGTCGGAGCGCTCCGACCACCGACGTCCGAGAAAGTCGCGCGCGGCCACGGCATGCTCCGCCGCCGCGGGTACCAGTCGGTGGTGACCAACGCCCTCGGCCCCGCCGAGTCGCTGCCATTTGTCGACGCGGGGTTCTCGGTGCAGGAACGGCTCCGGCTTCTCTCCCACGACCTCGTCTCCATCCCGACGGTCAGCCACGAATCCCGTCGCGGTCGGGTCGACGACCAAGCTGGCGTGCTTGCCCTCGACCAGCGTGCGTTCCAACCGTTCTGGCAGTTCGATGAAGACGGCATCAGGAGTGCACTGGCCGCGACCGCCGCGGTCCGATACCGGGTGGTGACGCTCGGTGGCGACCGACCGGTCGCCTACGCAATCACCGGGCGCGCGTCGCGCCAGGGCTACCTCCAGCGGATCGCGGTCGATCCTTCGCAACAAGGTCGCGGCATCGGACGGTCGATCGTCGCTGACGCGCTGCGATGGTTGCGCCGCCATCGCGCGAGCGGCGCCCTGGTGAATACCCAGTGCGACAACGACGCGGCGCTCGCGCTCTACCACGCAACCGGCTTCTCGGATCTGCCGGCCGGATTGTGCGTGATGAGTCGGTCGCTGTGAACACGTTTCGAGCTCGGGCGCTGACGATCGCGTGCCTCGCCGTGGCACTCCTCGGCGCGACCGGCGCGATGGACGCCCCATCGGCACACGCCGACGACTCCCCGACGATCGAGCTCGCGGCGCAACCAGCGTGGAACACGTTCGGGGACGACATCAACCTGCAACTCCGCATCCGACCCGCGACCGCACCGGGGTTCGACGTGGTTGCCCAGATCCACGAGCCGGTCCAGAGCCGCACCAGCTTCGAACGAACGCTGCGCAAGGAACGGCTCGGCTCCGTGATCAACACTCGAACCGCCTCGGTCGCCGAGCTTCCGGTGGTCGGGCCTTCCCGCGTGTTGACGCTCGCGACCCAGAATCCGACCGCGCCGCGCGACCCGACTCGCATCCGGCTCTCGGTTCCCGGCGGCGGCACTGCCGGCGTGTTCCCGATCGACGTCCAACTTCGCGCCCACGAATCCGGGGCGGTCCTCGACAACTTCGTGAGCTATCTCGTCATGGTGCGAGCACGCGCGGCCGAGCAGGTTCCCAACGAACCCCTCCAGGTCGCGTGGCTGTGGCACGTCGCCGCTTCCCCTCATGCGCTTCCGGCCTCCGGTCCCTCACCGCTCGCGAGCGAGACCGCGCCCGGCGGTCGCCTCGACCACCTCGCCACCGCCCTCCGAGGCCTTGCCGAGGTGCCGGTCACGTTGAGTCCGAGCCCCGAGACGATCGACCTCCTTGCCGCAGCACCCGCGGACAAGAACGCGGCCGGTGTCTTGTCGGCACTGCGTCAGGCGTCGGAGGTCGCGCCCGTACTGGCGACGACCTATGTGCCGATCAACGGACCGAGCCTCACCAGTTCGGGACTCGCGACCGCCTTGGCCACCCAGATCGCGATCGGTCGCTCCGCATTGGAGTCCGGCCTCAATCGCGCCATCGACCGCACGATCTCGATCAGTCAACCGCTCGACGATCCGACGCTGATCGCCTTCCGCAACGACGGCGGCGTTGCCCGACTGATCGTCGACCCGGATGCGTTGGCGGCCGCGCCGCCGGCCGACCAGTTCACGCCCGCGCACCCGTTCCGACTCGACACCGCGACCGCCGGTTCCTTCGACGCGCTCGAATCCGATCCAACCGCGTCGGACTTGCTCGTCCAGCGGGGTTCGGATCCGCTCCGAGCCCATCAGTTCCTTGCGAGTCTGTCGGTGGTCGCGCTCGAACAGCCCAACCGTACGAGGGGAGTCGTGGTCGACACCCCATTGCTCTGGGACCCGTCCCCGCCACGGATCGCGACCATCCTTTCGGGACTCGACGGCCACCCCCTCCTCCAAGGGAACACCGTCGCCGGGCTGTTCGAGACCGTCAAACCCGCTTCGGATCGGCGTGGGCCCTACATCCGCACGCTGACCGCCGTTCGACCGCCACCGGCCCCCCTGACGAGTGGTGAATACACGAACGCGCGCCGCGACGTCGACGCGCTCGGCTCGATGATCGGGGCCGCGGACCCGACCGTGATTCGGCTCCGTCACGATCTCGCGACGACGGTCGCGCAACGGGTCCCGGGCGTCGGTCCCCGGTACGCGGCTGATCGACTCAGCGAGATCTCGGACCAACTCGGGATCGTCACCGGCGCGATCAAAGCGCCGCCCAGTCGCAGCATCCAGCTCACGTCGAGACGCGCCCGGGTCCCCTTGAGCATCGAGAACGCGTCGGATCAGACGGTGCGGGTGCGGGTGTCGCTCGCCAGTCAGAAGCTCGATTTCCCCGATGGCTCCGAGCGGATCCTTGATCTGCCGCCGGGGAACACGACGCCCCTGTTCACGGTCGAGGCCCGCGCGTCCGGCACGTTCACCGTCCTGGTCACGCTCAGCTCTCCGGACAACGGTGTCGCGCTCCAACGTTCGCGGTACACCGTGCGATCGTCCGTGGTCAGCGGGGTGGGCGCGTTCCTGACCATCGGCGCCGTTCTGTTCCTGGCGGCCTGGTGGTTGACCCATTGGCGCCGCAGTCGGCGGGCTCAACCCATCCCGACCGTCGCGTGAGCGACACCGCCGCTGGGCCACGGCTCGCGCGCACCAGCGCGGTCATCGGTGCCGGCACCTTGCTCTCACGCGTCACGGGGTTCCTGCGCGTCTCCGCGCTGGCGGCCTTGGGCTTCAGCCGCTTGACCGACGTGTACAACGTCGCAAACTCGACGCCGAACATCGTCTACGAGTTGCTCGTCGGTGGAATCCTCACGGCGACGCTCGTCCCGCTCTTCGTCCAGTCCTACGAACAGGACGACGAGCGCGCGACGGCAGCGATCAACACGGTGGTCATCGCGCTGCTCTTCGTCGGGTCGTTGGCCGGCGTCCTCGCGGCGCCTTGGATCATCCGCGCGTACTACGGCCTTGCGGAATCCCACGGCGGGGCCGGGCGCGCGGGCCAGGTCGAACTCGCGACCGACCTCCTGCGCTGGTTCATGCCCCAGATGCTGTTCTACGGCATCACCGCGTTGGCCACGGCGATGCTCAACGCGAGGCGTCGCTTTGCCGCCGCTGCGTTTGCGCCGGCCCTCAACAACGTCGTGGTCATTGCCGTACTCCTTGCCGTCGCCCGGATCAGCAGCGAACCACCGAGCGTGCGCTCCGTGGTCGACGACCCGGTGCTCGTCCTGCTCCTCGGGCTCGGGACCACGGCCGGGGTCATCGCAATGACCCTCGTACTGTTGCCCGCGCTTCGCCGGGCCGGCGCGAGTTTCCGATGGCACTGGGAACCTCGCCACCCCGCGGTCGGGAGGCTCGCTCGACTCTCGGGATGGACAGTGGGCTACGTCGCGGCCAACCAGGTCGCCTTCTTCGTGATCTTGGTGCTTGCCGGTCACGCCGACACCGGCGTCTCGGTGTACCTCGCGGCCTTCACGTTCTTCCAACTGCCTCACGGTTTGCTGGCCGTCTCGGTGATGACCGCACTCGCGCCCGAACTCGCGAGCCGACATCAGGCGGGCGACCTCGACGGGCTGCGCTTCCAGTTCGGACGCGGACTCCGCGTCTTGCTCGTGGTCATGATCCCCGCGGCCGTCGGCCTCGCCGTCCTCGCGCGGCCGCTGATCAGTGCGCTCCTGAATTACGGAGACTTCACGGCCCGCGACGTCACCCAGACCGCCGACACGCTGCGCGCGTTCGCGATCGGTCTCGTCGCGTTCTCGGTGTACCTCT
>JANLRZ010000234.1:0-5832 GCA_031362155.1 Acidimicrobiia bacterium | reverse complement strand
ACCGAGGGATTGGATCGATGGGACCCAGATGCCGACGAAGATTCCGGCGCTGGTGTCGTCGGCGATGAAGTAGAGGTACACCGAGAGCAGGAACGACAGGAACGAAGCGACGAGCAGGGTGATCTTCACCATGCCGACGGGTCGGGTCTTGGACTGCGGTGAGAGCGTGTGCATAGCGGTCTCCTTGGTGTGCATGACGCGACGGTCCTGATACTCAGGCGGCCTCGGGGGTCTGTATCCGGACGCGACGGTCCGGCGCGATCTCTCCGTCGACAGCTCGACGGAGTTGATCTAGGCGAACTTCCCAGGCCAGTTGACCGGCCAGAAACTCCCACGCCTCGGCGGCGACGCTGTCGGACATCGACGCTTCTCCCGGCGCGGGCTGACGGTCCGGCCCCGCATGGTCCCGGTCATGGCCCGCCGAGTCGGGGTGGGTTCTGGACGCCCTTGGGAACGTGAGGATCGATGTGAACATGGCGCTTTCTTCTCCTGAGTGGCTTGAGGAGAGTTTAGCACTAAAACTGGCGAGCGCAACGTGACGTTGGTCATTTCGGCTCGTAGTGACCGCGGCGGGTGTTCTGCATGTTCGCGTGAACACGGATGATCACGCATGCCGAATGGTCGCGTTCGAGTCCGCACATCGGTCGGAGTCGGGCTTTGAGGAGACCGCGAGTCGAGACCAACACGTCGATGATCTGACCGTGCTGATCCACGCCGCAGTAGATGGAGCGCCATCGGCCGGCGACTCTCGTGGCGTCAAACTCGCGTGCAGGGATCGAGGATGCTCAGATGCAGCGGATGGTCACGTAGTTGTTCAGGTTCGCGGTGGTGGTGCGCTCCGAGCGGCTGCTGTTGAACATGCGGTGCTCACGCTCGCGATCGCGATGCTGCAATCCACCAGACACCTGACCACGCCGCACGGAGACCCGTTGAAACTGCGGATCGGTTTCGATACCGGCCCCGTCGTCGCCGGAGTCATCGGGCGCCGCAAGTTCAGCTACGACGTGTGGGGTGACACGGTGAACACGGCGAGCCGCATGGAGTCAAAGCCGTCAGCTCGCGGGGTGCGCCTCTCGCCGCAAGAGGTGTGCTTGCCGGGTCTGCTCGACCAAGCTGTGATCAGGAAGCGGGATACGGATCGTTGCGCAGTGCGCGGGCGAGATGTACTGCGTTGCGCACCATGAGGTCGGCGACTTCCATTGTCCGTTGCGGCTTGTGCTCGAGATCCTTGAAGTCCTGCTTCTTCATCGCTTCGCCGACCCAGTAGGTCATGCCGTTGGCGGGAATCGTGAACCCGACGTCGTTCAGGCCCTGAAATACTTCGGCCCCGACATGGTGGGCCCCATCCTCGTTGCCGACGACCGCCGCAATCGCGACGCGATCGGTCGCGATCATCCGACCCCGATCGTCCTCCTCGCCGAGGAACGCGTCGAGTCGTTCGAGGACCAGCTGGCACACGCTTGCCGGATGGCCGAGCCAGATGGGCGTCGCGAGGACGAAGATGTCGGCTCCGAGAATCTCCTCACGGAGTGCGGGCCATTCGTCGCCTTCCCCTTCGTCGGACGTCACGCCGAACGACACTCGATGGTCGACGACGCGCACCGTCCGTCCGGCGACGTCGGCCTGACGGAAGCGCTCATCGAGGTCGGCGAGGAGGAGGTCGGTACTCGACTCGGCCGGTGACTTCTTCAGCGTGCAGTTCAGCGCGAAGTACCGCATTAGCTACGAGACGGGGAGAATGCGTTCATGGCGGGTGTCGTACCCAGCCCGACTCGGAGCCAAACCCTTCCGGCGCGAGAGCGCGCGACGCGGGTCCGGCGCTCGAGTTCTACAAGCAGGTCTTCGGCTCCACGGTCCAGACCCAGACCGAGCCCATGCTCTACCACGAGCTCCAGATCGACGGCCGCACGATTGGCGGCTGCATGGTGATGGACGAGAACTGGCCTGCCGAGGTGCCGACCCACTGGACGGTCTACTTCGCGACCGAAGACACCGACGCGACCGCCGCGAAGTGTGTCGAACTCGGTGGCACGGTGCAGGTGCCCCCCACCGACATTCCCCCGGGTCGCTTCGCGGTCCTCAATGACCCGCAGGGTGGGATGTTCTCGGTGATGACGTTCCCGCAACCCATCTGACGGGTCCGCAGTGACGAACCTGCGATGGCGCGTTCAGCGCATGCGGCAGCGGCCGGTGCCGGCACAGAGCTCGCACTCCGCGACCTCACCCGCCGCGTGCGCGACGCAGTATCGGATGCGATCGTCGACGATCGTCATGAGCAGAGGGTGTGGTCCGAGCGGAGCGGTGACGAGGAACGGGACGCCGGGGTGGCGGGCGGCGGCTTCGGTCGCGAGTTCGGGGATGTCGCGGTCCCAGTGGTTGCCGGGCCAGAGGAAGTAGGGGACCACGACGACCGTGGATGCGCCGGCATCGACACACGCGTCGAAGGCCGTGCCGATCGACGGCTCGGAGAGTTCCATGTGCGCGGGTTCGACGATGGCGTACCCGCTGTGGGGCTTCCATTCGGCGACGAAGGCCTCGTGTCGTCGGTTCGATTCGGTGCGACGGGACCCGTGGTCGACGACGATGACTCCGGTGGTCTCGGGTTCGGAGAGCGTTGGCAGGTCGTTCATCGAGTCCTCCTCGAACGAGAGTGGGTGCGACCCGGCATCGTCGGCAGGTAGGTCAGATGGCTTCCGGTCGGCGCGCGAGTCGAGTATTTCGTGCGGCGACAGGGTAGACCTGCCCTATGGCTAAATATCTGGTTCGAGTGCGTTCACCGAAGTCGCCGGCCGAGGCCTTTGCCTACATGGCGAACCTCGCCAACTTCGCCGAATGGGACCCGGGCGTGACCCGGGTCGAGCAGTCGGAGGGCGACGGTCCCGGACCGAGCGCGGTGTACGACGTCACGGTCAAAGGGCTCCGCACTCCGCTTCGGTATCGCACGACCCGGTTCGAGCCACCGAAGTCGATCGTGGCGCGCGCCGAGAGTCGATTCCTCACTTCGCTCGACACGATCACGGTGGAGAGTGATGGCGCGGGATCGATCGTGACCTACGACGCCGAACTGACGCTCAACGGACCGCTCGGGCTCGCCGATCCGATCCTTCGCCTCACCTTCGGGCGGATCGGGGACCGAGCCGCCGCCGGATTGATCCGAGTGCTCGATGGCGAACGGCTCCCGAAGCAAACAACATGAGCGCCGCGGAGTGCCACGGTCGTAGCCCTGCGCGTCACTGACCGGGTCGTCGGTCAGCGCGACCGAGTGTCGTCGAGGTGGTTCGCGTCATCGGCGATGCCGCGGATGAGACCGGGAAAGACGAGCCGGTGGAACGGGGCGATCGCGTACCAGTAGAACCGTCCGAGGAGTCCCCGTGGTCGGAACCTCGCGGTCTGGCGGAGTCGGGTTCCTTCGGCGGCCGATTCCAGGGTCCATTCGATCCACGCCTCACCCGGGAGCCGCATCTCCGCGTGGAGTACGAGGCTGTGGTCGGGTTCGAGATCCTCGACCCGCCAGAAATCGACCGGTTCGCCGATGGCGAGATGCTCGGGATCACGCCGACCGCGGCGGAGCCCCGGGCCGCCGACGATCCGGTCGAACAGCCCCCGTGCTTTCCAGAGCAGCTCGCCGCTGTACCAACCCCGTTCCCCGCCGACCCGGCAGACGGCCGCCCACGTGTCGTGGGCATCCGCGGCGACGACGACCTCGCGCACGTCGGTGAGCTCGGTGCCACCGGTCCAGCTCGGATCGGTGGCGCAGGCTTGCCACACCGGCGACGACGCGTCGTCGAACTTCGTGGGGATATCCCCGACTGCGGTGCGTCCGATCGCGCGGTGGACGGCCTGGGCGAGTGGGACGCGCTCGAAGGGGAACAGCGCCTCGGCTCGGTGGTCGCGGACGACGACGGTATTCACGAGCGAGTCGACGAGCGGGCGGGCCAGACTGGCGGGGACCGGGGTGACCAGACCGATCCACAGCGACGATAACCGGGGCGTCAGCACCGGCACGGGGATGAGCCGGCGACGGGTGAGGCCGGCCTCGCGCGCGTAGACCGCCATCATCTCGGCGTAGGACACAACGTCGGGGCCACCGATCTCGAGGATCCCCGACAGCGTCTCGGGATGCTCGATCGCCGCAACGAGATAGCGGAGCACGTCACGGATCGAGATCGGCTGGCAGCGAGTGTGCACCCACTTCGGGGTCACCATGACCGGGAGGACCTCGGTGAGGTAGCGCAGCATCTCGAAGCTCGCCGACCCGGAACCGATCACCACGGCGGCACGGAGTTCCACCGTCTCGGTCGGCCCCGCCGCCAACTCCTCTCCGACGTCGTGGCGGCTCCGGAGATGCGCGCTCAGATCGGCGTCTTCGTCGCCGAGTCCACCGAGATACACGATGCGGGCCACTCCGGCCGTCTCGGCCGCGCGCCGGAAGTTCTCCGCGGTGGCCCGTTCCCGTGCCACCCAGTCGGGTCCCTCCCCGATGCTGTGGATGAGGAACACCGCGATGTCGACGTCGGCCATCGCGTCGCGGAGGTCGCCGCCGACGTCGGCGCGTACCATCTCGACGTCCTGACGCCACGATGCCACGTCGAGTTTGCGCGGATCCCGCACCACGCAGCGGACCGTGTGCCCGTGGGCGAGTAACGCAGGAACGAGACGCCCACCGACATAGCCCGAAGCGCCGGTGACGAGGACTCGCAACGCGCGGTCGGTCACTGCGACCTCACGGCGAGTTCAAGGCACCGGCGCGCGACGTCGAGTGCGGACGGTTCGAACTCGTCGGCGCCGAGATTGCGCGCCGCTTCTTCGTTGGTGATTGCGGGACCGCCGATGAAGACCGTGATGTCGGGGAGCAGTTCGTGCAGGAGTGCAGCGGTGTGCCGCGCCGCGTCCGCACTCATGTCGGATCCGACGCTGATCGCCACCGCGATCGTGTCGTCGTGGAGTTGGGCAGTTTGGACGAATGACTCGGGTGGGGTGTTGGGGCCGAGATCGACGAGGGCGAGGCCTTCGCCGCGGAGGATGTCGCCGAGGATTGCAAGCGGCAAGGAGTGGTGGTCGCCGGCCGCGGCACCGATCACAACGGTCGCACGCTTACGACCGCGCCGGGCGAAGGATGGTCCGAGACGCCCGACGAGGCGAGCCGCGACACTCGAGGCGCGATGTTCCTCCGCGATCTCGATGGTGCCGTTCGCCCACGAGTCGCCGATGTCCCGGAGGACGGGCGCTAAGAGTTCGAGGTGGACGTCTTGGGCGCGGGCACCCGAGACCAGGGCCCGTTCGATGATCGACCATGCGCCGGGTTCGTCGCCGGCGATGAGCCGGTCCCGAAACTGTTTGCGGTACGTGGGCCAGGAGAGACCACCCGGCCCGGGCTGGGCTTCTGTCCGATCGGCCACCGCTCGGAGGTCGTCGAGTCGTACCTGCCAGGTGCCACCGACCTTCTGCGCGGGGAGGGTGCCGAGTCGCACGTAGCGGTAGGCCGTCATGTAATGGACGCCGAGTTCCTCGGCGGCGGCGCGGAGGCCGATCAGCTCGGAATCATCGGAGATCGGTGGGGGATTGCTGGGAGAGTCTTGCATTGGAAATAGTTTAGTGGTAAAAGTACGTCTGTCAACGATTCATACGGGCAGCACCTCCAAACCGAAAGAGGCCGCCATGCGCGCGCTTGCACCGCAGTCCAAGACCCGTCCCGTCGGCATGGTGAAGATCACCCTGCTCGTCGCTTCGTTCCTGTCGTTCCTGCTCTCGGTGTACCTCTACTTCATCGCCGACGACACCAGCGCCGGAATCTTCGTCGGCATCTGGGTCCCATCGATCCAATCCCTCGGT
>JANLRZ010000226.1:0-1978 GCA_031362155.1 Acidimicrobiia bacterium | reverse complement strand
TCGCAGGCTCGTGCCTCGCTCGCAGTGGCGCCGTAGTAGACGCCGCGACCGGTGAGTTCGGCCAGGCCGGGTCCGTCGACCAGCCGATACGACACACCGGTCGCGACCACCACTGCGCGCGTCTCGAGCTCGGAGCCGTCGCCGAACTGAACCGCCCGGACCGGCCCCCGCGCGTCGAGGCCGACGACGTCCCGGGCCAGGACCATCTCCGCACCGAACCGGCGGGCCTGGGTCACCGCGCGGTGGGTGAGATCCGCGCCCGAGAGTCCCTTCGGGAACCCCAGGTAGTTCTCGATCGATGCGCTCTGCCCGGCCTGTCCACCGGGGGCTTCGCGTTCGACGACGACGGTCTGCAGCCCCTCGGACGCGCCGTAAACCGCGGCGGCGAGGCCCGCGGGACCGCCACCGACGACACAGAGGTCGTACAGCGGTTGTTCGGCGGTCGTGCGCAGGCCGAGCGCGATGGCGAGGTCGATCGTCGAGGGCGCCCGGAGCGTGTCGCCGTCGGGAATCAGCACCAGGGGAAGGTCGGTCGGGGTCGCGTCGGCCAGGGCCTCGATCCGGGCGGCCTCGTCGTCGCGTTCGAGATCGAACCAGCGGTACGGCACGTAGTTGCGCGTGAGGAACGTCTTGATCTCGTGACTCCGCTCCGACCAGCGGTGCCCGATGACCCGCACGCCACCGATCTCGACGGGGTGGGCTCCGAGCCAGTCGCTCAGCAGATCGTCGAGCACGGGATAGAGCCGCTCCGCCGGCGGGTCCCAGGGTTTGAGCAGGTAGTAGTCGAGCCCGATGTCGTTGATCGCCCGGATCGCCACATCGGTATCGGCATAGGCAGTGATGAGGACGAGCTTCGCGTCGGGCGCGTGTTGGCGGGCCCGATCGAGGAACTCGACACCCGTCATCTCCGGCATCCGCTGGTCCGACGCGATGAGCGCGACCGGTCGGTCGCGGAGCGCGAACTCCGCCAGGACCGCGAGTGCGTCGGCCCCCGATGACGCGCGGACGATCTGGTAGTCGGCACCGTATTGCTGGCGCAGATCTCGTGCGATCGCCTGCGAGACCGCGGGATCGTCGTCGACTGTCAGGATCGTGGGCTTGGCCACCAGGTGCCTCTCGTCGGACTGGGCGTGGACAAACTACGAGCTGCGACCGAAGAGCGCGAGCAACTTCGTTTGCAAGGGCGAATCGTCCGGCACCGGCACCGGCGGCGGGAACAGCCCGGTGTCCTGGAGCCCCTTGGCGATCGGCAACGTGCGCTCGTACACGAGACCGACGAGCTCCGCGTCGAGCGTTTCATCGGCACCGATTCCACGCGCCAGGTCCCAGGAGTGGATCAACGCGTCCGTCGTCATTTCCCAGCAGTACTCGGCCATCGGCCTCTCACCCGAGGACAGTGCGACGGTCCCGGCGAGTGCCCCCGGCGCGGTGAAGCCGGCGATTGACGCCAGCGCCGCCGCGTCCCACGTCGCGACGGCATCTGCCCCGAGCTGATCGCCATCGAGACGGTCGCCGACGTCGGCAACGGTCGCACCGCCGACGAGTGGGGGTACCCACAGCTGCTCGACGGTCACGTGGTTGACGAGCGTTCGCACATCCCAGTCGGTGCACGGCGTTGGGTCGTGCCACTGGTCGGGCCCGACAGCGTGTACGTGACCGCCGAACCCGTCGGCGGCTCGTTGGAACAACACCCCGAGATCAGTCATCACCAGCCCCTCCCACTTGCACCATATACGTGGTCGGTCATTCACCGCAGCAGTGTCCGCGGGTCGAGCCGCTACGGCGCCTGACGCCGACGATGCCGCAGAAAGAGCAGACCACCGACGGCGAGGAGCAAGGCGGCGGCGACCCCGACGGCCACCGACTTTCCGGTGTTCTCCGAGTCGTCGTCATTGACCGCTCGTCGAGTCGCGGCCGTCGTCGTCGGTTCGGCGGGGGGCGACGGCGGGGCGGTTGCGTACCAGCCGGCGAGCCCGGC
>JANLRZ010000221.1:0-7449 GCA_031362155.1 Acidimicrobiia bacterium | reverse complement strand
GAGCAGCGGAGGGAGCGGCAGCTCGGAATACGTCGATGCTGCGATGAAGAGTTACGACTCGGCCCCCGCGGAGACGAAGGCGTTCATGAACAAGAGCCAGGCTCGCTGTCTGATCAGCGGCATGGTCGACATCATCGGTGTCGACTCGTTGGAGAAGGCCGGCGTGAAGCCGGATGACCTCAGCAAGAACGGTGACTCGCCGTTCAAGGCGGTCGGCAAGGACATGACGGCGGCTCAGGCGGGCGACGTCGCAAGCCTGATCACCGATGGGAAGTGCTTCAACTTCACCGATGTCGTCATCAAGCAGGCCGGAGGCACGGGCCCGTTCGGCAAGCTCTCCAAGGCCAAGGTGCGCTGCTTCTTCGACGCGTTGATCAAGGATCCGGCGGTCAAGACCGCGCTCGCCGATTCCATCCTCGGGAAGGGCGGTGACGTGAGTTCGTCGATCTCGAAGTCGTTCTCGAACCAGTCCAAGCTGTTCTCGTTGCTCGGCGATTGCGACATCAGCCCGACCGAACTCTCGGGCAGCTAGTCAGCACTCAGTAGGTCGGAGTCACCCGAGCTCGGTTCGCCCGTCGGCATGACGGGCGAACCGCTCGGACTCCGGCTGATGGACCGGATCGTCCGACGGCCACGGCCACCCGCCGAACTGGGTCTCCTGGTAGTCCCCGAACGCTTGCTCGATTTCCTCGCGGGTGTTCATGACGAAGGGCCCGTAGCGCTCCACCGGCTCACCGATCGGCCGGCCCTGGAGGACGAGACACTCGACCTCGGTCGGACCCGCCGTCAGGGTGACGCCCCGTTCGCTGGTCACGAGCGCCGCGGTGTTCCCGGCGATGTCGGTACCGTCGATGGCGAGCGACTCGCCCGCGAAGCAGTAGAGGGTACGGACCACTGCTGGGTCGGCGGGGGCGGGCAGATCCCACGTCGCGCCGGCCTCCATGCGGA
Source organism: Acidimicrobiia bacterium (assembly GCA_031362155.1). Lineage (GTDB taxonomy): Bacteria > Actinomycetota > Acidimicrobiia > IMCC26256 > JAENVU01 > JAENVU01. Next base: position 6,501 of record JANLRZ010000221.1, on the reverse strand, counting down.
TGAGCCAGATCGCGACCTGCGCGTCGGTTCGTGCCGCCCACGAGTTGGGCGGGGGAGTTGGCGGTTCCGCGGTTTCGAGCCGGCCGGCGACCACCGCGATCGACGTGGCGCGGCCAGCGTCGTCGACCGATTCCACGCGGGGAATGTCGCGGTCCCAGATCATCGTGAAGTAGGGATCGGTCATCTTGTCGGCCGCGGGCAGGTTGAGCCAGATCTGAAAAAGCTCGACCGGATTCGGGCCCGATTCGTCGAGGAGGGGGAACATCTCCGAGTGGACGACGCCGCGACCCGCGGTGAGCCATTGCACGTCGCCCCGACCGAACCGTGCCGCCGCGCCCAGAGAATCGGAGTGGTCAATCAGACCGGTTCGGACGATCGTGACGGTCTCGAAGCCGCGATGGGGATGCTGCGGGAATCCGGGGACGACCCGGCCGTGGTACATGTTCCAGCCGTCGATCCCGTCGAAGTCCATGCCCAGGTTCCGTCCCGCGAGTGATGCCGCCGGGCCCTGCCGCTCGTTCGCGGCCGGATACGCATCGTCATGGTGGGCGCAGAAGAGGAACGGGTCGACGGTCGGCCACTGTGGGCCCAATGCCACGGTCTGGAGTATCGAATCGGTCATCGGGCCAGGGTAGATCCGGCCGGTCCGTGCCGCCGGGCGCGCGGTGCGGCGCGGCGGAGATCGCGTCGGTACGATCCTTGGCCATGACGGTTCACGAACGACCTTTTGGGCGCTACTACGAAGACTTCGAGTCGGGCGACATCTACCGGCACTGGCCGGGCAAGACGATCACCGAGTACGACGACCATCTCTTCTGCATGATCACGATGAACCACCATCCGTTGCACACCGACGCGTGGTACGCCGAAACCCAGACCCAGTTCGGCAAGAACGTCGTGGTTGGCAACCTCGTGTACTCGTTGGTCCTCGGCATGAGCGTTCCCGACGTGTCCGGGCTCGCGATCGCCAACCTCGAGATTGAGACGTTGCAGCACAAGCGGCCGACGTTCCACGGCGACACCATCTACGCCGAGACGCGGGTGCTGGAGAAGAAGGAAAGCTCGAGCAAGCCCGACCGCGGCATCGTGACGGTGGAGACGTTCGGGTACAACCAGCGTGGTGAAGAGGTCTGCTACTTCAAGCGCAAGGTGATGGTGCCCAAGCGCGAGGCGGCCAAGCCGCGCCAACGCCCGTACCCCACCGACGAGGCCTGATCAGCAGCCGCTCTCGACGCAGGCCCGCTCAGGAGTGGGAACGCGAGAGTGAGTCGGGGACCTTCACGGCGGTGAAGCCGTTGCGCACTCGCCATTGGTTCATTTCCGCGATCTCGCCGAGTTGACCTTCGACCATCGACGCCCCCCATCGCTTCGCTTCGGGCGTGGTGGCATGCTCGGCCGCGTACTCGGCCATGTGGACGCCGCCCAGGTGGTGGTCGATCATCAGCCGGGTGAAGAGTTGGTTCAGTTCGGCGCCGCGAGCCGCCGCGAGGCGACGCATCTCTTCCTGGGTGGCCAAGCCGGCCATCTCGTCGCGCGCGACGCTCATCCCCATCCATTCCATTGCCCGATCGGTTTCGGTCCCCGACTGTGACCAGCGACCGAGGTACTCGCCCATCACCCCGATCTCGGCGGCTTGGTACGTGAGGATTTCGGACGCAATCTGACCCAGCAGTGGGTCGGTCCCGTGCTCCAGGTACGTGAAGGCCATCCCAATGGCCTGGTTGTGATGCGTGCTCATGTCCTGGAAGAACCCGACATCGACCGACGTCCGTCCGGGGGTGGTTCCGGACCCTTGGGTATGTCCGATCCGCCACCCGACCACGCCGGCACCGAACATCAACACCGCGACCATCACGATCGCGATCACCCGATTCGATCGCATCGGAGCGTCGTCTTCTCGAACGATCTCGGCGGTGTCATGTGCGGCAGTCATCAGTGGTCGTGGGTTCCGGTCGGCGGTTCGATGTGGTGCACGACATCGTCACAGTCGTGACACTCCAGCTCAATGGTGGCATGACCGATGCCGAACTGTTCGTTCACCAAGGCGTGGATGCGGTTCCCGACGAGTTGGGCGTCGTGCAGGGTCGGGTCACCGGTGATGACGACGTGAGCCGAGAGGGCGGCCCGTTCCGAACCGAGCGACCAGACGTGGAGATGATGGACGGCCTCGACCTCGGGCTCGGCACAGATGGCGGCTTCGATCGCCGCGGTGTCCACGTCGCGGGGCGCGCGTTCGAGCAGCACACTCGTCGCGTCGCGCACCAGCGAGACGGTCGCGGCGAGCACCAGCGCAGTGATGGCCAGCGAGATGGCGGGGTCGATCCAGGTCGAACCGGTGATGGCGACCACGACGCCGGCAATGATCACGCCGAGGGATCCGACCGCGTCCGACGCGAGGTGGAGGAACGCGCCGCGCAGATTGAGGTTCTCGCCGCTGACGCGGGCGATGGCGAATGCGCTGTACGCGTTGACGACGAGGCCGACCCCGCCGATGATGGCGACGCCGGCGCCGTCGACCGTGTGGGGCGAGTTGAAACGATCGATCGCCTCCCAGATGATCCACGCGGACGCCGCGACGAGGAGCACTGCGTTGGCCAGGGCCGCGAGCACTTCGGCGCGCTCCCAGCCGTAGGTGGTGCGCCCGGAGGCCGGGCGGGAGCTGAGCACGAGTGCGACGAGGGCGAGGCCGAGGGCGGCGACGTCGGTGGCGAGGTGGGCGGTGTCGGCGAGGAGCGCGAGTGAACCGAATGCCAACGCGGCGACGAGCTGGATGACGAACAGGGCGGCGTTGGCCGCGAGCGCACCGATCAGGGCTCGTCGTCGTGATGCGGGACTCGCAGTGATGCTGGTCCCCGCGTGTGCATGGTGCCCGGTCACCGCGTCACCGTACCGGCTCCTTCACGGTCCTCGAACGACCGCTCGCCACGCCGATACGCTCCGCGCTCGGACGAGAGGAGCACAACATGACGGGTCGGCTCGACGGACAGGTCGCGGTGATCACCGGGGGATCATCGGGAATCGGGCTCGCGTGCGGGCGCCGATTCGTCGGTGAAGGTGCGGTGGCGGTGCTCGCGGACCGGAATCCCGAGACACTCGCCGCGGCCGCCGAGGAACTCGGAGCGGCGGTCGTGACCGAACAGGTCGATGTGACGGTGGAGGCCGATGTCGAGCGGATGGTCGCGCGCGCAGTCGCCGAGTTCGGTCGACTCGACATCGGGATCAATGCGGCCGGTTTCGGCGGATTCGGATTCATCGCCGATCATCCCGTCGATGAATGGCGTGCGGTCATCGACACGTGCCTCACTGGGGTGATGCTCTCGACCAAGCACGAAGCTCGAGTGATGCGCGACGCCGGTCATGGCGCGATCGTGAACATCGCGTCGATCAACGCGCGGGTACCGGCCGAGGGGATGGCGTCCTACTGCTGCGCGAAGGCGGGGGTCGAGATGCTCACGAGGATCGCAGCGATGGAACTCGGCCCGAGTGGTGTGCGGGTGTCGGGCATCGGGCCGGGATTCATCGACACGCCGCTCACCGCGTTCACCCAGATCGTGCCGGCGATCCGCGACGCCTACGTCGCAGCCACGCCGCTGGGCCGCGCCGGTCAGCCGGAGGACGTTGCCGACGCCGCACTCTTTCTCGTGAGCGAGGACGGTCGGTGGGTGAGTGGCGACACGCTGTTCGTCGATGGTGCCTCGATGCAGAAGGCCTACCCCGAACTCCACAAGATCGCCGGTGGTTAGTCCTGCAGGAAATCGAGGATCAGCCGGTTGACCGTCTCGGGCTGGTCGCGGTGGAGGAAGTGGCCGGCATCGGGGATCAGGTGCATTTCGAGTCCGGCGGGGAAGTTCGGGCGCAGCAGGTCCTCGTTGGCGGACTCCACGCCCATGCAGCCGCAGTCGATGCCGTGGAGGTAGAGCGTCGGGACATCGATGGGACCGCTGCCGGCCGCATCGATCGGGGCGAGATCGGGGTTTCCGGGGATCGTCCCCAAGGTGTAGCGGTAGTAGTTGATCGCGGCTTCGAGGCTGCCCGGTGACGCCAGCGTGTCCTTGAGTTGACGCATGTAGGCCGGATCGGGCGCGTGCCCGGGCGACCAGTAGCTCCAGAGGTAGTCGATGAACTCGAAGTCGTTGGCCTGGACAACCATCTCCGCGAGCGGGGTCTGGAAGAAGAACACGTAGAACGACCGCTGGATCTGACGGGGGGTGAAGAACGTCGACATCATGCTGCTCGCGTGCGGCACTGCGAGGGCGACGAACTTCGTGAACCGGTCGGGCCGATGGCCGACGGCCGCGTAGGAGGAGATCGCACCCCAGTCGTGACCGATCAACACTGCCTCGTTGTCGCCGGCGAGCGTGTCGGCGATGGCGAGCGTGTCGAGCGCGACCGAGGCCGACTGGTAGTTGCCATCGGGGGCGAGCCCCGTGGGGGAGTAGCCCCGGAGCCATGGCGCCACCACGTGATATCCGGCCGCCGCGAGTTCCGGCATCAGCAGGTCCCAGGTGGGCGCGTGGTCCGGGAAGCCGTGGACGCACAGGGCGAGCGGTCCGTCGGCGGGACCCGCTTCGAGGTACGCGAAGTCGATGTCTCGAACCGTGACGTGCGAAGGCTCAGTCATGGCGCCGGAGGTTAGAGGGTGGACCACCTCAACTCCGCGGCTACGACGGGGGTGGCGGATTAGTTTCGACGGAATGGTCGATGTCGTCATCCGCACCGAGGCGCTGACCAAGGTGTACCCGGGCGGCATCCGAGCGGTCGACGACCTCGACCTCGAAGTCGGCGCCGGCGAAATTTTTGGACTGCTCGGACCGAACGGGGCCGGGAAGACCACCACCGCGGGGATGCTGACGACGCGGGTCATCCCGACCAGCGGGCGAGCGCTGGTCGCCAATGTCGACGTGGTGGAACATCCCACGCGAGCCAAGCGGGTGATCGGTGTCGTTCCCCAGACGAACACGCTGGACCGATCACTCGACGTGTACGAGAACCTCTACTTCCATGGTCGCTTCTTCGGCATGACCGCCCGAACTGCAAAATCCGAGGCCCACCGTTTGCTCGAGCAGTTTCGGTTGGCCGACCGGGCCCGAACGCCAGTCCTGGCGCTCAGCGGCGGAATGGCGCAGCGGCTGATGGTGGCGCGGGCCATCATGCACCGGCCCGCGATTCTGTTCCTCGACGAACCCACTGCCGGGCTCGACCCGCAAAGCCGGATCGCGATGTGGGAGATCCTCGGTGAGTTGCATCGCGATGGTCAGACCGTCCTGCTGACCACGCACTACATGGAGGAAGCGGACCAACTCTGCGACCGCGTCGCGATCATCGACCACGGCCGACTGCTGGCCATGGACACGCCGACCGCGCTCAAGGCGTCGACCGGCATGGACTCGATGGTGATGGTGACCGCGAACGGCGACCTGGCGCGACTGGCATCCGAACTCCAGTCTCGGATCGAGGACGTGTCGCGCGCCGATGTCACCGACGGCGTGGTGCGGCTATGGGCGGCCCGCACCAGAGGCATGTTGCCGCGGGTGATCGACGCGGCCGAGGCGGGCGGCTTCGAAGTCACCGACCTGTCGGCGACCGCGCCCACGCTCGAGACCGTGTTCATCCACCTGACCGGCAAGGACCTGCGCGAATGACTCCCACCACCGACCCATCGGCGTCGCCGACACGATCCGATCTCATTCCCCACCGATCGCCAGTCCGGGGCGCGGCCTTTGCCTTCGGCGCGTTGTTGCTGCGCGATCTCGTCGTGCTGCGCAAGAACGCGAAGGAGTTCATCCCTCGGACGCTGCTGCAACCGTTACTCCTCGTCTTCGTTTTCGCTTACGTCTTCCCGAAGATCGGTCAGGGGGTCGGAGGGAGCGGCGCCGGTGCCGAGGACTTCTCGACCGCGCTCGTCGCCGGGGTGGTCGGGCTGTCCGTCATCTTCCAGGGGATTCAGTCGGTGGCGCTGCCGATGGTGCAGGAGTTCGGGTACACGCGAGAGATCGAAGACCGCGTCCTCGCACCGATGCCCGTGAGTCTGGTCGCGCTGGAGAAGGTCACTGCGGGCGGGCTGTACGGCGCCGTGAGCGCCGCGTTGGTCTTTCCGATCGCGACGATCGTCCCGGCGACGCCGGTGCACCTCCACATGAACTGGCTCGTGTTGTTGACGCTCACGCCGCTCGCGTGCTTCATGTGCGGTGCGCTCGGTCTCGCGTTCGGCACCTACTTCGAGCCTCGCACCGTGCCGGCGCTCTTCGGGATCGTTCTGTTGCCCCTCACGATGCTCGGCTGCATCTACTACCCATGGTCGTCACTGCACGCAGTGCCGTGGCTCCAGAAGTTGGTCTTGGTCAACCCGCTCGTCTACATGTGCGAGGGCTTCCGGGCCGCGCTCACCGCGGGCCCCCACATGAGCCTCTGGGCGATCTACCCGGCGATGGCCGGCTTCGCGGCCGTGTTCATGGCCGTGGGCCTGGCCGGCTTCCGCAAGCGCGTCCTCGCGTGAGGTGG
>JANLRZ010000217.1:0-14145 GCA_031362155.1 Acidimicrobiia bacterium | reverse complement strand
GACGCCGAGTTTGCTTAAGATCGTATCGCAACTCTTCTTGATGATCTTCGCTCGAGGGTCGTGATTCTTGTAAACGCGATGGCCAAAGCCCATGAGCTTCGCGCCGCTTTCCTTTTTCTTCACTAAATCCACGAAGCGCTTCACATCGCCGCCTTCCTTGTGTATAAGCTCGAGCATCTCAATGACCTCTTGGTTTGCGCCGCCGTGGAGTGGTCCCCACAGTGCGTTGATCCCGGCGGCGACACTCGCGAAGAGGTTGGCGTCCGACGATCCGACCATACGCACCGTCGATGTCGAGCAGTTCTGTTCGTGATCCGCATGGAGAATCAACAGCTGCTTGAGCGCATGGACCGTGGTCGGCGAGACCTCGTAGCGCTCCGACGGAACTGCGAACGTCATCGTGAGGAAGTTTTCGATGAGATCGAGTTCGTTGTTCGGGTAGAGGAACGGCTGGCCGATCGACTTCTTGTACGAGTACGCCGCGATCGTCGGCATCTTGGCCATGAGCCGCTGGATCGAGAGCTGCACTTGGTCCGCGTCGTGCGGGTCGTCGCTGTCTTGGTAGAAGGTCGAAAGGGCGCTCACCGCACTGGACAACACCGCCATCGGATGCGCGTCCTTCGGGAACCCGCCGAAGAAGCTCTTGAAGTCTTCGTGCAGCAAGGTGTGTCGTCGGATGCCGAACCGCCACTCGTCGAGTTCGGCCTCGGTCGGCAGGTGTCCGTAGATCAGCAGATACGACGTCTCCAAGAAGCTGGGGGAGTCACGCTCGACCAGTTCTTCGATCGGGATGCCGCGGTACCGAAGGATTCCCTCGTCGCCGTCGATGTAGGTGATGGCCGACTCGGTGGCGCCCGTGTTGACGAACCCGTAGTCGAGGGTGATCATGCCGGTCTTCGCCCGCAGCTTGGCGATATCGACACCCAACTCGTTTTCGGTGCCTCGCACCACCGGGAGTTCGATTTCGGAGTCGCCGTGGCGGAAGTAGGCGGGCGTCTCTTCGGTCACTCGTGCTCCTCGGCAGTCTCGGTCCTCGTCCTTCGCAATCTACCCAGTGGAACCGGCGAACGCCGTCACGAGCCGAACTAGGGTCGACCGACCATGGATTTCGACTTCTCGCCGGACCAACTGGCGCTGCGAGACGCGGCGCGGGAGTTCCTCGACGATCAGTGTCCGACTAGCCGCGTGCGAGCTGCCCACGAATCGGCGCACGGCTGGGACCCGGAGCTCTGGGCGGCGATGGTCGATCTCGGCTGGGTGGGAGTTGCGCTCCCGGAAGCCGACGGTGGCCTGGGTTTCGGGCTGGTCGAGCTGGCCGTGCTGATCGAAGAGGCCGGCCGCCACACGGTGCCGGCACCCTGGACCCCCGCGGCCATTGCGATCTCGGTGGGGAGTCGGATCGGTGATTCCGAGTTGGTCACGGCGGTCCTCGCCGGGACTCCGGTGAGTGTCGTGTACTGCCGGCGTCCCGAGTCGCTGATGGCGTCGGCCACAGGCCGAATCACCGGCGTTTCGGACCCGGTGGCATTCGCATCGGTCTCCGAACTCGCCATCGTCGTGGCCTCGGGTGCCGACGACGGTGACGAGGTGTTCCTGGTCGAGGTCCCCGACGAGCTGCGTCCCGACCGTGATGCAGCCATGGACCTGAGTCGACCACTCGGTCGGTTCCGCTTCGACGAAGTGCCCGCTCGACGCATCGGCGGGAATGACCTCGCCGACGGCGTCCTCGATCTCGCAGCCACGGCCGCCTCGCTCGAACTGCTGGGCGCCAGTGAGGTCGCGATGACTATGGCCGTCGAATACGCGAAGGAGCGAGTGCAGTTCGGTCGACCGATCGGGTCGTTCCAAGCGGTGAAGCACCGGTGCGCCGACATGCTCGTCGATGTCGAAGGCATCCGCTCGAGTGCCTACTGGGCGGCGTGGAGTCTGAGCGTCGACGATCCCGACGCGTCGATCGCGGCCTCGACCGCGAAGATCTGGGCGACCGATGCATCGAAGCGGGTGATGGCCAGCGCGCTCCAAGTCCACGGAGGCATCGGCTTCACGTGGGAACACGATCTGCACCTGTATATGAAGCGCGCCCAACTCGATCAGGTGAGCTTCGGTGATGCGTCCTTCCATCGGGATCGGCTGGGACGAGCACTGCGCGCCAAGGTCGATGCCGGGCTCAGCGTGCTGTGACGCGATCGTGACCGAGGACCTGCGCGACCTCGTCGAAGTCGGCGATCTCGACGAGATCCTGCGCGCGACTGATCGTCTTTGTGACGCTCGCTCGTGGGCCGATCTGGTCGATCTGCGCGATCGGTGCCGGAAGGCCGTCGAGCGGGGGAAGCAGCTCTGGCCGGCCGCCAATCACGTGGAGTATCGGCTCGCGCTCGAGGCGCCGGCCGAGTACGCGGCCCGGATGCTCACCGACATCGCCGGCCAATTCGGCCTCGGTCCGTTGGCCGAGGTCGCGGCCGCCGGCCACGACTGGACCGATCTGGCACCGTTCGTTCCGTCGACGCCCACCGCCGCGATGTGCCTGCACGAATGCGTCGTGCGCGGCGCAGATCTCTCGAACGTTGCGATGCCCGGCCCCGACCCGTTGGAGATTCCGACACGGTTGTGCGTCTGGGAGCCCGCGTATCCGGTCGCCGAATACCACGCCGACCGCGCCGAATTCCCGTCGCCGGGACCAAACCCGTCGGGTTCCGTGACTGAAGTTGCGACCGGCGCTGAGCGCATCAATCAGACGGCCGTCGCTCGCACGCTGCGGGATCTGGTGCACCCATGGACCGCGGACGGCGACGCGACGACCGTCGCGGTCCGCGGCGACGCCCGGGCGGCGATCGGCGAAATCGACGGGCCCGAAGTGCGACTGGCGGAAGTCGATCTCGCCGATGCGCTGGCCTGGTTGGGATGGGCCGGTGCCAGTGGGGGGGCGCACGGTCGTCGTCGAGGTGCCGCCGCGGGGAGGTTCGACGCGTGGATGGTCCTGGCCGAACTCGTCGAGTTCGGCGACGAGTGGCCGCTCGACCCTGATGAGTTGGGCCGACGGGCGGCGCGGCTGCGGTGGTACGTGTGGGATGCGATGGGGATCGGTGCGACCGGCTGGGTGCTCCGGGTCGCAGTCGAGGACCCTGATCGGGGTATCGCGTTCGCACTCACCGCCCACGACCCTGCCTAATTTCGGCTCCTTCGGCTTCCGATCGAGCGATCTTGGGGTCCGAGTCGGGGAGGTTTGGGACGCCTACGGAGCTGCTCGGCTCCGCTCGTTCCTCGCTACGCCTCCTGCTGAATGGCTCGTACGTTCGCCATCTCGGTCATGCGTGGTTGGCGTGGGCTCACTGCCTCGCGGCTCGGCTCCGCTCGTTCCTCGCTACGCCTCCTGCTGGTCAGGGAGCGGGCAGTAGTCGCGAGCGCAGTTGGGCGCGGTCGATCTTGCCGGCGGGGAGTGTGGGCATGGCGTCGAGGTGCTCGACCCGCTCCGGAGTCTTGAATTTCGCGACGCCTTGGGAGGCGAACCAACGCCGGCACTCTTCGAGGTCGAAACTCGCGTCGCCAACGACAAAGACACAGACCCGTTCGCCGAGACGGGGGTCGCGCTCACCGATTGCAGCGACCTCCCGTACCGCAGGATGGGCGGCAACGATGCGTTCGACTTCGGCGGCGGCGATGTTCTCGCCCGCACGAATGATGATGTCCTTCTTGCGGCCGGTGATGGTGAGCCAACCGTCGTCGAGACGGGCGAGGTCACCGGTGTGGAACCAGCCGCGGCGGATGGCGTCTCGCGTCTGGGCCGGATCGATGTATCCCGCGAACAGCTCTGGTCCCTGCACGAGGAGTTCGCCGTCGTGACCGACCTTGAGTGCGGTGTGGCCCACGACGCGTCCGTCGGTGTGAAGGGCCCGGTCCGGTGAGTCGGTTGCGGTCGAGGTCGTGATCGTGGGTGCCTCGGTCGAGCCGTAGGAGCGCTTCACGTGCGCGGAGAACTGACGCTGCGCATCGGTGACGAAGTCGGCGGTGACACCGGCGCCTCCCGACGAGATCAAGCGCAGTGATGCCACCTTGTCGGGACGGAATCCCGCAGCGCCGAGCAGGCCGACGAAGAATGTTGGGGGACCGATCATGAAGGAGATGTGCTCGCGTTCGATCAGGTCCAACGCGTGCTCGGGATCCCATCGCTCCATCAGCACCGTGTTCATTCCGGCGGCGCCCGGCACCAGCACCCCGTTCAGGAGCCCCGAGATGTGGGCAAGCGGTGCGGGCATCAAGACCGCGTCGGTCGTCGTGAGCCCGTGCGCGCGAACCATGGTCGTCGCCTTGTGGGCCAACCCGCGGTGGGTGTGCAGCACTCCTTTGGGGTTGCCCTCGGAACCACCCGTCCACAAGACGACGGCGAGGTCGGAGGCGCGTGCGTCGGAACCGTCGTAGGGCGTGGCGGTCTTCAGCGATGCGACGCGGGCTTGGAGTTCGTCGCGAGCGAGGAAGAGCGACGGCCCGAGTTGATCGAGCAGGCGCGCCAGCTCGGCCTCGCCCGCCTGGTGGTGGATCGGCGCGGCGATGGCGCCGAGCTGCCAACAGGCGCGGTAGAGATCTGCGACCTCGGACCAGTTCGGGGCCTGCCAGGCCACGACCTGGCCGCGGCGGACACCCAGCTCTCGGAGCCCGCCGGCGAGTCGGGGCGCGCCCCCGACCAGCGCGGGGAGGGTCGGGCCGTCCCATGGGCCGCCGGACGCGCGGTAGGCGGCCGCACGGGGGTGGCGGTACGTGGCGCGGATTGTCATGCGGTCAACGGGGTGCGGGGTTCCAACCCGCGCCGCTCGGTGTCGCGCCGCGCAGCAGGTTCGAGCCGATGAAGTTCTTCTGGATCTCGACGGTCCCCGCGCCGATGCACAGCCCACGGATGTCGCGGTAGACGCGTTCGACTGGGTACTCGCGCGAATAGCCGTAGCCGCCGAGCAGTTGGATCGCTTCGTCGCACACGAACTTCGCCGCAAGGTTCGCGGCGGATTTCGCCATGGCGGTTTCCAGTGGTGGGGGAGTGCCATGGGGTCCGGCGAGATGGACGGCGCGTGTGAGTAAGAGTCGGGCGCCTTCGAGTTGGGTCGCCATGTCGGCGATCTTCCACTGCAGACCCTGGAGATCGGCCAGTGGGCGACCACCGATGACACGGTCGTTCATGTATCCGATTGCGTAGTCCAGCGCGCCCTGGGCGGCGCCGACGCACATGGCCGCGTTCCCGCAGCGTTCGTGGTTGATGTGGCCGATCAACGTGCGGAACGCCGCATTGGAGTCGGCGTCGGCGGAGAGGAGCACGTCGCCGGGTTCGATACGGACGTCGTCGAAGGCGAGTTCGGCCTCGCTCGTGGCCCGCAACCCCATCTTCTCGTGGGTACCCGCGATGCTGACGCCGGCGGCGTCGAGGTCGACGATCACCGCGCCGATTCCCTTGGTGCCCTCACTACCGGGGAAGCGACACCACACGAGACACACCTTCGCCTTGTGGCCGCCGGTGACGTAGTTCTTATAGGCGTTCAGACGGTATCCATCGCCGTCCGGCGTGAGTCGGGCGCGCATATGGCCGACCGCGGAGCCCGCTTCGGTCTCGGAGATGCCGATGCAGAACAGTGCCTCTCCCGATGCCGCGAGCGGGAGCCACTTCTCCTTGAGGGCGTCGGATCCCAAGTGCTCGATGGCGCGGGGTGGGCCGTTGAAGGTCAGCTGGGCGAGGATCGCGCTGGAGACGTCGGCCCGGGCGAGTTCCTCGAGCACGATCGCCGCTTCGATATCGCCCAGGCCCATGCCGCCGTAGCTCTCGCCGATGGTGATCCCGAACAGATCGGCGGCCCGGATCGCATCCCAGGAGTGCTGCGGGAATTCCTCGGTCTCGTCGCCATGGCGGGCTCGAGGGGCCAGCGCCCGTTCGGCGACGTCCCGAGCCAGGCCCCGGAGCGCCAGCTGGTCGTCGGTCTCCGCGAACGGGTCGGTTCCGAGGGCACTCACGTCGACTCCAGTGTCTTGGCGCGGACCTGCACGGCGGCACGTTACCGGTCCCAGACGACCGCCGACCCCTCCCAACAAGCAGCGTTTGGCGCCTCGTGGTCGGTAGGGCGTCACCAGGCGCCAAACGGTCGGGAGGCGGGTGGGTGGCCGAGCGACACGATTCGGACATGTGGATCTATGCTCCCGACCGGCGGTATCGCCACGCAGGGTGGCGCAAGGTTGGGATGAGGATGAGGCAACGAGGCGAACGAGGCGAGACGCTCGTCGAGATCCTCGTATCGACGACGTTGCTCGGGATCGTCGGGGTCGGGATCATCGGCGCGATCGCGTCGGTACTGATCAGCACCGATATCGACCGGAAGTCGAGCGCCGCCGAGACGATCGTGCGCTCCTACGCGGCGGCAATGCAGCGGGCGCCGTATCAGCCGTGCCCGGATGCGAACTACGGCGGGGTCGGTGTGGGTTCGGCCCCGAGGAACTACCGACTCTCGATCACCAGCGTGCGGACGTGGAATGGCGTGGGGCCGACCGTGGTCCAGACCGTGACCCCGACCGTCGCGCAGTCCCCGGACCTGACCTTTACCGACTGTGCCGGGGGGACCGATCACGGCCTGCAACAGATCGACCTGCGGGTCGATGCCCTCTCCGGCGGCGTGCCCGACCCGCGAGGTCGCACGACCCTCACGATCATCAAACGGGATCTCACGTTGAGCCCGACGACGACGAGCGTGCCGTGATCCGCCGGCGCGCACGGTCGAGCGACCGGGACGAACTCGGGTTCACCCTCACGGAACTCCTGGTGGCGATCACGCTGCTCGGGATCATCATGGCGGCGATCGGCGCCATGATCGTGACCGCATTCCGTACGACCACCATCGTCAACAACCGCCTCGAAGGATCTCGCGCTCCGAAGCTGGTCTCCACGTATTGGGTGCCGGATGTCGAAGGCGCGACCGGCGTTGTGGTCGGTGGCGGCGCGGGTAACTGCCCGGCACCTCCCGGTGCGACGTCGGTGCTCGTCACGTTCACGTGGCAGCAGTTCCCGTCGCAGGTCGCGGTCGATGCGCCCGTGGCCGACGCCGGCGTACTCGCCGCGGCCACGTGGTCCGAGCGGACGTTCGGCACGCGGAAGCAGGTCGTGCGCGTTGCGTGCACGGGCGCCGCGGTCACCGCGACGGCCGTGGTCATCCCCGACCTGGGGGCAGACGGAGTGTCGGTGAATCCCGATGACGCGTCGAGCGACCATTTCGAGATCGACGTGAATGTCCCCGACCGGAACGAGCCGAACGATCAGTACCATTTCACCGTGGATGCGACCCGAGTGACCCAGGTGCCCTCGCCATGAGCACGCGGGTCGATCGGTCCTCCGAAGCGGGCGCGAGTTTGGTGCTGGTGCTGGTGACGCTCGTGATCTTTGGGCTGCTCGTGCCGGTGCTCGGCCAGTTCGGCACGGCGAACGGCGTGTCCGGGTACATCGTGAAGGGTCAGCGGTACGACCGGTATGCCGCCGACAACGCGGTGCAGTCCGCCATCGCCTACGCCCAGACCCGCCGCACCGCGGGCCGCGCGTATGTCCCGTGCCCCGATCTCCGGTCGGTCATGAACGAGACGTCGACGGCCTTCCGGCGCGACGTCACGGTCAAGTGCCAGGGGTTCGACGCTTCCGGGGTTCCCGTCGGCGATGCCGCGCGGGGCATTCCCGCCTACGCGGTCCTCGGACTCAACGGTGGCGAGCATTCGATCGACGTCGACAGTCCCGGCAGAATCAAGACTCAGGGCGCCTGGTGGGCGAATGGCGATCCCGGCGAGACCAGTGCGGACATCCACCGGGTCACCATCGACGCGTCCGATGACCTGTTTGGCGCGACGGGAGGGTGCAAGGAATCCAATGGAGCCCGCATCTTTGCAGCACCGCTGCGGTGTCGCAGCAGAGCGTCGGTCGCCGATCCAGGGTTCGGATCCGGACTCGACACGCTCGACGGGAAGCGAGCGGATACCTTCGCCGAGACCGAGGATGCGTGCCGGTCGATCCGCGACGGCAATGGCGTTGTCGCCCTCGAACCCGGCATCCACTGGAACGTCGATTGGCTGAACGAACTCACCGACGGCTCGTGTCGGCGCGACGTCGTGGTCTGGCTCAAGCGCGGCGTGCACTACTTCGACTTCGACTTCTACGACCGGTCCAAGCGTGGATCCGGCGACAGCCGGTGGACGATCGGCGATTCCCGTGGGCAACACGTCACGGTCGTCGCGGGAGAGCGCTCGGGGTGGACGACGGAACCGCAGGCCTACGCCGCGGCTACCCAGGCCAACGAGGCCACGGGCGCGGGCGCGTGCGACCTCGGTGTACCGGGTGCCGAACTCGTGCTCGGGAGCAACAGCAACATCCGGATCGAGAGCCCGGCCCGCGTCGAACTGTGCCCGTTTGCGGTCGAGGGTGCTGGTCAGCGCTTGTCGGTGTCCGGTGCACCGGCGGGCCCCGCGGAACGGGTCGAGTCGTTTGGTCCGGTCGCGCCACGCGAAGCGGTCGGCGACGGGAACATCAGTTGGCCCGCGTCCCCCCCGGAATCGATCGATCCGATCACCGAGCGGAACTGCACCCGCAATGACGATTGTGGACCTGTCAACGTCAACTACGCCGAAGGCGATCTGAGTCGGGATGCCACCGTCACGATGAAGGTGCCGAACCCGTTCACGGCGAATGCTCGGCTCGAGACCCTGCAGCTCGACGTCTCGCATCGTGAGTCCGAGAACCGCGATGGCGACGATGAGGACAATCGGGTGCGGATTCGCCGCTTGTGGCTCGAGGTCACTGGGCTGGGCCTCCCGATCGAGTGTGATGATCTGCCCGCGAGCATCAACACCTGGTCGCAGCGGACCGTCAACTGCGACGTTTCGGAGGCGCGGTTCCCACTCCCCGGCGTCGACGGCCCCGATGCGCTGGCTGATCTCAATGTCGTCCTTCACGTCGAGACCCGTGGTGGCAGACGCGGATCGATCACGGTGGCGTTGGACAGCGTGGGGCTGAAGGGAACCCAGACACCGGTGGTTTCGCGAAGCTCGGCCTGTTCCTGCGACGCCCTCTTCTTCGACAACAACGGGAGCGGCAACGTGGCGTCGGCATTCGTCTGGGGCACGGTCTACCTCCCCTCGACCACCGTACGAGCCGACCTCGGTGGGAGCCGTGCCTTCCGGCTCGAACGGGGCGTCGTGGCCGACACCTTCGAGCTGGAGGGGCTTCCCGTTGCGACGAGCACGCCATTCATCCCGGTGTCGTTGCCGGGTGGCGGCATCTACACGACGCGGCGGGTGACCTTCGAGGCGACCATCGGCGGCCAGGCCAAGCTGCGAGCGAGGGTGGAGTTCCCCGACCCGGTCCTGGTGCCCGACGGCACCCCGAAGATCACCGATTGGAACACCCGCCCGTAATGCCACCCTGAACGGCCGGAGGTATCAGGCCTCGGAATCGGGATCGAGATCCGCGGCGGTCACGACGAGGTCCCAGCGGTCGAGGCAATCCTCACAGCGGTACGTTGCGATGTCGCCCTCGGTGTACGGCGACTCCGGGTCAGCGTGCTGCACGAGATGGGCGCGGCCGCCACAGTCGACGCACACGATGATCGATTCGGGTTCGAAGTTCACGGGTGCCGGTTCGGGTCACGTCGCAACGACATCACCCGCGCTGGTCATCTGGAGTGAGCAGGATTGATCGAGTCCGAGGACCTGCATGAAGCGACCCATCGCGAGGTACTTCGCGATGACGAGCGTGAGTTCGACGGTTTCGCCGGAATCGAAGTGTGCGCCGAGTCGCGTCATGAACGCGTCGTCGATACGCGCCGATTCGGTGCAGAACCGCGCCGCGTATTCGAGCGCCACCGATTCCGCGGGGGAGAAGCGAGGATCGTCGGGGTTCGTGACCGCGGCGAGGTCTTCGTCGGTCACGCCGGCCTCGACTGCCATGGGGGTGCGCCAGCCCAGGCACACGGTGCATTCGTTGATGGTCGCCACTCGCATGCGCACCAACTCGTGGAGTCGCCAGTCGAGCGAACTCTTCCACACGGCGCCGTCGTAGCCGCCGACCGCGGCCGCGAACTCGGGCCGGAGCGAGAGCGCTTTGACGACGTCGAGTTGGTCGCCATCGGGAAGTGGGATGCGGGCCATTCCGCCAGCGTACGCGACCGGGCCCGGGTCACGGTCGGTCCCCAGCGAACCTGACTACCGTGTCAGATTCGAGACGCGATGAACGGCACGAGGAGTTGATCCCATGGCCGAGTACCAACAGCCGATGAGCGAGACGGAGTGGATGACCTTCCAGCCGTACTCGATGTGGGCCGACGCCCGCGCGTCCGATCTGGTCATCGAGTTCGAGGGTTCGGGGTTCGATCCCCGAACGAGTTTCCATGTGAGCAGGTACGCCGATGCCGAACGGGTGTTGCGGGATTGGGAGACGTTCTCGAGTTCGATCAACGGTGACGTCATCGGTCAGTACATGGGCGATCTCATCCTGGCGATGAACGGCAAGGAGCATCGCCAGTACCGCAACCTGGTCGCCCACGCGTTCCGGGCATCGGTCCTCGACCGTTGGGATGCCCAACTGGTCCGGCCCGTGATCGACGGACTGCTCGCCGACATCGCGCCGCTCGGGCGCGCCGATCTGGTCGCCGCGGTCACGTCGCAGTATCCCGTCCAGGTGATCTGCGGAATCGTCGGGGTGCCGCTCGAGGATCACGCGCAGTTCGCGCGCTGGGCGGAGGAGATCAACATGGGTCCACTGCATCACGAGCGCGGGATGGCGGCGTCGGTCGGGATGCGTGACTACCTCGAACCGCTCGTGGCCGATCGGCGTGCGAACCCGACTGGTGACCTCCTCTCCGAATTGGTGCACGCCGAGGTCGACTGTGAACGGCTGTCGGACGAGAAGATCTACGGGTTCCTGCGGTTGCTGCTTCCCGCCGGGGCGGAGACGACGTTCCGGGTGTTGGGGAACGCACTGTGCGCATTGCTCACGCACCCCGACGATCTGGCGCGTGTTGTCGCCGACCCGGAGCTGATCCCCGAGGTGATCGAAGAGACGTTGCGCTGGGAGACGTCGGTGACGATGGTGAGTCGGATCGCGGCGGTCGATACCGAGGTGGCCGGATGTCCGATCGCGGCGGGCTCGCCGGTGAATGTGTTGACGGGTTCGGCCGACCGCGATGTCGATCGGTTCGACGACGCCGACGAGTGGAAGTTGGGTCGCCCCCAGCAGCACCACCTGGCGTTCGGGACGGGTCCCCATCAATGTCTGGGGATGCACCTCGCGCGGCTGGAGTTGCGAGCGGGACTGGAAGCGATCCTGCGCCGGCTGCCCAACCTCCGACTCGACCCCGACGCTTCGCCGCCGGTGATTCAGGGCTACGCCTTCCGCGGCCCCGATGCCCTCCCAGTCATCTTCGACCCCGCGTAACCCGAGCCGGAGCAGAGGCGTACGGGTAGTCAGACCGAGCCGGAGCGAGGAACGAGCGGAGGCGAGCAGCTCCGTAGGCGTCCCAGCGTCACCGCGGGTGATGCCCGCACCCGACATTTGCGAGAGCCGAAGGAGCAGACAAGTACGAGCAGTTAGGTAGCTACTAGGGGCCAGGGGCGGGCTTGTTCGACGATGTGGGCGAGTTCCAGCAGGAGTGGCTCAGTGTGGTGCTTGCCGAGGACCTGCAGACCGACGGGCAGACCCCGGACGAATCCGGCCGGAATCTGCATCGCCGGGCTGCCGAAGATGTTCGCCGGAATGGTGAGTGCGCCGTTGTTGCCCGGTCCGGCCTCGACGCCGTTCACAACGGTCGGCAGCGGCCCCTTGGATCCGAACGCAACGTTCGGGTTGGTACTCGCGAGTACGAAGTCGACCTGGTCGAAAATTGCCGCCATCGTCTCGTTCATGCGAACGCGTTGCGCTTCGATCCGAGCGCGCGCCTTGATGTCGTACAAATCGCCGACGACCTGCATGCCGAACTTGATCTCGGGGGTGAGGTCATCGGCGCAGTCGGGGTAGCGGTCGCCGAGGCGCATCACAATTTCGCTGAGCCCCGAGAGCGCCCACTCGTACGAGAGTTCGGGGGTCTTGATCGGGATGTCGACGAGTTCGAGGCCGGCATCGGCGATGAGCGCCCGGGCGGCGATGTCGACGGCGGCCGCGACCTCGTCGTCGACCGTCGCGCTGCCGAGATCGATCGACACCGCGACCTTCTTGCCGCGCAGGGATTCGCGGAGGGTGCCGAGTCCGGCCTCCCACCCTTCGACGCGCGGCAGGCTGTACGGGTCGCGGTGGTCGAAGCCGTTGATGGAGTCGAAGTAGCGAGCGATGTCGCGCACGGAGCGGCTCAGACACCCGCTCACCGCGGTCAGGGAGGCCATGACCATTTCGGGACCTTTGGGGATCCGTCCGTACGTGGCCTTGAGGCCGGGCAGCCCGGTGAAACCGGCCGGGATCCTGATGGAACCCCCGCCATCGCCGCCGGTCGCAATGGTCACGAGTCCGCCGGCAACGGCGGCCGCGCTCCCGCCGGAAGATCCACCCGGCGTGTGCTCGGCGTGCCAAGGGTTCTGGGTCGCGCCGTTGAGCCGGGTGTAGGTGAGGTTGACGCCCCCGAACTCCGACGACGTCGTGAGGCCGATGGGGATCGCGCCGGCGCGGCGGAGTCGGGCGACCTTGGTGGAGTCTTGGGCGGCGATCTCGTCCTTCAGAGGAACGGATGCCTCGGTGGCGGGCCAGCCGGCGACCGTATCGAGTTCCTTGACGCCGATGGGCACGCCGCCGAAGGGTTGGCTCACATCGGCGACGGCGGCGGCGGCGCGGGCCTGATCGGGATCAACGTAGGAGAACGCGTTGATCTCCGACGCCTCGATCGCCGCCAGCGTCGCGTCGAGTTCTTCCAGTGGACTCCGGGTCCCAGCGCGAAACGCCTCGACCAACGAAACCGCGTCCCCATCCCAAGGTGCATCAGCCATAGGCGGGGACACTAGGGGCTATCTGCTCATCATGGTGCGCCACTGCTCGAGGGAGGGGAGACGGAAGACGTAGTTGCGTTGCCGGGTCTCGCCCATGGTGGCCGAGGGTTCCGCCGAGTAGAGGTGGCCGGGATAGAGCACGGTGTCATCGGAGACCGTCGCGAGCCGTTGGGTGAGTGAGTAGTACAACTCGTCGGAGTCGCCACCGGGCAGGTCGGTACGACCACACCCGTCGAGAAAGAGCGTGTCGCCCGCAACGAGTCGACCGTCGACCAGGAAGCACTGACTGCCAGGGGTGTGCCCGGGCGTGTGGAGGAGTGTCACGTCGACCGCGCCGACGGTGACGACATCGCCGCTGTCGTGCAGGACGAGATCCGAGTCGGATGCACCGGTCACCCGCTTGACTCCGTGGGCTTCCTCGCGGTGGACGTGGATGGGAGCGTCGACGCCGTCGATACCGAGGAGTTCGGCGACGCCCTCGATGTCCCAGCCGGCCATCGATCCACCGACGTGGTCGGGGTGGTAGTGGGTGACGAGCGCGCCGGTAATGGCGAGTCCGTCGACGCCGGCGATATCGACGAGTTCTTGGATCGCGTAGGCCGGGTCGATGACGAGCGCTTCACCGGTCTCGCGATCGCCGACGAGGTACGCGAAGTTCACCATCTGTTGGGCGATCGGATCCGCCGCCGCGAAATCGCGCCCGGCCAACAGCTGACGAAAGTACAAACGCTCAGGAGTGCTCATACGGCGAATCGTAGAGGTCCCTGCCTATCCGAACCGTGCGTTCGCTCCAGCCCTTAGTCTTCGGGAATGGCGAAACGGATCGAGTACCGGACCTGCCCGTTATGTGAGGCGACCTGCGGCCTGGAGCTTCACCTCGACGGTGACGAACTCACCCTGGTCCGCGGCGACAAAGACGACGTGTTCAGTGCGGGATATCTCTGTCCGAAGGGCACGGCACTGAAACAACTCGACGCCGACCCGGACCGGATTCGTACGCCCCAGATCCGCCGGGGCGACACGTGGCACGACGCGACGTGGGACGAAGCCTTCGCCGAGATCGAGGCCCGTCTGTTGCCCATCATGGAGCGGGACGGTCGCGATGCGGTCGGCGTGTACATGGGGAACCCGAGCGCCCACAACCTCGCGAACCTGGTGTACAACCGGGTGCTCAAT
>JANLRZ010000197.1:0-23603 GCA_031362155.1 Acidimicrobiia bacterium | reverse complement strand
ACCGTCGAGGGCTGGCACATCGACCCCTTCGCTGAGGCAACGAGCGTTGGCGACGACTCCACGATCGGCGTTGTCCAGCTCGCGGAGTTGGTCGAGGAGGACGCGTCGCCGTCCTGCGGTCATCTTCCCGGAGATGTGTTCACACCACAGCGAACCGGTCGGCTGTTCCTCGGTCGGCATCCAGTCGATCACGTCGGGGAGTGTCGAAGCGAAGTCCGCAGCGTTCTTGATGCGGTGATGGAACGAGATGATGCGGCGCAGGCCGTAGGTGTGCATCGCTTTCGCGAGACCGATCTGACTGGCGAGCGTCCCGGCGTCGGTGATCTCGATCCCGTCGCGGGTGACGAACCGCCGATCTTGCGCCCAGGTCCGGTAGGTCGGGTCGTCGATCACGACCACAGCGACCTGATAGTCGCTGAGAAGTTTGTCTCTGATGGCTTCGGAGAAGTTGAGCTGGTGCAGGACCGCACCGAACTTCGTCTCGTCGTCCATCGACGCGACCTCGAAGTCGTCTTGCGCCGCGTCTCGGATCGCCCGGCCGGTGAAGTACCGGGGAGTCGCGGTCATGAACAGCCGTCGCTTCGCCGGGATCGCGTCGTTGTCGAGGACCGTCGTGAACTGCGAGTTGCCGGGACCGACGAGCCGGTGCGCCTCGTCGGCGATGACCAGATCGAACGGTGCGAGATCGCCGTGCGTGTAAGCCTCTGCGATCTTCGGTGATGACTGGTATGTCGCGAACACGACACGCCGGTCCGTACCAGCGAGGAACCGCGAAATCTCGCGCGGGTCGGTGGTGACCGGTAGCCCCAGTTCCCCCGCTCGGAACATCGCCGGGTCGTTGGTTGACGTGACGGTCTCGTCCGAACAGACAGCGAGAGCGACGAACGGCCCGTGTCGGTTTGCAGCCCAGTCGGCAAGCGCCGCGCTCAACAGAGACAGCGATGGCACCAACACCAAGGTCAAGCGGGAGTCGAGCCGTTCGGTGATCCAGAGCGACGTGAGTGTCTTCCCAGTCCCGCACGCCATGATGAGCTGGCCGCGATCGCCGGTGCCGAGCCCTCGAGCTACTGCTTCGATCGCGGCGAGTTGATGTGGCCGAGGCGTCTTAGGGACACGCGGAGCACCGGAGGCGAGGTCGTCGACCGAGGTGGGCCAGTCGACCTCCGCCGCAAGCAGCCGGGACCGTACGACTGTCCCCGTACCGATGTACTGATCCGTCAACGTCCGCACGAGATTCGGCCCGATCTCGTCGGCAGACGTGACCAGCAGCCGGAAGGTAAACGGTTTCTTCCCCGACGCGGCGAGGAAGCTGTCTGCTTCCCGTTTGCTTACCCTCAGATCAGCACGCGTGCACTTCGCTTGGATGGCCCAAGTACCGCCGTCGTAGGCCTCTGCGACCAGATCGATACCGACATCGTTGCCGTCGTTGCCGGGCCAGTCGCGCCAGCGCCAGATCTTCCTGAGCAGCGTTCGATACTCGGGGTCCGTCTCTAGCCACCACTTGACCAAAGGTTCGAACTGATCGCGGCCCCTGACGTTTGGGTCGGAGTCAAAGGTTGCCGCCAGTCCCTCGAAACTGCCCAACTGAGCGCGCGCCTTCCCTGGGATCAGGTCGTCGGCAAGATAGTCGGTCAGGGAAGTGGTCCCCATCGGAGGAGTCGTGGCCCAAGGTGGCTGTCAGCGAACCACGCCGGGCAAACGCTTTGACTGTCCCGCGTACTTCCCGGCGCATACGCAGGCGAAGCGGCTGATCGACTTGGGCGAGCAGTTGACGCTCGGATAGCGCCTAGAGCTTTTTTAGGCTGCGCCATTCGTCGTCTGTGATCGGCCCGGGGTCGGCGACGCCGCAGAGCGCACCGGCGCGGACGAGCATCTGATCCATTCGGTCGCGATTGCGGAACGCGACACCCTCGAACTTCGCGGTCAAGGGACCGCCAACCTCGCTCGGCTTCACGCCTACGAAGATCGGGATGACGACGCGCTCGCGCGCCCAAGTCGCAGCGGTCTCCCAAATCACCCACGGACGCGACGCCGCCTCCTTCGTGAGCACCGCGATCACGGCCACCGCCCGCAGAAGTCCATCTTCGAGCATGGCGCGGTCGGGATCGTCGCCCGGGTCGATGCTCGTCTCCGAGAAGAACACTTTTACTGAGGGAAGGTGCGTCTGTAGGACCCCTTGGAGGCAGCGGGCGATCTTCCGGCTTCGCTTGCCGCTCCACGAGAGGAATAGGAGCGGCTCCTCAACCTCCTGCCGGGGGAAATATCTCTGAATGACTTCGAGCCTTCGGTCGACATCGTTCGGCGCGCCGTGGAGGTCGACCCGAGCGCCTGGCTGTGGACCGCCCGGCACGTAGAGGAAGGCCCCGCGGTATCCCGACGTGATGGAATCGGACATGCGGACCACGGCGGTGAGCCCCCGAGCGTAGGCCTCACTCAGTTCGTCGAGGCTCTCGACCTCGTGGTTGATTCCCTCCCCGTCCGTCCAGGACACGTGGGTGTTGCGCATCGCTTGCGGCCACGTTCGGAGGTCGCGCGCCTCTTCGTCGAACATGGTGTCGAAGATTTCGAGCAGCTCGTCCCAGGAGAGCGGCTCCTCGCGATAGCCGAGATAGCTCCCTGTCTTCGTCGTTTCAGCCACGCTGGCAGTCTCCCATTCGATTCGCTCCTCGCAGTTAGTTCTAGGAACATTGGCGAACGCCGCGGTGGGAGCGGGTGACTTCGCCGGGCCGGGGGCGGCCGGATCCACCGCCGACGAGGGCGGGCGTGCTGCATGTGTGGTGGGGGGCTCGGAACGGACGGTCGGTGGCGAGTCGGGTGACCGGCGTGCCACCACACACCGATCCGATGCGGGTGACCTCGATCGCCTCGTCGGGATCGAGTGGCGGCAGGATCGTGGCGAGGCGGCGGGCGAGCATCGTCTTGCCGCACCCGGGCGGTCCGCTCAGCAGGAGGTGGTGGCCTCCGGCCGCGGTGATCTCGAGGGCGAGTCGTGCCGTTGCGAGCCCGCGCACCTCGGCGAGGTCGACGGGGTCGTCGTCGCCGTCGAGGCCGGTGTCGATTGGCGGTTCGGGGTCGGGCCACGGTTCCTCGCCGTGAAGACACAACCACAACATCGACAGGGTCGGGGCGCTGCGGACCTTCAAGCCGGGGACGAGCGCAGCCTCGTGGGCGTTGGCGGTCGGCACGATCACGGTCTCGATCCCGGCGCGCACCAGCGTGTCGGAGAGGACCAGCGCGCCCGGCACCGCGCGGATCGATCCGTCGAGCCCGAGTTCGCCGAGCACGGCGACGCCGTCGAGCGCGGCAGCCGGGATCTTCTCCTCGCTCACGAGCAACCCGAGCGCGATCGCGAGTTCGAGACCGGCGCCGGACTTGCGCAGCGTGGCCGGTGACAAGTTGACGGTCATCCGCTTCTGCGGCCAGGCCAGCTCCGACGACAGCAGTGCGGCGCGGACCCGCTCACGCGACTCCCGACCGGCGGCGTCGGGGAGTCCGACCACGGTGTAGCCGGGGAGTCCACCGGAGACATGGACTTCGACGTCGACGCGATGACCGTCGATGCCGAGCAACGTGGCGCTGGGGATGGTGGCGAGCACGGGACACTTCCTGATCGACGAAACATCAGGAGGGCCGGAGTACCCGTGCAAACACCACGATGGTGGTGATGTCCCGCCGCGGCAACCTCGACGACGGGTGCGCGCACCGTACCGGGATGGTGTGACCACCGAGCATCGGCCGTTCGGCGACGGTGTGCCGATAGCGTCGAGCGTCATGGTCTGGGACGTCGACGGCTTCGTGACTTCGCTGACCGCGTCGAGCCCGCACACGGTCGAGGCGTACGAGCGTGATGTGCGCCAGTTCGTCGACTGGGCCGAGCGCGGCGGGTGTTCCGGCCCGGACGCCCTCGACCACGCGACGCTCCGGCGTTATCTCGCCTACCTCACCACGCGTCAGTTCGCCCGGCCGACGATTTCGCGCAAGGCCGCCGCGATCCGCTCCTTCCTCCGGTACCTCACCCGCCACGGAGTGCTCGCAGCCGATCCCGGGCGCACCTTGCGTTCACCGAAAGGCGTGAGCCGGCTCCCGCGGGTGCCCCGAATCACCGAAGCCCACGCCATGTTGGATCAGGCCTTTGCGAGCACCCGCGTGAGCCCACGAGGTCAGGACGAGGGCACCGACGCACCCGACGACACCGCACTCGCGGTCGCTCGCCGCGATCTCGCCGTGCTCGAACTGCTCTACGGCGCCGGGCTGCGGGTCTCGGAGTGCTGCGGGCTGGACCGCAGCGACATCGATCTCGACCGGCAGATGATCACCGTGCTCGGCAAAGGCAGCAAAATCCGCCGGCTCCCGCTCGGAGATCCGGCGACGACCGCGATCTCGGAATGGCTCCGCCACGGACGCCCGACCCTGGAACGAGAGGGTGAATCGACCCGTGCGGTGTTCCTGAACCAACTCGGTCGGCGGCTCGGGCCCCGCGACGCTCGGCGGATCCTGGAGCGCCACCCGCTGGGCGATGGGCGGACATTGCACCCGCATGCCCTCCGACACGCGTACGCTACCCACTTGTTGGAAGGCGGAGCCGACCTGCGGACCGTGCAAGAACTGCTCGGGCATGCAGACTTGGCGACGACCCAGATCTACACCCATTTGACCCGCGAGCGCCTCCGGGCAGTCTACGAATCGACGCATCCACGTGCCTGACCTCGAGACATCGAAAGCCGACGTCGCCGAAATCGTCGCCGCGTTGTGGGCGGAATACGGAGCCGACCCCACCAACGACGCTCGCGAGCGCCTGATCCTGCACTACTCCCCATTGGTGAAGTTCGTGGCCGGCCGCGTGGCCGCCGGGCTCCCGCAGAGCATCGAGCAATCCGACCTCGTGTCCTACGGGATCTTCGGGCTGATCGACGCGATCGACAAGTTCGACCCGGAGCGCGGTTTCAAGTTCGAGACCTACGCCATCAGTCGGATCAAGGGCGCAATCATCGACGAGTTGCGGTCGATCGACTGGGTACCGCGTTCGATCCGGTCCAAGGCCCGGGCGATCGAGCGGGCCTATTCGAAGCTCGAGAACGAACTCAAGCGCGCTCCGGACGACGCGGAGATGGCCGCCGAGATGGGCATCTCGGAAGCTGAACTCAGCCAGACGCTCTCCCAGATCAGTTTCGTGGGCGTGGTTGCGCTCGACGAGGTGGTCAACACCGGCGAGAAGGGGAGCGGTACTACGACCGTCGGCGACACCGTGGCCGACAAGGTCAACGACCCGGTGGCGGCGTTCGAAGTCGAGGAGATGAAGCATCTCCTGGCCGATGCGATCAATCGCATGCCCGACCGTGAGCGCCTCGTCCTCACGCTCTACTACTACGAGGCGCTCACCTTGGCCGAGATCGGCACGGTGCTCGGCGTCACGGAGAGCCGCGTCTGTCAGATCCACACCAAGGCGATCCTGCAACTGCGAGGCCGGCTCATCGAGCCACCTGCCGATCGCAGCTAAATCTGTTGCACCCCTAGCGCGGCATATGTCGCGCTGACTACGCTTCGCACCCTTCCCCTCGCACCCTTCCCCTCGCACTTTCCCCTCGCACTTTCCCCTCCCGTGTTCGCGCACGCCCCGGGAGGCGTTGTGAGACTTCATTTCCGCTCTTGGCCCTTCGGGCCGGGCCGCTCGGGCCACGGTTGCGCCTCGGTGTTGGGCGTTCGCCGGCCGGGTCGGTGGTCGTGGGCGCAACCTCTTGTTCGTGCTCTCTTGACCGTTGCGCTCGTCTTCCTCGGGGTGCCGGCGGGTGCTGCGTCGGCAGCGGCGACGGGGTGGGTGCGGCCGGTGCCGGGGGCGGTCACGCGACCGTTCGTTGCGCCGAGGTCGACCTATGGCCCTGGCCATCGCGGTGCGGATCTCGGCGCGGCGGCAGGAACTCCGGTACGGGCCGCCCACGGCGGTGTTGTGACCTTCGCCGGTCCGGTCGCCGGCGCGTTGCACGTCGTGATCGATCACGGCGATCGGTTGCGGACGTCGGCCTCGTTCGTTGCCGCGGTCAGTGTCCGGCGCGGCGACCGGGTCGTGACCGGTCAGGTCATCGCCGTCGCCGGCGGGAGCGGCCCCGAGCACGAGGCGGGCGTCGTGCACTTCGCACTCCGGGTGGGCGAGACCTACGTCGACCCGATGCAACTCTTCCAGCCCGTCGATCTCGCCGCGGTGGTGCGGTTGGTCCCGGCCCACCACACCGATCAGGAGGGCCTCGCTACGCCGGCGGGCGAGGCGCGGTCGTTGGCCGACGCGCTGCACCTGCCTCGGGGAATTCCTGGTCTCGAACTCGAACCCGAACCCGACTGGTGGGACCGAGCTGTTGCGGGCGCCGGCGCGTTCCTCCACGGCTGGGTCGAGGTCGGGAGCGTGTTGGCGACGCCGTCGATCATGGCGACGCGATTCGTCCTCGGGCATACGCCGGTGGGAACGGCATTGGCCGACGCCCGATCGATGGCGTCGCGCTTCGCCGCGTACGTGCGGTCCCGATCCGACTGCACTAGCAGCGTCGACGCGACGGCCGGGCCGGGCGGAGGCGGATCGGGGCACCGACTGATGGCGGTGGGCGGGATCAACAGCAGCACCGATCGGCGTACGGGCCACACCTTCGGCCTCGACACGAACGCACTCGGCTATCGCACTGACGAGACGCAGTGGTTCTCGTATGCACCCAAGGGCGGGTCCTACGAAGCCTCCGACACCTGGGGTGATCTCGTGGTGAAGGCCTACGGCCTGCGGAATCAACTCCGGACGATGCAGGTCGAGCAGCCGGGCCGGGAGGTCGACCTCATCGCCCACTCCCAGGGTGGTGTGGTGGTCGATGTGTTCATGCAACTGGTATACGACCCGGCCGACCCGACGCTGCCGCCGCTCGGCAACGTCGTCTCATTGTCGTCGCCGCATCTCGGCGCGCCGGCCGCGAGCGTTGCCCAGGAAGTCCGGTCGAACCCGCGCGGGAAGGCGATCCTGGAGCAC
Source organism: Acidimicrobiia bacterium (assembly GCA_031362155.1). GTDB lineage: Bacteria > Actinomycetota > Acidimicrobiia > IMCC26256 > JAENVU01 > JAENVU01. Next base: position 16,603 of record JANLRZ010000197.1, on the reverse strand, counting down.
GCCGAATCGCTGGCCGGTGGCGCGATCCCACCGTCCGGGGGCCGGTCGACGTCCCAACTCGCCGAGGAGTCCGGATTGATGCGGCGCCTGTGGCGCGATCCGCTGCCCGACCAGATGGACGTCACCTCGGTGGGCGCCGATGACGATTATGTGGTGCCGGCGGGGCAGACCGCACTCCCCGGCGCGCGTCATGTCATGACCGACCCTGACGGCTTCCGCGATCACTCGGCGATCGTGGATGATCCCGACGCGATGCGGGAGGTGCGGCTCGCATTGGAAGGCCGAGCTCCAACGTGTGTCGGCTGGCTCCAGGGGATCCGCGGTGCTGTGGAGCCCGTCCTCATCCGGCGCGCCGAACTCAATCTCGGCGATGCCATTTCGCAGGTGACCCGAGGCGACATTCCGCTCCCCGGCTCACCTCCGGGGTTCGGCTGAGGTGCGCGGACCGCGTGCCCGGCTGCACTCCCAAGATCCGAATACCCACCACGAGACATGGAGGTCTCCGATGAACCAGCAACCCCAACGCCAACCTCGATCCCACCCCCAGCTGCCGCCCGAGCCGGATCCGGGGCACCGGGCATCCCGATCCCGCACGGGCCGACCGTCGTGGCCCTGGATCGTTGGCGCCGGCATCCTGGTCACTGCAGTCGCAGCCATGGGCATCGTCCAACTCGCGGCGTCTGACCACCCGGTCCGGCTCGCGGCGGGATCGCGGGTCGGTCACGCCGACCCCTTCGACACCCGTCATCGCGCCGACATCCAACCGGTGTGGTCCCACGACCTGCTGAACGACCCGTCCGAAATGGTGGTCGAGGGCGCTGATGTGTTCGTCGTCGGTCCCTACGCCGTCACCGCCCTGACGACCGACACGGGCGAGGAACGCTGGGTTGCCGACGTCAAAGATGCCGAGCCGTACCTGGCCGTGAGTGACGACTCGGTCGCGGTCGGCGCGGTCGACGGGTTCGAACTGCTCGACCGGGTCGACGGCGCGTCCCGGTGGCGGGCCGCGATCAGCGACCCGACCGATCGGGCCCGCGGGGTTGCCATTGTGGGTGACGGGCCGGATGGGGTCGTGGTCGGCGCGACGGACCACGGCGGACTGACCGGGTTCTCCCTGGCGACCGGGGCGGTGCGGTGGACGACAGCGGCCGCCGCGCCCCCGCGCGGTCGCCTAGTGGCCGACACCGCGACCGGTGCCGTGATCGCGCTCACGGGCACCGACACCGAAACCCGGCTGCAGGTTATCGATGCCGGCACCGGGGCAGTTCGATGGGCCACCACGTTGGGTCCCGATACGGGTGTCCCGATGGTTGTGGGCTCGAACCTGCTCGTGGTCACCGGCGACGGCGATGCCGGGGAGTTGCGGGCGTTCTCGCTCGCCGACGGCCGCCCGCGCTGGTCGCGGCCGCTGCTCTCCGGAGCCGGGGCGACGATGGGCCTGGTGCACGTGGGCGACGCCGTCCTCGGGCTCGATTCCTACGGCACGGCATTCTCGGTGGTGATCGAGAGCGGTGTGGCCCGGTGGCGGACGGAGCTGCCGAGCCCCGCACTCGCCGACTCGCCAGCCGTCGTCGACGGTCTGATGATCGTGCACGACACCTTCGCCAAGATCCACACTCTCGATGTGCGCACGGGTCGGCTGCTCGGGTCCCGTCAATCGGTCGGGGTCCCGATCGGCCTCGGTGCCGGTGCCCATCGGGTGGTCTACGCGCAGAGCCAAGTGCAATACGGGCAGGTCATCGCATATGCACCCGCGATGCTGCGGCGCCCGGTAGGCACCAGGTAGCGGCCCGGTACGACGCCGGGCCGGTCTCGGTCGGGCGGCTCGGAGTCGGCCGCGGGGTCCCGGCTACACTGCCGCCCGACTCGATCGCCTCGGTGATTCGAGATCTCGCACGCCCGGCAATCCAATGGTCGTCTCCGGATCCCTCCGGAGACGCTGCCCGGGCGGAGGACCAACCAGAGGAAAGGACACCCTGCGTGGCTGTCGTCACTATGAAGCAGCTGCTGGAGGCCGGAGTTCACTTCGGTCACCAGACGCGCCGTTGGAACCCGAAGATGCGTCGTTTCATCTTCGGCGAGCGCAACGGCATCTACATCGTCGATCTCCAGCAGACGCTGGAACGCATCGACACCGCCTATCGATTCGTCCGCGGCACCGTCGCCGACGGCGGCACGGTCCTGTTCGTGGGGACCAAGAAGCAGGCTCGCGAGCCCATCCAACAGATGGCCCAGCGCTGCAACATGCCGTACGTGAACTACCGCTGGCTCGGCGGAATGCTCACCAACTTCCAGACGGTCCACACCCGTGTGGCCAAGCTCCGGGAGATGGAGCGCCTGGTCGCGACCGGTGAAGTCGAGCAGATGATCAAGAAGGAAGGCCTCAAGGTCAAGCGCGAGGTCGTCAAGCTGGATCGGAACCTCGGCGGGATCCGCAACCTCGAGAAGCTCCCGAGTGCGATCTTCGTGATCGACACCAAGCAGGAGCACATCGCAGTGACCGAGGCCAACCGCCTCGGCATTCCGGTGGTCGCGATCGTCGACACCAACTGTGACCCCGACATCATCCAGTACGTCATCCCGGGCAACGACGACGCGATCCGCTCGTCGAACCTCATGTGCCGGGTGATCGCGGATGCGGTCGACGAAGGCCGCCACCTGGCCCAGAAGAAGGGCGCGCGCCCGGGCACGAAGGCCGAGACCGTGGCGCCGAAGGTGTTGAGCCCGGAAGAAGAGAAGGCCAAGGCGGAAGCTCAAGCCCAAGCCCGCAATGAGGCCGCGGCTCAGCAGGCTGCCCGCGAGCAGCGTCTGGCCGAGGCCAAGTCCAAGGCCGCCGACGCGCCCGTCATCGGCAGGGATGCCGCCGGCCTCGATGCCGCCGAGGCATCCGGAGAGACCGAGACCCCGTCGACCCCCGCCGCGGACGCGGCGGTCTCCGAGCAAGCAGGTGAGACCACGAATGGCTGATATTGCCGCCAAGGACGTCGCGCAGCTCCGGAAACTCACCGGCGCCGGCATGATGGACTGCAAGAAGGCACTCGTCGAAACGAGTGGTGACATCGAAGCGGCCAAGGACTGGTTGCGGAAGAAGGGTCTATCCGGCGCCGCGAAGCGTGAAGGTCGGGCCGCTGATCAGGGCGCGATCGAGGTCGTGGTCGATGGCGGGGTTGCCGCGGTCGTCGAACTCAACTGCGAGACCGATTTCGTAGCCAAGGGCTCCGATTTCAAGGAGTTCGTCAACGCGTTGGCCGTCCAGGTGGCGCGCGACGGTGATGCCGACCTCGCCGGTCAGGCGTACGCCGGTTCGACCGTCGGCGAGACCATCACCCAAATGGGTTCGACGCTCGGCGAGCGGATCGAACTCGGCCGGGTGGCCCGATATGAGTCCTCGACCGGTGTGCTCGACGGCTACAAGCACATCCAGAACGACCGGGGCACGATCGGTGTGTTGGTGGAACTCGCGGGCGTCAGCCCCGACGACGCCAGGGCGCGCGAGGTCGCGCACGACATCGCGCTGCACATCGCCAGCGCCGCTCCCCGTTACGTGAGCAAGGACGACGTTCCGGCCGACGCGCTCGAGAAGGAGCGCGAAGTCCTGACCGAGCTCACCCGCAACGAGGGTAAGCCCGACGATGTGATCGAGAAGATCGTCACCGGTCGGCTCAACGGCTTCTACAAGGACTACTGCCTGCTTGAGCAGGGATTCGTCAAGGAACCCAAGACCACGATCGCGAAGTTGGTCGACGGGCTCGGATCCGGTGTGACGGTCAAGCAGTTCACCCGTATCAAGGTCGGTGAGGACTGATCCATGGCGGGGAGTCGCTTCCGCCGGGTGGTGTTGAAGCTCTCGGGTGAATCCTTCGCCGAGGACATCGGCTTCGGGATCGATGCGACCATTGTCGAACGCATCGCGACCGAGATCGCCGACGCCCGTCGCGATCTCGAGTTGGAGATCGCGATCGTCGTCGGCGGCGGGAACATCTTCCGGGGGATCGCCGGCAAGACGCGGGGCATGGACCGGGCCCGGGCCGATTACATGGGCATGCTCGCCACGGTCATCAACGCCTTGGCGTTGCAGGACGCGCTCGAAGGCGTGGGCCAGCCCACCCGCGTGCAGACGGCGATCACCATGGCCAAGGTCGCCGAGCCCTACATCCCGCTCCGGGCGATCCGTCATCTGGAGAAGGGGCGCATCGTCGTGTTCGCGGCGGGCACGGGCAACCCCTATTTCACGACCGACACGACCGCGGCGCTCCGCGGCGCCGAGATGGGCGCCGACGCCGTCCTGAAGGGCACCCATTCCGGGGTCGACGGCGTCTACAGCGCCGACCCGCGCCTCGATCCCACCGCCGTGAAGCTCACCGAGGTCACCCACTTCGAGGTGATCAACCGGGGTCTGAAGGTGATGGACTCCACGGCGATCACGTTCTGCATGGACAACGAGTTGCCGATCATCGTGTTCGACGTGTCGACGCCGGGAAACATCCGTCGTGCGCTCACCGGGGAACCGATCGGCACGCTCGTGAGCTCGAAGGAGACCTGAGATGGCGACGCCACCAGAAATCATCGCCGATTGCCGAGACAAGATGGCCAAGGCCGTCGACCACCTGAAGAGCGAGTTCTCGAGCGTGCGGACCGGGCGGGCCACGCCGGCGCTGGTCGAGAAGATTCGGGTCGATTACTACGGCAGCGAAGTCCCGCTTCAGCAGCTCGCCGGATTCAGTGTCCCCGAGGCACGCGTCCTGGTGGTGTCGCCCTACGACCGGGGATCGCTCGGGGCGATTGAGAAGGCGCTGCAGCAGAGTGATCTCGGTATCAACCCGAGCAACGACGGGCAGATCATCCGCCTGGTGTTCCCGGAGCTGACCCAGGAGCGTCGCAAGGATCTGGTGAAGGTGGTCAAGGGTCAGGCCGAGGACAGCCGGGTCGCGATCCGGAACCTGCGGCGCCACGCCCGCCAGGAACTCGAGGCGCTCGAGAAGAACAGCGAGATGTCCCGCGACGAGCTGGAGCGGGTGGAAAAGGACCTCGAGAAGGCGACCCACGAGGTCGTCAGTGAGGTCGACGAGCTCTTGGGGCGCAAGGAACATGAGCTCTTGGAGGTCTGAACGGGGCGCCCGGACCGCGAGGTACGGGATCAACGGGCCCATCGGGTCTAGGGTGCGCGAGGTTCTTCGTGCGCCACGGGGGGTATTGCCGTGACCGACCGTCACGACGAAGACAACGACATTCCAGTGCCGAGGGCGACACCACCGTCTCGCGCGGGCGAAGGCGTGCGCATCATCGGCGCCGAAGAGGCCCAAGCCGTGATCGAGTCCGGCGCGGCTGCCGGCCGGCTCGGTGATGACGCGCCCCGGTTTGGCGACGTACCGGAACGGGCCGATGTGAGCGGCCTCCGCGACTCTTCGCCCTCCTCTGCCAGCCGCGACGCGGCGGACGACGACGAGGCGCCCACCGCCGAACACCCCGTGCTCGAACTCGGCGACGACGAGCCCTGGGATCCCAACGCCACGCGCGGCTTCGAGACCTTGGCCGTTCGTGACGATGCCGATGCCGATGACGATGACGATGAGTCGCACCTGGTCGACGAAGCCGACGATGGCGAGGTCGAGCCCATTTCGGCCGTCGCACCAACCGAGCTGCCGCACTGGACCGAACCGGCGACCGGCGAGGTGCCGATCATCTCCGGATCGGAGGATCCGTCCGAGTCGGGCGCGAGTATGCGATTCCGTACCGGAGCGACCGCCGGTTGGACCGACGAAGAACTCGACAGCTTCGATGCGTTCGCGCCCGCAGCTGACGACGACCTCGACCTGAGCGCGCTGGCGAGTCCTCCCGAGGACGACGATGTGGCGTTCGACCGGGCAGTTGCCGCGAGACGGGTTCGTTCCACGCCGTCACCCCGGCCCCGTCCGAGCGCCGCGGCGGCCGCGAGCCGACCGAGAAGCGGTGACGAGGCCGATCTGATGGATCTCGGTCCGGAACGACCCGACATGATGATTCGGATCGTGACCGGCGTCGGCATGGCCGTGCTCGCCTTGGTCTGTCTCTCGGCGGGCCGGGCAGCTTCGATGGTGTTGGCCACCGTCATCATCGGGCTGTGCACCTTCGAGATGTTCCAGGCGCTCCACACTCGCGGATTCCGTCCGGCCACACTGATCGCGCTGCTCGGCGCAGTGACGATCGTGCCGCTGGCCTACAACCGGGGCGAGTTCGCGTTCCCCTTCACCATGGCGATGGTGATGATCTTCACCCTGTTGTGGTTCGTGTTCGAAGTCGTCCACACCCGGCCCATGGTCAACGTGGCGGTGACCGTCGGCGGTTTCATGTACACCGGCGGCTTGGGTGCGTTCGCCGGGCTTTTGCTCACGTCCGAGAACGGCGTCGGACTCCTCTTCGGGGTGGCGATTCCGGTCATCGCGTACGACATCTTCGGCTACTTCGTCGGTTCGCAGTTCGGCAAGACCCGCCTCGCGCCGGCGATCTCACCGAACAAGACGGTCGAAGGACTCATCGGCGGCGCGGCGGGCGCGATCATCGCCGCAGTGCTCATCGTCAAGCAGATTCATCCGTGGGGAGACCTCGGCGACGCGTTCGCCCTGGGCCTGACCGTCGCGGTGATGGCCCCGCTCGGCGACCTCGCCGAGTCGATGCTCAAGCGCGACCTGGGCATCAAGGATTTCGGGGCGATCCTGCCCGGTCATGGTGGGGTCCTCGACCGCTTCGACGCGATTCTGTTTTGTTTGCCGGCCGTCTATTTCCTCGCCCGGGCGTTGAAGATCGGTTGAGCGATCGGCAGCGGGTCGTCCTGCTGGGTTCGACCGGGTCCATCGGCACCCAAGCCCTCGACGTCATCCGGGCGCACCGGAACGAGTACGAGGTCGTGGCGCTGGCAACCGGCCGCAACGCCGAGGCGTTGGCCGCCCAGGCCCACGAGTTCGACGTTCCGGCCGATCGGGCCCGCCTGGCCGGTGATGATGCTGGCGTCCTGACCGAACTCGCGAGTCTCGACGATGCCGACGTGGTCCTCAACGCGGTGGTCGGCTTTGCCGGGTTGCCGGCCACCGTCGCCACGCTGAAAGCCGGCAAGCGCTTGGCGCTCGCGAACAAGGAGAGCCTGATCGCGGGTGGTCCGGTGGTCAACGCCGTGCGTGACGCGGGCGGTGGCGAGATCGTACCGGTCGACTCCGAGCATTCGGCGATCTATCAGGCCCTGCGGTCGGGGACCACGAGCGAAGTTGCCTCGATCGTGCTGACGGCGAGCGGCGGCCCCTTCCGGGGTCGCACCCGAGCCGAGCTGGAGACCGTGGGCATCGAGGACGCGCTTGCTCATCCCACGTGGTCGATGGGTCCGAAGATCACGATCGACTCCTCGACCCTGATGAACAAGGGTCTGGAGGTGATCGAGGCGCACGAGCTGTTCGGGGTCGGGTTCGATCAGATCGAGGTCGTGGTCCATCCCCAATCCGTGGTGCACGGGATGGTCACGTTCTGTGATGGGGCCACGATCGCCCAGCTTTCGATGCCCGACATGCGTCTGCCGATTGGGCTGGCCCTGGGCGCGCCGGCTCGGCTCGACCAGGCGTTCGGGCCCGTCGATTGGTCCACCCTCGGCACGCTCACCTTCGAGCCCCCCGACCTCGACGCCTTCCCGTGTCTGAGCCTGGCCTATGCGGCCGGCCGCACCGGCGGCGGGGCGCCCGCAACACTGTCAGGCGCCAATGAAGTGGCGGTGGAGGCGTTCCTGGCCGGGGTGATCCCCTGGTTGGGTATCGCCGAAGTCGTCGATGCGGTCCTCCAGCACGGGACCGGGAACGTCGATGATGTTCCTGACGTTCTGGAAGCCGACCGAGTCGCGCGCGACCGCGCGGCCGAAGCGATCAGGAAGCGAGACGCGGCGTGAGAGACCCTCTGGGCGACGATGCCCCACCGGTGGAGACGCGCAAGGCCGTCGTGGGGATCGGGCTGGTCATGCTCGCCGTGATCGGGTTGGTCATCGCCCGGCCGTCGATGGCAGTCACCGTCGCGATCATCCTGGGTCTCGTGATGACGATCATGTTGCACGAGTGGGGCCACTACATCGCCGCGAAGAAGTCGGGGATGAAGGTCACCGAGTTCTTTCTCGGGTTCGGTCCGCGCGTCTGGTCGTTCCGCCGGGGTGAGACCGAGTACGGGATCAAGGCGATTCCGGCGGGTGGATACGTCCGCATCATCGGGATGACGAACCTCGAAGAGGTCGACCCGGCGGATGAGGCCCGCACCTACCGCCAGGCCACCACCGGCAAGCGCCTCATCACCGTCCTCGCCGGCATCATCGTGAACCTGCTGATCGCGTTGGTGTTGGTCTACTCACTGCTCGTGTTCCACGGTCCCGAGAAGCTGTCCACCACCGTCGACCAAGTCTCGAAGAACTCGCCCGCGGCTGCCGCCGGGATTCAGCCCGGCGACCGCGTGCTTGCGATCGACGGGAACGAGATCACCAAATGGGAACAGGTCGGTACCTACGTCCGACCGAACGCAGGCAAGGAGATCACGATCGTCGTCGAGCGTGACGGCACGCGCCAGACGATTCGCGCAACGCCGAAGATGATCGACGGCGCGCCTCGGGTCGGGGTGAGCTCGACCCTCATTGCCGATCGGGTCAACCCGATCGCGGCGGTGCCCCAGACGTTCACGACCTTCGGTCGGGGCGTCGGTGACACCGTCGGTGCGCTCGGCAAGGTGTTCTCGGCCAGCGGTCTCGAGCGGTACGGCAAGACCGTGACCAACTCGAAGGGCGGATTCTCGGCCCAGGAGCGACCCCGTTCGGTGGTGGGCATCGTGGCCGATGGTGGCGACATCATCGGCGGGAACTGGTGGGTCCTGCTCGGGTTGCTCGCTGCGATCAACGTGTTCGTCGCCCTCTTCAACCTGTTGCCGTTGCCGCCCCTCGACGGCGGCCACGCGGCCGTGGCGATCTACGAGGGCATCGCCTCGAAGGTGCGGGGTCGGCGCGTGCGCGCGGACTACCAGAAACTCCTGCCGGTCATGGCGGTGGTCGTCGCCGTGATCTTGATGTTCGGCCTGTCGGCCATCTACCTCGACATCCGCAGCCTGTAGCCGGTTCGAGGTGGTAGCAACGGGGTCATACCTCGGGTAGTATCTCAGTATGAAACTGAGTGTGAGCCTGCCGAACGACGATGTCGAGTACCTAGACGCCTACACGAAGACCCAGGGGCTCGAGTCCCGATCGGCTGCGCTGCAGAAGGCCGTGCGCCTGTTGCGAGCTTCCGAGCTGGGCGCGGCCTATGAGGACGCCTGGACGGATTGGTCCGGGAGCGAGGAGTCCGCGGCCTGGGACGGCGTGATCGCGGATGGTCTCGCCTGATGCGTCGGGGCGAGATCCACTGGGTCGATCTCGATCCCGTGCGTGGTGCCGAGTCGAACAAGCGGCGACCCGCGGTGATCGTGAGCAATGACGGTGCCAACGCGACCGCGAACCGCCTGGGTCATGGAGTCCTCACTGTGGTACCGGTGACGTCGAATATCAGTCGGGTCCACCAGTTCCAGGTGCTGCTCACTTCGGACGCGACCGGCCTGGCGGTGGACTCGAAGGCGCAGGTCGAACAGGTCCGGTCGGTCGCGGTCGAGCGAATCGGAGCCCGGGCCGGTTCGGTGTCAGGCCCCGACTTGTCCGCCCTGGATGAGGCGCTGCGGCTGCATCTGGCGCTCTGACTGTCGGCGCTCGACCACTCGTCATCCGCAGCCGTAATCCGGACCGCTAGTTCACGGCGCGGCCCTTGCCCTCCCAGTACGGGGCGCGCAGGTCCTTCTTCAGGACCTTCATCGCGCCGGAGAGTGGCAGCGGCGTGTCCCGGAACTCGAACGACTTCGGCACCTTGTAGCCGGCGATCAACTCACGGGTGTGGTCGCGGAGTTCGTCCTCGGTCGCCGTCGCACCGGCGCGCAGTACCACGATGGCGTGGACCTGTTCGCCCCACGTGTCGTGCGGGATCCCGATGATCGCCACCTGTTCGACGGCGGGGTGCTTCGAGATCGCGCTCTCGACTTCGGCGGAGTAGACGTTCTCGCCGCCGGTGACGATCATGTCCTTCACGCGGTCGACGAGGAACAGGTAGTTCCCGTCGTCGAGATAGCCGGCGTCGCCGGTGTGGTACCACCCGTCGGCCATCGCCTCGGCCGTGGCCTCGGGCTTGTGCCAGTACTCGCGCATGAAGTTGCCGGCGCGGGCCCAGACCTCACCGGTCTCTCCGCGGGGGAGCGCGTTGCCTTCTGCGTCGCGGATCGAGAGCACGACGCCCGGGACCGGGCGCCCGGCGGAGCGGAGCCGCTCGCCACCGATGCGGTGATCGGCGGCGCCGAGCCACGTGAGCACGGCCGAGCACTCCGTCATGCCGTAGCCCTGAGAGATCTCGAGGTTCGGGTACAACTCGATCAATCGATCGAGCACCGCGCTGGGCATCGGCGACGCGCCATAGGTGAGGAGTTCGAGGGTCTGGAGCCGCTCGGGTCGGAACTCGGGGTGGTTGAGCACCATGGCGATCATCGTCGGCACCATGACGGTCTGGGTGACTTGGTGGGTCTCGATGAGGCCGATCGCGCCCGCGGGGTCGAACAGCGGCATGAAGACGCTCTTCCCGCCGCCGGCGGGCGTGCCGAGGATCCCGCCCATCGACGCGGCGTGGAACATCGGCGTCTGGTGGAGATAGACCGCATCGGGATCGAAGGCGAGCTTCATCGCGACGTGGTACAGGTTCAGCATCTCGGCACGATGCTCGAGCAACACGCCCTTGGGGAGGCCCGTCGTCCCGCCGGTGTACATCAGGACCACGGTGTCGGTCTCGTCGGGTTCGTCGGGGGTCACGGGCGCGGCCGAGGCCAGCAGGTCCTCGTACCCCATGGTGTGGGGCACGTCGCCGTCGCCGATGAGCACGACGTGGCGAATCGGGCTCGGTTCGTCGGAGGCGGCCATGGCATTGGCGAAGAGCTGGGCGAACATCGTGTCGACGAAGACGACCTCGGTCCCCGAATCTCGCACGATGTAGTCGAGTTCCTTGCCGGCCAGCCGCAGGTTCAACGGGTTGATGACTCCACCGCCGAGGAATGCCGCGTGGTACAGCTCGAGGTACTCGTGGCTGTTGGTCGCCATCACGGCGAACCGGTCACCGCGACCGATGCCCAACTGGTCGTGCAGGGCCTGGCAGAGCCGAAACACTCGATCCGCGTGGTCACCGAAGGTTCCCTGGTACCGGGCGTCGACGAAGCCGATCGTGTCGGCGTGGGTCTCGAGCGCCGGAATCAGCTGGCGGTGGTAGATGAGTTCTTGCACGTTCGAGCCTCCGGGCGTGATCGAGGAATCGCCGAGATTGCCCGACTTCGGGGCCGCGCGCCAGTGGTGTGGGGATCTTGCGAAGATCGGGGCCTTCGGCCGAGTCGGCGATCGGGCTCGACGTAGGCTCGATTCGATGACTTCTCCCCGTCGTACGACCCGCCAGGTTCTCGTCGGCCGGCCCCCCGGACCGAGCGTTGCCGTCGGCGGCGATGCCCCCGTGACGGTGCAGTCGATGACCACGACCAAGACCGCAGATGTCGAAGGCACGCTCGCGCAGATCTACGCGTTGGCGGCGGCCGGGTGCGACATCGTGCGCTGTACCTGCAACGAGGAAGCGGCGGCGGAAGGGCTCGCGCAGATCGTGCCCCGCTCGCCGGTCCCGATCATCGCCGACATCCACTTTCAGTATCGGCTCGCGCTGGCGGCGATGGAAGCGGGCGTGCACGGTCTGCGTTTGAACCCGGGCAACATCCGCAAACCCGCGCACATCAAGGCGGTCGCCCAGGAGGCGAAGGACCGGGGGCTGCCGATCCGGATCGGAGTGAACGCGGGTTCGCTCGACCCCGACATCGAGCAGCAGTACGGGCTCACCCCCGAGGCGCTCGTCGCGTCGGCCCAGCGGGAGTTGGCCCACTTCGCCGAGGTCGATTTCGACGACGTCAAGATCTCGGTCAAGGCCAGCAACGTGGCCCTGATGATCGACGCCTACCGGCTGCTGTCGGAGACGGTCGACTACCCGTTGCACCTCGGAGTGACCGAAGCGGGTCCGCCCCCGGCCGGTCTGGTCAAGGCCACCGCCGGGATCGCGACCCTGCTCGCCGAGGGGATCGGCGACACCATTCGCTACTCCCTCACGGCCGATCCGGTCGAAGAAGCCCGAGCGGGCCGGACCTTGCTCGAGGCGTTGGGGCTTCGCGAACGTCGCGGACTCGATCTCATTGCGTGTCCGAGTTGTGGTCGCGCCGAGGTCGACGTCATCAAGGTCGCCGGGGATGCGATGGCGGCGTTGAGCGAACTGAACATCCCGTTGCAGGTCGCGGTGATGGGCTGTGTTGTGAACGGTCCGGGTGAGGCGCGCGAGGCCGATCTCGGGATCGCAGCGGGTCGCGGTCGGGGTCACCTGTTCGTGAAGGGTCAGGTTGTGCGAGTCGTGCCCGAGGCCGAGATGGTCGACGCGCTGGTCGCCACCGCCAAACAGATCATGGACGACGGTATCGACGCCGTGATTGCCGGTGCCGACGCGGGCGCTGCGGCCGAGGCCGAGGCCGTTCGGGTCGAACTCATCACCTCACAAGGTGCCGACGTCAACCACGCCGACGAGAAGATCGACCGCATTCGCGAACTCGCCGGCGACGCCTGAGCTCGCGCTAGGCGCGGATGCGGTCGCCCCGGGGGTCCCACACGGGATCGCGCACGATCTCGGCCGCGTGCCAGCTCCCGAACATCTCGATCTCGACGGGCCGACCGAAATCGGCGCGGTCGGCAGGGACGTACGCGAACGCGAGTGCGCCGCCCACGCGGTAGCCGTAGTTGCCGGTGGTCACTCGACCGACGATTTCCCCGTCGATGCGAACCGGCTCGGACCCGAGCGGCACTGCCAGGGGGTCCTGCGGGCGGACGCAGCGCAGCCGCCGGGTGATACCGCGTGCCTTGATCTCGCGCAGCGCCGCCTGTCCGAGGAACGGGGTCGCGTGGTCGAGTGCGACTGCGAAGCCGAGCCCGGCCTCGTACGGATTGTCTTCGGGGGTGATGTCGGATGACCACACCCGATAGCCCTTCTCCACCCGGAGCGCATCGATGGCGCGGTATCCGGCCGCACGGAGGTCGTGAGGCTCGCCCGCATCCCACAAGGTGTCCCAGAGCGCGGCTCCGTACTCGGACGGGCAGTACAGCTCCCACCCCAACTCGCCCACGTACGTGACCCGTAACGCCAGTGTCGGGATGGAGCCGACGGTGAGTGCCTGCGCGGTGAGGTAGGGGAACGCCTCGTTCGCGAGTGAGGCCGACGTGAGCGGTGTCAACAGGTCGCGCGCTCGTGGACCCCAGACCCCGAAGCAGGCGAATCCGCCGGTCACGTCGACCAACTCCACTCGGTCGCCCTCGGGAAGCCGCTCCTGCTGCTTGCGTAACCACCCGAGATCGTGGGCGCCGAACGCGGTACCCGTGACCACGAGGTAGCGCGAATCGGCGAGGCGAGTGACTGTGAGGTCGCATTCGATCCCACCGCGCTCGTTGCACATCTGGCTGTAGATCACCGCGCCGATCGGGCGGTCGATGTCGTTCGCACAGACCCGTTGCACGAACGCGGTCGCGCCCGCGCCCCGGATCTCCAGCTTCGAGAAACTGGTCTCGTCGAAGATCGCGACCGCATCTCGGCACGCCAAGGCCTCGACCTCGATCGCGGGGCTCCAGTGCTCGCCGGCCCAACCATGAGGACGCAACTCGACCGAACCCGCTCGGGTATTGGGCGTGAACCAGTTCGGCCGCTCCCACATGCCCTTCTCGCCGAACTCGCACCCGAGGGCCGCGAGTCGGTCGTACGCGGGGGATCGGCGCAGCGGCCGACCCGCGTGGCGTTCCTCGTTGGGGTAGTGGATGTCGTAGTAGGTCGAGTACACCTCGACCGCTCGCGCCACGGCGAGATCGCGGCTGGCGTACTGAGGGCCGAACCGGCGGATGTCCATCTTCCAGGCGTCGAAACTCGGCTCACCGTCGAGGATCCATTCGGCCATGACCAGACCGACACCCCCGGCGCCCGCGATGCCGTGCGCGCAGAACCCCGCGGCCACGAACAACCCGTGGACCGCACTCTCGCCGAGGACGAATTCGTTGTCGGGGGTGAATCCCTCCGGGCCGTTGACCAACGAGATGATCTCGGCGCTCTCAGCGGCGGGCACGCGCCGGATCGCGTTGGTCATGATCGGAGCGAAGCGATCCCAGTCCTCGGGGAGGAGCTTGTTGTTGAAGTCGGGGGGCACGCCATGGATGCTCCAGGGTGCGGGGTCTCGTTCGTATCCACCCAGGACCAGCCCGCCGGACTCCCGCCGGAAGTACACGAGGTTGTCGGGATCGCGCAGCTGGGGAAGATCGGCGGTGACGCCGTCGATGGGCGCGGTGACCACGTACTGATGGGCCATCGGAACGATCGGGACCGCGACGCCTGCGAGTGCGGCCACGTCGGGCGTGTACATCCCGCACGCCAACACGACGGTCTCGGCTTCGACGCGACCGCGATCGGTGTGGACCGCCCGGACCCGGCCGTCGACAATCTCGAAACCGGTGACGCGCACCCCGGTCCCCACACTCACGCCGCGTGCTTTCGCGCCGCCGATGAGGGCGTAGGTGAGCCCGCTTGGATCGAGGTACCCGTCGGTGGGGAGCCACACGCCGCCGAGCACGCCGGCGGGATCCATGAGCGGGAAGAGATCGTGCGCCTCGGATGGTCCGACGATTTCCATCGGCAGTCCGAACGTCTTCGCCCACCCGTGTTGGCGCGTGAGCTCCTCCATACGTTCGGGCGTCGACGCGATGCGCAGCGATCCGACCTCCCGCCACCCCGGGGATCGGCCGGTCTCGGCCGCCTCGGCTTCGAGTCGTCGGTACACGTCGACGCTGTGCATCATCATGCGGGTCAGTGGCAACGAACCTCGGAGTTGGCCCACGAGGCCCGCTGAGTGAAATGTCGAGCCGCTCGTGATTTCGGCGCGTTCGAGCACCATGACGTCGGTGCATCCGGCCTCGGCGAGATGCCACGCAATGCTCGCGCCCCCGACTCCCGCGCCGACGATGACGACTCGGGCGCGGTCCTTCACGCGGGCGCCTCGGCCGCTTCGTCCAACCAGCGCCGGTAGGAGGGGAGGGTCGCGTTCGCAAGGAGCCGATCGAAATGCTCGGCCGCGTAGGTGCTGTAGTCGAAGTCGATGGTGCTGATGCCCTGTTGCACCACGCCCCACATCGCTTCGCGTGCGTCGCTCACGAGCTTCATGAGTCGTAGTCGAGCAAGGTGTCGCGGGGTGACGCGGTGGTGGTAGGCGATGGCCAGATGCTCTTCGGCGGCGGGGGAGAGCTGGTTGTTGACCGCGAGATTGCCGAGATCGAAGGCCCGATCGTTCATCCCTGCATACTCCCAGTCGAGCAGCCACAAGCGTGAACCGTCACGGAGGAAGTTCGCCCGCAGGAGATCGTTGTGGCAGGGAACCCGTTCGTCGGGCGACGCCGCGAAGGCGGCGGCGATCTCGTGCACCACGGCATCGACTGCGTCGTAGGCCGCGGGGATGGTGACGCCACGGGCGACGGCCGCAGCGCGATGGAGCGCCGGGACCGTGAACCCGTCGAACGAGTGCGGCAGGGCGCCCGACGCGTGAACCGCTCGGATCATGCCCGCGATCTGGTCGAGGACGACTGGCTGCTCGAAGTCTGCGGCCGGGATCTCGTCGCCCGGCACGAACTCGGTAACGAGACACCCGAGGAAGATGCCCAGAACAGGCGGTGCGACACCGAGAGCGGCGGCGCGTCCGGCCGCGATCCGCTCACACTCGCGGTCGATCTCCAAGAGTTCGGTGTCCGCGCCGGGGAGCCGCACCACGAAACGTCGGCCGTCGACCTCGACGACGTGATTGCGGTTGGTCATTCCGCCGCTGAGCGCGCCCACGACGTGTGCCCGGCCATTCCAGCCGGGAACGCCTGCGATGACTGCAGCAACGCGCGTGTCCTCGGAGGCATCGGTCTCGCCAACGCCGGCCGAGGGAACTGGTGCAGGGGCTGCGGACATGCGGGTCTCCTGAGCTACCCGCGATTGAGGTGCCAGTCGCGACGACGGGCCGCAAAGCCGGTGAGGCGTACTTCGCGAAGACGGTCGGCGCGCAGTGCGTCGACGAGGCGATCGTCGAGCGGGGTCATGGCGTTCGGACCGAGAATCCAACTGAGGAGGTGATCGGCCAACGCGGCGTTGCGAGGGAGAACCGGACCGTGGAGATAGGTACCGAGCACCCGATCGGCGAACACCCCGTCGCACTCGCCGATGCCGTTTCCGAACCCCGCAGTCACCCGACCGAGCGGTTCCACGCCCGGGCCAAGTGTCGTGCGGCCGCCGTGGTTCTCGAACCCGGTCAGCGCGGGAAGTCCCGTCGCGGTCTCGGGGACGACGACACACTCTCCGATGCATCGCCCGTCCCCGGCACGGGTCGCGAGATCGATGAGGCCGAGCCCGTCGAGGATCTCGCCGTCGTTCGCCTCGTAGGTGGTTCCGAGGAGTTGGAATCCCGCACAGAC
>JANLRZ010000177.1:0-1925 GCA_031362155.1 Acidimicrobiia bacterium | reverse complement strand
GTGCGAGGGCTTCCGGGCCGCGCTCACCGCGGGCCCCCACATGAGCCTCTGGGCGATCTACCCGGCGATGGCCGGCTTCGCGGCCGTGTTCATGGCCGTGGGCCTGGCCGGCTTCCGCAAGCGCGTCCTCGCGTGAGGTGGTTGCACCTCGACAGGTGAAGGAGCCTGTGGGAGCCTTTCGCCCATCGAACGGTTCCGGAGGATCGCGATGCGAAGCAAGTTCGGTGCGCTCGGAGTGCTGCTCGTGGTGGCGACCACGGGGTGTGCGTTCTTACAACGTGCGGACGGGATGACGGGTCAGGAGCCCAACACCATCGGCCCGAGCATGGTGCTGAGTCGGACGGCGCGATACATCGCCTTCTCGTCGAACGCGCCGAGTCTCGGTCAACTCCGGGGGAACTCGGATGTGTTCATTCGTGACACTCGGACGGACACGATCACTCGGGTCACTCCGCAGGCTGATGATGGGGACTTTCGAGTGTCCTTCCCGATCTCGGTCAGTGAGGACGGCAACGTCGTCGCCTACGCCACGAGCTACACGACGGTCCCCGGCGACTTCGACACCGTGCGTCGCGACGCGTACGCGTGGAACCGTCAGACGGGCCAATCCGAGCTGATCAGCGTGGCGACGAGTGGAACGGCGAACGGTGACTCGACGCTCTCGGCGATGAGCAACGACGGACGGTTCGTCGTGTTCGATTCCGACGCCTCGAACCTGGTCTCCGGCGACACGAATAATCAGCTCGACGGGTTCATCCGGGACCGGATGGCCGGCACGACGAGCCGGGTCACGCTGACCAGTACGGGAGCCCAAATCCCGCATCACGACGGCCAGGAGATGTTCACCCGCGACGTGACCGACGACGGGACCTCGGTGCTGATCGTGGGGGACGTCGCGCTGATCCCTTCTGACACGAATGCGACGGTCGATTCCTACGTGCGCAACCGGGGTACCGACGCGGTCGAGCGGGTCAGTGTGGCCGACGACGAGAGTCAACTCCCTCTGACGAGCTTCTCGCTGCCTGCGACGATGACTCCCGACGGGCGCTACGTCGTGTTCAGCTCGGAGCTCCCGACGCCGGGCGGTGAGCGTTCGGCCTCGATTCGCGATCGTCAGCTCGGCACGACGACTCGTGTCGATCGCTTTCCGGGTGAGTCGATTGCCGAGAACGACACGAGCGCAGCGGGCGTGAGTGACGACGGTCGGTTCGTGTTCATGATCGCGTCGACACCGGCGTCGATGACGAGCAACAACGTCTACAACACCTACGTCAGGGATCGATCGACCGGGCAACGGGTGCTGGTCTCGGCCAACCTGGCCGGCGGTGGGGTGACGGATGTGTGGAACGACGGTCAGATGAGTAGTGATGGACGGTATGCGACGTTCTTGACCAAGGATGCGTTTCTTCCCGGTGATACCAATGGATCGGTTGATCAGTTCCTGCGCGCCACGCTGGTCCCGACGATTTCCGGCGTCACCGGCGGTCCGCCGACAATGAATCCCGGGACCATGGGGTCGCTGCAGGTGACCGGGAGCTACCTCATCGGCGGCCTCCCCCCGACGCTCGGAGAAGGCGTCACCGTGACGGATGTGCAGATCGCCGATGAGCGCCACGCGACCATCGATTTCACCGTGGCCTCCAATGCCGTTCCGGGACCGCGGCTGCTGGTGTTCATGAATGCTGGTACCGGGCCCGGTGGCGTGAGTGGGACGGCACCGTTTCCCGGCGCGCTGTTCATAGCGGCGTAGTGGGATGGGGGCGGGAACGTCGGCCCGAACCCGCGTTCAACTGGTGTTGGGCCTTCGGTCACATCCTGTTGGCGCCCTTCTCACCCGACCGAAATGTCGCTAGGGTCCCCGCTCGTGTCGGGGGACCTCACAGTCACATTTCACGGCGTACGGGGTTCGACCCCCTGCGATGGCG
>JANLRZ010000092.1:0-46350 GCA_031362155.1 Acidimicrobiia bacterium | reverse complement strand
CCGGCTGAGAATCGGTGACCGCCGTCACCCATCCGCCGGACCCCTGACCACCGAACTCCTCTCGTGCACACATTTCGGACCGGGGTCTGGGGCTCATGAGGATCGCCATCGTCGGGACCGGCGTGGCCGGGCTCGTCACGGCCCACCGGCTCCAGCGCGAGCACGACATCACCGTGTTCGAGGCCGATACGCGGGTCGGCGGTCACGTCAACACGATCGACGTCGAGCTCGACGGAGTCCACCACGCCGTGGACACCGGCTTCATCGTCTACAACGAACGCAACTACCCAGGTTTCGTAGCGCTCCTCGACGAGCTCGGCGTTCGGTCCCAGCCCACCGACATGAGCTTCGCCGTGACCGATCACAACTCCGGGATCGAGTTCGGCGGCGCGAGTCTCGACGCGCTCTTCGCGCAGCGCTCCAACCTCGCTCGACCGAGCTACTACCGATTCGTCTCCGACATCATCCGCTTCAACCGCGCCGCGCGCGCAATGGCGGCGGGGTTGGCCGCTCGCGGTCGCCTCCCCGGGCCTCCAACCGACGCCGATGTCGGCAACGACCGGAGCCTCGGCGAGTTCGTCGACGACCTCGGGCTCTCGCGTCAGTTCGTCGACAGCTTCCTGATCCCCTTCGGCGCCGCCATCTGGTCTGCCGATCCGAACACCTTCCTCGCCTTCCCGGCGACGGCCTATGTGCGTTTCATGGACAATCACGGACTGCTCGACCTCAGGGGTCGACCGGAGTGGCGCACGATCACCGGTGGTTCGCGCCGGTACGTCGACGAACTCGTCCGGCCGTTCCGCGACCGGATCCACTCTGGCGCGCCGGTGGACAAGGTCGTGCGGAGGGGTACCAGCGTCGAGGTCCTGCACGAGGGAGGGACGTCGACATTCGATCGGGTCGTCCTCGCAACTCACAGCAGCCAGGCACTTCGCATCCTCAGTGATGCCGACGCCCCCGAACGTCAGATCCTCGGCGCCATCGAGTATCAGCGGAATCACGCCACTCTCCACACCGATGGCAACCTCCTGCCGAAACGACCCCGAGCGCGCGCAAGTTGGAACTACGCCGTCGGGATCGGCGGCTCGACCGGGGCCACGGTCACCTACTGGATGAACCGTCTGCAATCGATCGAGAGCACGCAACCGCTCCTCGTGACCCTGAACCGTCGTGACGCGATCCGTGACGATCAGGTTCTGGCCGATATCGAATACGAGCACCCCGTCTTCAACGCCGCGGCGATCGCCGCGCAGCGCCGACGGCACGAGATCCAGGGTCGGCGCAACGTCTATTTCGCGGGCGCGTACTGGGGGTACGGATTCCACGAAGACGGCGTACAGAGCGGCCTCGAAGTGGCCGCGGCCATCGAGAGCACCCGATGACGTCGACCACGAGCGCGTCCCTGAGCACCCGACGCGACACGATCGCTGCGTACACCGGCACCGCGACCCACACCCGCGCCACGCCGAGCCGATCATTCGCGCCGAAGCTGTTCCTCGTCTGCGCGGATGTCGACGCGCTGCCGGGGGTGCTCGACCCGTTGCCGATGTGGTCGGGCCGGCGCGCGGCCGCGGTGAGGTATCGCCGCCGCGATTTCTTCGACGGCGCCGACACCCCACTCGCCGACGGCGTCCGTGATCTCGTCGCCGACCGGCTCGGGTGGCGGCCCGTCGGCCGGGTGCGGCTCCTCGCACACTTCCGCACCTTCGGATGGCTGTTCAATCCCCTTGCCGTTTACTACTGCTGGGACGCCGAGGACCGATCCCTCGAGGCGATCGTCCTCGAAGTGAGCAACACGCCATGGGGTGAACGCACCTGGTACGTCTTCGACGCGCGGGACGGCGCGACCAGCGGCACGGCCGCGAAGTCGATGCACGTCTCACCACTCCTCCCCTCCGATGTCGAGTACCACGTCCGCTGGACGCTGCCGAACGACGACGTCTCCCTGGTCGTCGAAGTACGACGCGGAACGGTGGAGCTGTTCCGGGCCGAACTCGCCCTGCAGCGCGTCATCCTCGACCGGCGGAGCGCGATCGCTCTGCCGGCGCGCTACCCCATGTTGCCGCTGCGCGTCTCGATCAGGATTCACGTGGAGGCGTTCAGGACTTGGTGGGCGGGCGCACGATTCGTTCCCCACCCCCGCAGAACGGGAGCCCAATCATGAATGGTCCGCTGACCCGCGGCTCATCCCGCCTCCTCGTGCCGCTGTTGCAACGCATCCGGGGTGGCACCCTGGAGGTGTGCGGCCCGGACGGCACCCAGACGTTCGGCCGTGCGGATGCCACCGAAGGGCGAACGCCGCTCCACGCGCGAGTGACCATCCACCACCCGGACGTCGCCCGGCGGCTCTTGCGCTCCGGGAGTATCGGCCTGGGCCAGGCCTACGCCGACGGGTGGTGGGATACCGAGGACCTCACCAGTGTCCTCCGGCTCGCGTACCGCAGCGTCGCCCCGACCCACGCCATTCGCGACCGCTTCCACCGCGCGGTCCGACCGATCCTCGATCCGATCGCTCGGCGTCGCCCACCGGATCTCGCTCGCGACCGCCACAACATTCAGTCGCACTACGACCTGGGCAACGAACTGTTCGCGCAGCTCCTCGATGAGACGATGATGTACTCGAGTGCGGTGTTCGAAACGCCGGGGGCCTCGCTCGCGCAGGCCAGCCGGACGAAGCTCGACCGCTTGGCCGCCGCCCTCGACCTCTCGCCGCAGGATCACGTGCTCGAAATCGGCACGGGCTGGGGTGGATTCGCGGTCTACGCCGCGTCGACCTACGGGTGCCGAGTCACGACGACCACGATTTCGACCGAACAGTACGAGTACGCCCGGGCCCGCGTCCGCGCCGCAGGACTCGACCACCTCGTGACCGTCCTCCCCGATGACTACCGAACGATCGACGCCACGTTCGACAAGATCGTCGCCATCGAAATGATCGAGGCGGTCGACTGGCGCGAGTACGACACGTTCTTCGAGCGCTGTCGAGCCATGCTCACCGACGACGGCGTCGTTGTCCTCCAGGCCATCGTGGTCCCGGATCGAGCCTTCGAGCGGACCAAGCGCCGGACCGACTTCATCAAGGCCGCAATCTTCCCTGGCGGTTGCCTGCCGTCGGTCGGTGCGCTGACCACCGCGGCGAACGCGCACACGATGACGCTGACCCATGTCCAGGACTACGGAATCCACTACGCCGAGACCCTGCGACGGTGGAGGTCCAACCTGCATCAAGCTCGGGACTCGTTGCGCGCGCACGGCTACGACGAGCGGTTCAAGCGACTGTGGGAGTTCTACTTCTCGTATTGCGAAGCGGGCTTCGACGAGCGGTACATCAGCGTTGTGCAACTCCGATACTCCAACCGACCCCAGGCCGCCGAGCACTCGTTCCCTGCCCGTTCGATGCCAACCGTCGAGCCCATGGACTCCGAGGCCCGAGCCGCGGTCTGATACCGAGTCCACCGTGCCCGGAGAGGGATTCGAACCCTCACGCCCCGTTACGGAGCCGGCGGGTTTGAGCCGCGGCTCGTCCTTCTACGGCGCGCGCTGGAATCCGTCGCGACCTCCTGAGCAAGAACTTCGCGCGACCGCGCGTCCACCACGTCTGCGTCGCGCGACCGCGTTGCGCGCAGTTCGTTAGCAAGGCGTTAGCAAGACCGATCTCCGTACCGCGTGCCGGTCGCCGTGACGCCCCGGACGAGGCGATACTGAGATGAATGACGGGCAGCAGCACCGCAACGAGCGCCTGCTCGTCACAGTTCACGCGGGCGAACGTAGCCACCGCTCGATGAGATCCTCCATGCGATGAACAAATGCATCGAGACCGGGCTTGCGGAGCGTCAGAGACAGGTTGAGCTGATGAAGACGGCGCGCTGCGCAAAGGGTGGCGAGCAGCTCCGGTGAAAGGTCAGGCCACGGCCGAACCGACTCGTAGCCCAACCGGAATGCGGCGCCGAGATCATCTGAACTGTCGGCCCTGCCCAAGGACACCAAGGAAACCGCCAAGTCCTGCACGTCGAGACCCCAGACGGCGTCCTGGAAGTCGATCGGGATCAGACGATCTCCGTCAACCATCACGTTGTACCGCGTGAGATCGCCATGGAGGAGCTGCGGAGGGCTTGGCGGAGCGGCCCATAGCGCTTCGATGCTCGCGGTGGCACGGTCGAAGGCTTCGAGCATCATCGGTCCGAGCTCGTGGAGACGGTTCTCGACCCGCCAGTACAGAACTCGGTCCGCCACGAGCACCGACCGTTGGACCAACGGCGACATATCGGCTCCGTGCTGGTGCAACCTTGCCGAGAGTTGCCCCATACCGCGCAACCGTTCGACGCTGATCCGCTCGCTCAAGGTCACGCCGGGCACCCACTCGAAGAGCATGCAGGAACGTTCGGCGGGCACACCCGGCATCGAACAGGAGGACACGGGCGAGCCGTCCCGGGTTTCGATCACGTCCGGAGGCTGCGCGACCTTGTCTGCTCTCAGCGCCCGTATCCATGCCGCTTCGACGAACTCGGTGCGTTCGGCGTGGATCCGCTCCCGAGGTCCGATCCGCAGAGCCGCGCTACGAGGATTCTCGTGCACTCGAAAGATGGTGTTGAACGAGGCGGCGACAAACCTCAGGTCGACGTCGGCGTCGATCCCGTATGGAGCAAGTGCTCGACGGCCGAACCGCCGCATGCGCTCGCGCTGCCCGCGGGCCGAAAGATCGTCGAAGGACGTCACCGCGCCACCCTGCGACTGCACCGACATTCTCGGCGCCGCTCCACTTGACAACACTATTCGAGCGATCGGCGCTCACGCCGCGACCGTTTCGATGGATACGACCTCCCGGCCGATGCGCGTCGACGGCCCTCCCCAATGGACCCCCTCGGCCAGACCGACAGATCGCTCTACTCCAGAGGCTGGGTCGGTACTCCCCAGGTCGCGAACCGCCGGAAGAGTGAGAGCTTTTCTTCGAGCACTGCGGCCGCGTCCTCACGCACGGGCCGAACCCCCAGTTCGTGGATCGCGAAGGCGAGCACCTGCTCGAAGGCGACGCGGCCTCCAGGAACGTGCCACTTGGTCGAACGCGGGTACACAGGATTCGGATATCCAACGTGGATGTGCGGATCCGGATGCCCGTGCGCCGGTTGCCAGTGCCACCCAAAGAGTTCGTCCGTCAGAGCGTCGTCTTCGGCCAACGTGTAGGCGTACTCGTCGGTGACGACTTTCCGCTCTCCCATGTACCGCGGGTCGTCGGCATAATGGAACACCTGGGTTCCGTTGAGGTAGAGGGGCCCTTGCTCAAGACCGCGGGAGAGCGTGATCGGCGTCGAGCTGAAGAGCAGAAGCCAGCAGCCCGCCGTGCTGGCTTCGCCAACGCGCCAGATCGTCGAAGATGTGACGCAACTCAGCGAGATGTTGAGGTGGTGGACGTACCGACGGCGAGCGTCGGCGTCCGACCTAACAGGCTCCCTCACCCGCCAGCAGGCAAAGGTGAGCGATCATCGGGTGATCCGGAAGTGTCCCCGCGCGCGCCGCGGCGATGAACTGCTCGCCGGTCATGTCGAGAAATTGACGCGCTTGTTCGTCGAGGAGACGAAGCACATCGTCACGGCTCATGATGTTGTCGGACTGGTCCGCCATGGTTGAAGTCATGACCGGCTCCCTTCATTTCCTCGTACGTCAGGGTACATCGGTGGTGAGACCATCGAGCCGGAGCGTCAAATTGGTCGGCTTCGCATCTCCAGACCGTCACACCTTCTCCCCATACCTACTCGATGGCGCTGAGTTCGTTAGCAAGGCGTGAGCAAATGCGCTCTGGAGAGACTCTCCGCGTCCCCCTACGAACCTATAAGTCCTGGTCAGGTGCCCGGAGAGGGATTCGAACCCTCACGCTCCATTACGGAGCCGGCGGGTTTAAGCCGCCTGCGTCTGCCGTTCCGCCATCCGGGCCTCGGATGGAAGGTTACGGCTCGGAGTCGGCCTCGACGCGCCGACCGTGGTCAGGTCGATCTCGGCAGGGATGAGGGCCTCGACCAGTCGACGGCGGATCGGCTCCGCGACCGAGGCATCGAGCCGGTTCGCCAGCACGATCCCCTCGATCATGTCGGCCGCGACTTCGTTGACATCCCGGCCCCGAATCTGGATGGCGACGACCGCCCCATCACCCATTCGGCGGATCGTGCGCGCCACACCGTTCACGCGGGGCGGGCTGCGGAACGCAGGCACGGCCAGGCCCGCTTCACGGCTCTCCGCCGCGAGGAATCTCGCCATCGCCGCAAACCTCGTCGCACCCACTCCGTCCACCCCCGGAGGATCGCACGACGGTGAGACCATCCCTATTGGTCGTCCGGCTTCGTCGACCTGCGCGACCATGAACTCACGCGCCTCAGCCTCGGGACGCCTCCCGACCTGCTCGCCTCCGCTCGTTCCTCGCTCCGGCTCCACCATCTCGGGTCGTCCGGCTTCGGGCACCAGTACGACGGTGAACCGGGGCGCCTCAGCCTCGGGACGCCTCCCGACCTGCTCGCCTCCGCTCGTTCCTCGCTCCGGCTCGATCATTTCTGGTCGGCGGGGTGAAAGAGTGGGGGCATGAGAGGTCGGAGTCCGTTCGACCGGGAGATCATGCGGCTGGCGGTGCCGGCGTTCGGTGCACTGATCGCCGAACCGCTGTACCTGTTGGCCGACACGGCGATCGTCGGCCGGCTCGGCACTCGCCAACTCGGTGGCATCGCCATCGCCGCGATCGTGCTCACCGCGGTCTTCGGCATCTTCAACTTCCTCGCCTACACCACAACCGGCACCGTCGCCCGCCACCTCGGGGCGAGCAACGAGCGCGCCGCGGCCGAACACGGCATCGACGGCATGTGGCTCGCGGCGGGGCTCGGGCTCCTCCTGACGACGGCCGGGATCGCCGCGGTGCCGCTCATCGTGCGCGCGATGGGCGCCTCGGCCGGCGTGGCCCCATTCGCCGAGGAGTACTTGCGCATCTCGCTCGTTGGCGCGCCGTTCGTGTTGGTGGCCCTCGCCGGCGCCGGGTACCTGCGCGGCATGCAGGACACCCGCACCACGCTCTACATCGCCGTCGGCGCCAACGTCGTCAACCTCGCGCTCGAAGTGCTCTTCGTCTACGGACTCCACGCGGGCATTGCCGGCTCCGCATGGGGAACCGTCATCGCCCAGATCGGGGCGGCCACCGTGTTCGTCGCCCTCGTGCTCCGACGAGCGCGACCGACCGGCGCAACCCTGCGGGCACGGGCCGCGGGGCTGCGCAGCAGCGCGATCGTGGGCAGCCAACTCATCCTGCGCACCGGATCTCTCCTCGCCGCGTTGCTCGCCACCACCGCAGTCGCGGCCCGCATCTCCGACGCCGCGCTCGGCGGCCACCAGATCGCCTTTCAGATCTGGACCTTCCTCGCCCTCGCACTCGACTCCATCGCGATCGCGGGCCAGGCGCTGGTCGGTCGGTACCTCGGCGCGTCCGATGCCATCACCGCCCGCGCGGTCTCGCGCCGCATGTTGGAGCTCGGCATCGGCGCCGGGGTCGTCCTCGGACTGCTCGTGTCCATCAGCCGCCCATGGCTGGCGCTCCCGTTTTCCGACGACGCCCTCGTTCGGGCCAACGCCGAGACCATCCTCTGGTTCGTCGCCGCCCTCCAACCGATCGCCGCCGCGGTCTTCGTCTTCGACGGCATCCTCATCGGCGCGGGCGATTCGCGGTACTTGGCCCTCGCGATGGTCGCAGCGTCCGCGATCTATGCCGTCCTCCTGGCGATCGTGGTCGGGCACGGGGCCACGCTGGCTTGGCTGTGGGCCGCATTCACCGGCTGGATGCTGGCGCGAGGGGCGGGCCTGTACTGGCGATTCCGCACCGATCGCTGGGCCGTCGTCGGCGGCCAGGCTCCCCAATGACGGCCCCGCGACTCCGACCCCGACACCGACCGCCGTCCGGCATCGAGCGCGAGTTGCATCCGCGGTGATTCCGCGGTTTCCTTGCCGGGTGATGCGTTCGCGTCACGGTGTCAGAACCCGCCCGGAGCCCTCGTGACCGAAATCCCCGAGTCCGACGACAACCTCACCGCGGTGGCGAGTCCCCGGACCGCCCCCGCGAGTCCGGTCGCGCCCGTCGTCGACCTCACCGAGGCCGAGAGTCAGGTCGCGCGGAGTGTCGCGCTGGTGCCGTCACCACGGACCAATCGACCCGAGCGGCTCGACCTGGAACCGGCCGAACAGGAACTCCGACGCGGTGACGTCGACGCGTACGGCCGCAGTGAACACATTCGCGAACTCGCCCGGCGCCTGTACGACCCGATGTACAAGCACTGGTTCCGCGCCGAATGGGAAGGGCTCGAACATATTCCCGAAGATGGCGGCGCGCTCCTCGTCGCGAACCACGCCGGCGCGATCCCGGCCGACGCGCCGGTGATCATGCACGGCATCGAGACCGAACTCCACCGCCCGGTGTACGGCCTGGCCGAGAACCTGTTCCGGGCGATCCCGTTCGTCGGCACGATGTGGTCGCGGCTCGGTGGCGTCGCCGCCCATCCCGACAACGCGTACCGCCTCCTGAAGGACGACCGGCAACTCGTCTTGGTCTTCCCCGAAGGCACCAAGGGCACCGGCAAGGTCTACCGGGATCGCTACAAGCTGCACCGCTTCGGTCGCGCCGGGTTCATCGAGATCGCGATGCGCTCGGGGGTGCCGGTCATTCCGATCGCGGTGGTCGGCAACGAGGAGGCTATGCCGATCATGTTCAAGAGTCGGCGACTCGCTGCGCTCACCAACCTGCCGTACTTCCCCGTCACCGCGAACATGCTGGCGCTGGGTCCACTCGGTGCCGGGGTGTACTTCCCCGCGAAGTTCCGGATGCGCGTCTTGCCGCCGGTGCACTTCGACGTTGCGCCCGATCAGGAGCGCTACCCCCGCGCCCAGGTCATGGCGGAATCGGATCGCATCCGCGACGCCATCCAAGACGCCCTCTACGACATGCTGCGCACCCGCCGCAGCGTCTGGTTCGGCTGAGTCATGGGCATGCGCATCCTCGTCACCGGTCTCGGCACCTTCTGGGGGAGCCACCTCGCGCAACGACTCGAGGCGTACCCCGAAGTCGAGATGATCGTCGGACTCGATACCGACGAACCTTGCCTTCCGCTCGAACGCACTGAGTTCGTCAAGGCCGACTCCAACTATTCGATCCTCGATCGAATTGTGCGCGCGACCCAGGTCGACACGATCCTGCACACGCACTTGGTCGTGGGATCGACCGAACTTCCGGGCCGCGCACTGCACGAGATCAACGTCATCGGCACCATGAACCTGCTCGCGGCCGCCGGTGCGGCGGGCAGCCCCGTCCGCAAAGTGATCGTGAAGAGTTCGACCCTCACCTACGGCGCGAACTACAAGGACCCGTACTTCTTCCGCGAGTCGATGCCGCGTACGCGTGCGCCCCGAACCCGGGTCGAACGGTCGCTCCTCGAGGCCGCGTCGTTCGTGCGCGACTTCGCGATCGACAACCCCCACGTGACCGTCACCAAGCTGCGATTCACCAACGTGCTGGGCGACGACGTCACCACCCCGTTCTCCCGGGCATTGCGACTCCCGTTGGCGCCCGAGATCCTCGGCTTCGACCCCCGGATGCAGTTCACCCACGAAGACGACGTCACCGGCGCGCTCGTGTACGCGACGCGCAACGACGTCCCCGGCATCTTCAACATCGCCGGTGACGGAACGCTGCCGTGGAGTGAAGTGTGCGCCATCGTGGGCCGACGCCGGATCGCGCTGCCCCCGGTGCTCACCCAGTGGGCTGTCGAACCGTTGCGGCTGGCGCGCATCATCGACCTCCCGCCCGAGGTACTGAGCGTCCTGCGGTACGGACGCGCCGTCGACAACAGCCCGTTCAAACAGTCAGGCTTTCGGTACCAGTACTCCACCGCCGGCACCGTCGACGCCTTCGCGCGCAGCCTCCGGCTGGAAACCGCCGTCGGCAGCAACAGCCCGTCCTACCGATACGAACGAGACGTCGAAACGTTCTTCCGGCACTCCCCCGCCATCGTTCGCGACCAAGGCTGATCGCATGCCCGTCCACCTGGAACGTCACGACCGAGTCGCGCTCCTGACCCTCGACGACCCCGATCGGCGCAACGCAATGACTGCGCCATTGGTCGCCGAAATCCTCAGCACGATGGACGACCTCGATGCCGACCCCGAGGTCGGTGCCGTGGTGATCACCGGCGCCGGCCCGGCGTTCTGCTCCGGTGCCGACGTGAACGCGCTGAAGGCGATGGCCGACGGCACCGAGGAACCCGCCGACGTGCGCGACATCTACGCAGGCTTTCTGCGGATCTTGGATTCGCCCCTCCCGACGATCGCGGCGGTCAACGGCCCCGCGGTCGGCGCCGGCCTCAACCTGGCGCTGGCGTGTGATGTGCGACTGGCCGGTACCAGCGCGATCTTCGACGCTCGCTTCCTCCGCATCGGCATTCACCCCGGAGGGGGCAACACCTGGCTGCTCGACCGGGCCGTCGGCCCCCAAGCCAGCGCGGCGATGAACTTGTTCGGTGCTCGCATCGACGGGCCCCGCGCCGCCGAGATCGGCCTGGCCTGGGAGTGCGTCGCCGACGACACCCTCGTACCTCACGCGATCGAGATGGCCACCCGCGCCGGTGAAGTCGCCCGGGACCTCTCGGTGCGGACGAAGGCCACTCTGCGCCACACACCGACGATCACCGACCACGATGCCGCGATGCGGTTCGAACTCGAACACCAGGTGTGGTCGCTGCGATCGCAGTTCCCACCGGCACCGAAACCGCGCTGACCTCCAGCACGAGGGCGGCCTCCGGGTACGCTCACTCGGTGGTCGAGATCGAGGAATCCGACGAGCCGATCGAGGCCATCGTGGTGGACCGCAGCTCCGCCAACTCGCTGACCACTCTCGTCGCGTGGCTGTGTCTCGGCGCCGTCCTCCTCACCGTCGGTTGGTGGGTGTGGACGCGCTGGATCAACCCGTCGGCGGGATCGCTCATCACCCAATATGTCAACAAGGACATCGGCGAAACCTTCGCCAGCCCCGAGGCCGGGTTCACCGTCGCGATGCCCACGAAACCCGACATCACGATGGACCTCAACGAGTACGGCAAGATCTGGCGGGGGTCGAGTAACCCCGGTTCCGGCTACGAGTTCACGGTGACGCAAACGCCACAACCCAGCTCGCTCCTCGACAACTACCGGAGCGCGCTCAACCAGGTCGGCGCGCAACTCGCGAGCGGGAACAGCATCGTCTCGCAGACCACACCCACGCCGATCATCGATGTGGCGGTCAAGGAGATCGTCTACACCGACGGCTCCAGCACGTGGCACACCCAGCTGATCCTGCGCGCCGACCGCCTGTACACGATCACCGCGAAGACGCCGAACTCCGATCGCGGCCCCTTCGAACGCCTGACCACCTCGTTTCGCGTCCTCGGCTAGGCGCGTCAGTCGCCGCGTGCGGCCCACTCTTCGGCGGTGATCGCGTAGCGGACGTGGTCTTCGTAGACGCCCGCGATCTGGAGGAATCCGCGCGACGTTCCCTCCTCGCGGAGGCCCAGCTTTTCCGCGACCCGTCGACTCGCGGTATTTCGCGGGACGATCGCCGCTTCCATGCGATGGAGGTGCAGCTCGTCGAAGCCGTAGCCCAGGATCAGCGTGACCCCTTCGGGCACGTAGCCGTGGCCGGCACAGCGCTCGTCGATCCAGTACCCCACGGCGGCGGATTGGAACGGCCCCCGCTGCACCGATCCGAGGCTCACCTCGCCGATGAAACGGTCGTCGGTCAGAAACAGGCCGAACCCGTACGCAGCGTCGAACTGACGCTGTCGATCCCATGCCGCGCACCGAGCGCGAAACACTTCGACATCGCTCGCGGGATCGGGCGCGCCCGGTTCCGGTCGCGGCTCCCAGGGCTCCAACCAGGCTCGGCTGGCCACCCGCACTTCCCGCCACGCCGGAAAATCCCGGGCGCGCAGCGGGCGCAGCATCACTCGATCGCCGACCAGCTGCGGGCCCTCGTGCCGTCTCACTCGGCCGTCGCAATCGCGTCGAGCGCACTGGGGTCCTCGAGCCCGGAAAGATCTCCCGGCGTCTGTCCGAGCGCGACCGCTCGGATCGCGCGGCGCATGACCTTGTTGCTGCGCGTCTTGGGCAATGCCGTCGTGAAGAAGATCCCCGACGGAGTGAACGACTTGCCGAGCGCGCCGGCCACGGCGGCTCGCAGCTCGCTGCGCAGCTCCTCCGACGGGCGGGTGCCCTGCGCCAACACGACGTAGCCGACCAGGGTCTCCCCCTTGAGTTCGTCGGGCATGCCGATCGCGGCGGCCTCCACCACTGCGGGATGCTCGACCAAGGCAGTTTCGACCTCGGCCGGACCCAACCGCTTGCCCGCCAACTTGATCGTGTCGTCGGAACGACCGTGGAGGAACCATTGACCGTCCTCGTCGATCGACGCCCAGTCACCGTGCCACCACACCCCCGGCCAGCGCGACCAGTACGTCTCGATGTAGCGATCCGGTTCCTTCCACATCCCCCGGGTCATGGCCGGCCACGGACGCCGACAGATCAACTCACCGACCTCCCCCCGGATCGGCTGACAGTCGTCGTCGACCACATCCACTGCGCACCCGAGCGCGGGACCGCCGAGTGAACACGGCGCAATGGACTCGACCACATGCGGAGCGAGGAAGCACCCCACCTCGGTACCGCCGCTGACGTTGATGATCGGACACCGCCCGCCCCCGACTACATCGAAGTACCACCACCACGGACCTTCGTTCCACGGCTCACCGGTCGAACCGAGCACCCGCAACGACGACAGGTCGTGGGCCCGAACCGGCTCTTCGCCGTGGGCCATGAGGGCACGAACCAACGTCGGCGAGATGCCCAGGATCGAGATGCGATGCCGCTCGACCATCGCCCAGAGCCGGTCGGGGCCGGGATAATCGGGCGCGCCATCGAAGCAGAACATCGTCGCACCGAGGGCCAGGGTGCCGAAGATCTGCCACGGCCCCATGATCCAGCCCAGGTCGGTCAGCCAGAACAACACGTCGTCGCGGTCGCCGCCGGTTGGAACCGAGCGACAGTCGGCCTGGAAGCCGACCTCCTCGGCGATCTTCACCACGAACCCGCCGTGCACGTGAACCACGCCTTTCGGCTTACCCGTCGTGCCGCTCGTGTACGCGACGAACAATGGATGCTCGGCATCGAACGCCGGCGTTTCGAAACGCGCCGACGAGGCCAGGGCCCCGCACTCGGCCAAGGTGAGGTCTCGCCCCGCGGCCATCGGGACGTCGATGCCGAGCCGCGGCACCACGACGACCGTCTCGACCCCGGCGACCAGTGCCAGCGCGGCGTCGGCGGTCTCCTTCATCGGGACCACCTTGGCCCGCCGAGTCGTGCCGTCGGCGGTGATCAACGCCTTGGCCGCGCCTTCTTCGAGGCGGACCGCGACGGCCTCGGGTCCGTACCCGGAAAAGATCGGCAAGAAGATGGCACCGAGTTTGGCGACCGCCATGACCGCGGCCACCGTCTCGGGGAGCATCGGGAGAAATACGCCCACGGCGTCGCCTTCGCCCACTCCCCGAGCGGCAAGACCACCGGCGAGCGCGTCGGTCATCGTTCGCAGTTCGCCGTAGGTCACCGAGCGCGCCGGACCATCTTCGCCTTCCCACAGGATCGCGGGATGGTCCCGCCGCTGTGGATCGTCGGCCCAGCGGTCCACGCAGACCGCGGCGGCGTTGAGCCGACCGCCCGTGAACCAGGTCGCCCATTCGATGCCGGCGCTCTCGTCGAGCACCGCCGAGTACGGCGTGGCGAAGGGAAGGCCGGCGAACTGCACGAAGGCGTCCCAGAACCAGTCCGGATCGGCGATCGACCGGTCACGGAGTGCGGTGAAGTCGGTGAACCCGTGCGCGGCCATGAACCGAGCGACGTTGCTCTCGGTCAGAAACTCCGGCGACGGGCTCCAGGCGGCGGGGGTAGCGGACACCGGCGCAGGATACCGGGGAGCGACGCGTACTCTGGGCGGTGTGACCACCACTGATCCCGCGCCTGCCCCCACTGCGCCAACCGCGTCAGGACCGCCGTATCCCGACGCCTTGGCGTGGATCGATCTGGAAATGACCGGTCTCGACACCGCGAAGCACACCATCGTCGAAATCGCGGTGCTCCTGACCAACTCCGACCTCGAATTACTCGACGAGGGCATCGATCTGATCATTCACGCGAGCGCGACCGAGCTCGAGCATATGGACGACTTCGTGCGGACCATGCACACCAAGAGCGGCCTGCTCGAACAGATGGCGGCATCGACCCTCACGCTCGCCGACGCCGGTGCTCAGGCCCTCGACTATCTGCGAGCCCGGGTCCCGGAGAACGCCACGCCGCTCTGTGGCAACTCGATCGGCGTCGATCGGCGATTCCTCGACCGGTACCTCCCCGAACTCGATCAGTACTTGCACTACCGAAGCATCGACGTGAGTTCGTTCAAAGAACTGTGTCGGCGTTGGAACCCCGCGGTGTACAAGGGCCGGCCGGGCAAGCAGGAGTCTCACCGTGCCCTCGACGACATTCGGGAGTCGCTCGACGAGATGCGCTACTACCGGGACCACTTCTTGGTCCCGCCCGGCGACACCACTACCCCATCAAGTACGTAGCCGCGCGACCACGGGGACGTGGTCGCTGAGCTTCGCCCAGTAGCTCCAGTCATCGGGCACGAAGGCGTCCTCCACCCTGATCGCGTTGCCGACGAGCAGGTAGTCCAGCCGCTGGGTCGGTGGCGCCGTGCGCGCACCCGGCTCCCAGTTGGTCGCCGGGCACTCCGACTCCGAGCGAATACGGTGCTCGGCATCGCGCCAGCCCTGCCGAGCGCACGCGGCCAGCACTGCACTCGATGGCCGGCCATTGAGATCCCCAGCGATGATGCTGTCCTTCGTGGAGTGGGCCATCACGTCCTCGGCTTGGCGCACGCGCTCCTCCATCGTGACCCCGGCCCCGAGATGGACATCGACGACCGCGACCGATCCTTCGCCGATAACCACCGACGCGTGCACCGCGATTCGTCGCCGCCAATCCCAGAGCCGCCACCGCTGGGCGAGCGTCTGGACGTGGACGTCGGTGAGCGTAAGCCGCGAGAGGATGCCCAGACCTTCGGCCGGCACCTTGATCGGCCAATGCTTGAACCGCCATCGCGCCTCGTAGGCACCGAGCGCGCGACCGAGGGCTCCCAACTGGCGGCGCTGCACCTCCTGCATGAGCACGATGTCGGGATCGAACGCTGCCAGCCCCGCGGCCGCGGCGGCGACGTCCAGTCCGTGACTGCCTTGCGCGTTCCATGTCACGACCGTCAACCCTGCCACGGCGACCTGCTTTCGTCGGTGCCAGACACACAAAGACTAGGGGCGGCCTCGGATTCGCTGCGGTACCCTCCCGGTCTTCCCTCACCGAAAGCGCAGCCCATGCCTGAGATCACTGTGTCCCGCGATATCGCCGCCCCCGCCGAGTCGGTCTGGGCCCTCGTGACCGACATCACCCGGATGGGCGAGTGGTCGCCCGAATCCCAAGGCGGCAGCTGGGTCAAAGGCGCGTCAGGCGCCGCCGTCGGCGCGCGGTTCAAGGGGACCAACGCCAACGGCAAGAAGTCCTGGTCGACCGATTGCGAAGTCACCGTCTGCGAACCAGGGCAGACCTTCGAGTTCGTCGTCAAAGCCGGGCCGATGGCCATCGCCACCTGGCGGTACGACTTCACCCCGACCGAGACCGGCTGCCACGTCACCGAAACCTGGACCGACAACCGCGGTGGGCTCGCGAAGTTCCTCGGCAAGTTCGCGTCCGGTGTGGCCGACCGCGAGAGCCACAACCGCACGGGCATGGAAGCAACCCTCGCCGCGCTGGACGCGGCCGCGCGTTCTTAGAAGGCGCGGATCGCGTCGAGTGCGCCGAGGAACGCACTCACCGACCGGCGTCGTGCAGTGTGGCCCATCAGCCCGATGCGCCATGCCACCCCGGCGAAGGCGCCGAGACCGCCCCCGACTTCGATGTCGAAGTCGTGCAGCAGCCGCTGTCGCAGCGCGAGTTCGTCGAGACCGGTCGGCAGGCGCACGGAGGTGAGTTGCGGCAACCGGGCGGGCTCGGGGGCGATGAGTCCGAACCCGCGTGCGTCGAGCGCCGACTGCAGCATCCGACCGACCTCGTGGTGCCGAGCCCACACCGCGGCCAGGCCTTCGTCGAGCACCGCACCGAGACCGGCGTGGAGCGCGACAATCATCCCCGTCGGCGCGGTGTGGTGGTACTTGCGGGCGGTACCCACGTAGTCACCGATCAGGCCCAGGTCGAGGTACCAGGACTGCACCGGTGTCGTCCGGGTACCGATCCGGTCCACCGCCCGCGACGAGAACGTCACCGGCGAGAGGCCGGGCGGCACCCCGAGACATTTCTGGGTCCCCGAGTAGCACGCGTCGATGTTCCAGCCGTCCACCTCGAGCGGAATCCCCGCCAGGGAGGTCACCGCGTCGACCACTAGCAAGGTGTCGGTGTCGCGCAGCGACGCAAGCGGCGCGATGTCGTTCTCGACTCCCGTCGACGTTTCGGCGTGAACGACCGCGACGAGTCGGGCCCGCGGGTTCGCGGCCTGCGCATCCAACAGGCGTTGCGGATCAATTGGCTGACCCCACTCCTCCTCCACCCGTACGACGGTGGCGCCGCTGCGATGCGCGACCTCACACATCCGCTCGCCGAAGACACCGTTGACGCCGACCACCACGACATCGCCCGGTTCGACGAGGTTGACGAAGCAGGCTTCCATCCCCGCGGAACCCGTACCCGAGATCGGCAGGGTCAGTGCATTCGTCGTCTGAAAGACGGTCCGCAGGCGATCGCACGTGGCGTCGAGAATCCGGAGGAACTCGGGATCGAGGTGACCGAGCAGCGGTTGGGCGAACGCGGCGGTGACCTCGGGGTACGGATTCGACGGGCCGGGGCCCATCAGCAGTCGATCGGGAATCGTCATGCGTCGCATGGTACCGAGCAGGCACCTCGACCCGAGAGTTGCCCGGAGTCCCTAGCCGGAACGGTCCGAGACCGCGAACTCGCGTGCGAGGTGGGCGACGGGTTCATCGGCGCCCGCCACCAGTGCGCGGGCCAGCAACGCGGCCTCGCGTGCAACACGAGTCACGAGTGACGCCGAGATCTCGACCCCGGTCTGGCCGGCGGCCGCGCGCACGGCCTGGGTCGCTTCATGGGCGGCGCGCGCACCGGCGCGGGTACGCCCTCGGGATCGCAGTGCGTCGTCGATCCGCATCAGGTCTTCCCAGGCCTCGACCTCGTCGGCGGCGGTCTGATGCGACGCGTCGATCGCCGCGGCGATCGCCTGCATCTCGTTCGCGTTCAACCGGCCGAGCATCTCGACGAACTCATCGAGTTCCATGCCCAAACAACGACGGGTTCGGGCGTGGGGTTGAGGGTTACCCTGCGCGCATTGCGAGGTCCCGCACCAAACCATCCAGAATGTCCGCCTCGCTGGTGAGGACTTCACCGAAGCCAAACGTGCGCAAAATCGACACCAACACAATCGCACCGCCGACGATCACATCGACCCGACCCGGTTCGAGGCCAGGGTTGTGCCGGCGATCTTCGATCGCCTCGGTGGCGAGCGTCCGGAAACAGTCCTCGGCGGCGGCCTTGCTCAACCGGAAGTGGTGCACCCGGTCCCGGTCGTATGCCGCGAGGCCTTGTTCGATCATCGCCATGCTCGACACCGTCCCCGCCAACCCCACCAGCGTGGCCGCGCGGGCCGCGCCGGGAATTGCGCGCGCGACATCGGCCAAGTGCTCCCGAACGACGTGGACGGCTTGGCTGAGCTCCTCGGCGGTGGGTGGGTCGGAGTGCAACCACGCCTCCGTGAGGCGAACGCACCCGATGTCGACCGAGATCAAGGCCTCGGGCTCGTTGGTACCGAACACGAACTCGGTGGACCCGCCGCCGATGTCGACGACGAGGTACGGCCCGGGCGCCACCGCGGCAAGGCCCGTCGTGGCACCAAGGAACGACAACCGAGCTTCTTCGGCACCGCTCAACAGTTCCGGGGTCACGCCCAGCGCGTCGGTCGCGGGGTCGAAGAACTCGGCCCGATTACTGGCGTCACGGGCGGCCGAGGTGGCCGTGGCGCGGATCAGGTCGACGCCTCCGAGTTCATCGATGATCGCTCGGTACGCCCGGAGAGCGGCGACCGTCCGATCGATTGATTCCGGGGCAAGCCGGCGGGACTCATCAACGCCCTGGCCCAGCCGCGTGATCGTCATGTGCCGGGCCAAAGTGACGATCTCGCCGTTCGGATCGTCGAGGTCACCAACGAGCAGCCGCGCCGAGTTGGTTCCGATGTCGATCGCGGCAGCTCTCATCGCTCGGCTCCCGATCTCGGTTTCATTCGGTCCCCGTTTCGGTGACACGGAGCTGTTCCTCGACCCACTGCCCCACTGGGTCGTCGGTCCCGGCCAAGAACGCGGCGTAATGAGCGTGCAGGCATTTCACTCCGACGCGCGTCCCCCCGACTCCGCCCGATGGCCGCGGCCCGGGATGGTCGATCGGGATCGTCGCGTCACGTTCGGCGGCATACCGGTCGTGGGCCGCCGCGATGGTGGGCAGGCCGACCTCGGCCTGCGCGGCTCGGACTCCCCCGGCAGCTTCGAGGCGCGAGACCGACCGATTGAGTTCGGGATCGATCAGCCAATAGCGCGTGGGCAACGGGGTCCCGTCGAAGAGGAACGCGGCGTTGCGGATCACGACCGGTTGACCATCCCGGGTCCGAACGACGACCTCGAACTCGGCTTGGGGTTCCCGGCCCAATCGAGCGCGGACCCGCTCGACATCCTCCGGGTCCGCCATGCGGCCAAGCGTAGCGACGGCGCGCGTTCAGGGAGCGAGCGGCAAGGTCGACGAGGTCGTGGTCGTCGATTCCCCCGGCACCGGCGCGTAGGCCTGCTCGCCCGGGCGCACCATGCCCAGGTCCTCCCGGGCAACTCGTTCGACTTCGGCGTCGGTCTTCAGCTTGGCCGCGTCTCGCTCGAGTCGTTGCCGCTCCTTGCGTAACTCGGTGAGTCGGTGGTTCGACCGGTCGAGTGCGCTGCGTTGGTCCAGCAGCGCACGAACGGGGAACACCACGACGAACAGCAGGCCGACCACGATCACGAGCGCCACACTCGCACGCAACATGATCGCCCGGCGGCGGATCACCTGCTCCGGCGTGTAGCGCGGCGTCGGGCTCGACGTCATGCGGTACGACCCGACCCCTGGGCCAGCGCGCGACCGCCGAGATACTCGGCGGCTTCTCCGAGTCCCTCTTCGATCCGCAACAACTGGTTGTACTTGGCGACCCGGTCGCTCCGCGCCGGAGCACCGGTCTTGATCTGTCCGCAGTTCGTCGCGACCGCGAGATCGGCGATCGTGACGTCTTCGGTCTCGCCCGATCGGTGCGACATCATCGCGGTATAGGCGTGACGCCCGGCCAGCGCGACGGTGTCGAGCGTCTCGGAGAGCGTGCCGATCTGGTTGACCTTGATGAGGATCGAGTTCGCCACGCCGAGATCGATC
Source organism: Acidimicrobiia bacterium (assembly GCA_031362155.1). Taxonomy (GTDB): domain Bacteria; phylum Actinomycetota; class Acidimicrobiia; order IMCC26256; family JAENVU01; genus JAENVU01. Next base: position 26,760 of record JANLRZ010000092.1, on the reverse strand, counting down.
CCCCGCTGGAATCGCGTCGGGTTCGTGACGAACAAGTCGTCGCCGACGAGCTGGACCCGGTCGCCGACCGCGTTCGTCAACGCAGCCCAGCCGTCCCAGTCGTCCTCGGCCATGCCGTCTTCGATCGACACGATCGGGTACCGGTCGCAGAGATCCGCAAGGTAGGCGGCGAACTCCGACGAGCTGAAGGTGCGGCCTTCACCAGCGAGCGTATAGGTACCGTCGGCGAAGACTTCCGTACTCGCCGCATCGAGCGCGATCGCGATCTCGTCGCCCGGCGCGTAGCCCGCGACCGTGATCGCTTCGAGCAACAGTTTCACCGCGTCCTCGTTCGACGGCAGACTCGGCGCGAAACCGCCTTCGTCACCCAGGGCGGTCGAGAGACCGCGATCGTGCAGGAGCTTCTTCAAGACGTGGTAGGTCTCGGTCCCCATCCGCAGTGCTTCGGTGAAGCTGGCCGCGCCCACCGGCGCGAGCATGAACTCCTGGAGATCGACATTGCTGTCGGCGTGGGCGCCACCGTTGAGCACATTCATGCACGGCAACGGCAGCACGTGCGCGTTCGCACCACCGACGTATCGGTACAGGGGAAGATCAGATTCGTCGGCCCCGGCTTTGGCCACCGCCAGCGACACACCGAGCAGTGCGTTCGCGCCGAGCCGGCTCTTCGCGTCCGTGCCATCGCGTTCGATCAGGACCCGGTCGATGTCGCGCTGGTCGAGCGCCTCCATGCCGAGGATCGCCTCGGCGATCTCGTCTTCGACGTGACCGACCGCCTGGCGGACACCTTTGCCGCCGTACCGATCGCCGCCATCCCGCAGCTCCACGGCTTCGTGGGCTCCGGTGCTCGCACCACTGGGGACCGCCGCCCGGCCGCGAGCGCCGGAGAGGAGCTCGACTTCGACCTCCACGGTCGGGTTCCCGCGGGAGTCGAGGATCTCCCGGGCGCTGACGTCGACGATGCTGCTCACAGTCCCCCTCGGGTCGGGCGCCGATCCCCGGCGCGGCCGATCCAGTTGCGCGTGTGGTCGGTGTTGCCGAGAGTAGCCCCGAGGGAGTACCCGATCGGGGCTTCTCCGTCCGGTATCAGTGCGATTGGGACCAATGGAGCAGCTCGCCGCGCCCCTCGAGCATGACGCTGCCGGGCATCACCCGCAGCCGGTACGGATCCAGCCGCAGTGCCGCGAACGCGGGCGAGGTCGGACCATCGGCCCAGGGCGGGATGATCGCCGGGTCGTACCCCACGGGCGCAGGAAGGTTCACGAAGGTGTTCCAAACCCGCTCACACGTCTCGTCGTCGAAGTGCCACGTTGCGACCGCATCGACCGAACACGTGTCGTGGGACTGCGCCCAGTACGTGGCCGAGGCGTGCGGTGATCGAGCGAGGGCGGCTTGTTTCAACGGGGTCGGTCCGGTGGCGATCCAGCCGACCAACTGATCGCCTTCCCACTCCCAATAGGGATGGAGGACGCGTGTGCGCGGCCGGTCGTCGGGATCGACAGTGGCCACCGTGCACCAGACGATCTGATGGGCCATGGCGGCGAACGCCTCGGCCGTCTCGCGGTAGGCGCTCATCGGGAGGCCCCGACGACGGCGCCCGATCGCATCGCCCGACTCTCGCGGTTGCCCTCGATCACCGATGCCATCAGTGCTCTCCTTCGATGTCGCGCCAGAGACTCCGGGCCTGCTCGCCCGTGGTACCGGTCAGTTCCAGCCCTTCGGCCGCGGCCCGCTGCTCCATGCGCACGAACTGCTCCCGGAACCGGACCGACCAGCCGCGCAATGCACTCTCGGCATCAACCCCCCGCGATCGAGCGACGACCACGGCGCCGGCGAGCAGTTCACCCAACGCCGTCTCGGTCTCGCCCGCGCCGGATGCCGTCTCCAACCCCTTCAGTGCGTCGGCCATCCGAACGAAGCCGTCGGCATCCACATCGGGATCCAGCCCGACGCTGGCGGCCTTCCGGTACAGCTTGTGCGCGTACAACAACGACGGCAACCCGGGGCTGATCCCGTCGACCAACGAGCTACTCGACCGCTCGACCTTCTTGATCTGCTCCCAGTTCGCGAGCACCGCGTCGGCGGTTGCCGCTTCGACATCGCCAAATACGTGCGGATGCCGCCGCACCAACTTCGCGTGGATTCCGCGTGCCACATCCGCGAGGTCGAACGCACCGGCCTCAGCCGCGAGGATCGAATGAAACACCACCTGGAACAGGAGATCGCCGAGTTCGTCCTCGACGCGGGCATAGGCATCGAGATCCACCTCACCCGCCGGCGCGTCGTCGGGCAGCAGTTCCAGCACCTCGACGGTCTCGTACGCCTCTTCCAAGAGGTAGCGCGTGAGCGAGTGATGGGTCTGCTCGGCATCCCACGGGCACCCACCCGGTTCGCGTAACCGGCGAGCCAACTCCACCAACCGCGCGACGTCACCCGCGATCGCGGCATCACCCGCATCGACGTAGACCGAGGTGAGGTGGTCCGGCGTGATAACCCGATCGATTTCTTCGAGCGCCACGGTCGTGACGAGTTCGTCCGCCGCCCCCAGCCGTTGCAACACGATGACCGGCGTCTCGGGGACGAGCGTGTCGAGCAACGCGACTTTCACGTCCGACAGCACCAGCTGGTTGATGCAGTGCCCGATGAGCATCGGGCCGGAACGCCCGGCCGCCGACGGCACGAACTCGGCGGCGTCGACCACATGGACTCCCGCCATCGGGTCCCGGCCAACTCGGGACCACACGAGATCCAGGAAGGAGAGACCAGGGATGACCGAGACGTCGAGGTCGGTGCCGGCCTCGCGACGAAGGAGCGAAACGGAGTCCTCCGCAACGCCGGGGTTCCCCGGAACCGCGTAGACAATCTCACCATGCTCGCGAGCCGCCGCGACCAAGTCGACGACGATCGCCGGGTAGAGCGACGCGAAATCAGCTGCCGCGTCGTAGGCCGCGTCGAAGGTCGAGAAGTGAACACCTTCGGTGGCGAGGTCGGCGACCGCCGGATGGCGACCCGTACGGGCATAGCGGTGCGGGATGCGCTCGAGCGCGGTGCGCGCCGACGGGAGAAGCAGATCGACGCCGGCCGGTCCGAGGCCGACAACAACGATCCGCGACCGACTCACGGGGTGGAGGTGCTACTCGATCCGGGGTTCGCCGGTGCGGTATCCGGTGCCCCTGGCGCGGGCGTCGAGGTCGAGGTGGTCTCGGCCGGCCGACTCTTCACCGGCTTCGGAGCGGGCGGATCGATCGTGAACTGGCCACCCTGGCGCCGGAGCTTCCCGTACAACGGATTGACGTAGATCTTGGCCTTGGTCAGGAACTTCTCCAGGACCGGGGCAAGTGGGTCGGGCGTCTGGACCGACGGCAGCAACGGTGCCGCGTTCTCCTCGGTCAGCGGGAGCGCTTCGATGACGTGATACCCGAACTGGGTCTTGATGGGCTTGGAGAGTTCGCCGGTCGGTGTGGCTTCGGCGCCCGCTCGGAAGGTCTCGTCCAGTTGATTCCACTGCGAGGAACCCTCACACATCAGCAGGCCGGCCTGGGCCTTGGCACCCGTGTCCGACGACACCTGGTTCGAAACGTCGGCGAAGCTGGAACCCTTCTTGATCTGATCGATCACCTGCTGGGCCTTCTCCGGAGTGTCGACGAGGATGTGTCCGATCAGGCGGTTGCTCGCGCAGTCGGCCGAAAGTGTGGTGAACGGCGACCCTTGCTTCATCGAGGCGCGCAACGCGCTCTGCAAGGCGGCGGCTTGGACCAACCGATCCTGCAAACGCTTGGGCAGTTGTTTGAACGCCGTACCGCTCTGCTGACTGGACCCGAACTGGCTCCGAGCGGCGGTCTCTTCCTGGGCGGTGGCACTGATGCCGCGCCGCTTGGCGACGATCGCCACCGCCTCGTTCTGGATCAGCGAGACCAACCACTGGGCGGAGAAGCTCTTCGGAATCGAGCCGCTCTTCGACAACGTGACGCCCTGCTGCGCCAAGGCGCTGCGGAACGCCTCCGACTTCGCGAAGTCGGAGACGTCGTTCGTCAACTCCCTCGTTGCGATGTCGCGACCGTCGATCGTGGCGGCGACGCCGGGGGTGGAGGAGCAGGCGGGCAGAATCGCGAGCGCGCCGAGCACGAGGAAGGAAAGGGTTCGTTTCATGAAGTGCGCCAGCCTACCGGTGGGCCTGTATCCATCTCCGACAGGTCAGCCGGCCAAGCTGGGCGCGGTTTCAGGAACCAACTGGGTCAGCAGTTCCACGACCGCTTCCGCGACCTGGTCGGCGGAGGATCCGAGGGGGATCACGAGCTCACCACTGTCTTTGATCACCGACTTCGGGTAGAGCCGAGTCATGCGGACTTTGCGACTCTCGAGGAGATCCAAGCCCTCGATCCGCGCGATCCCCTTCTGCACCGACACGCTGGTCGCCCCCGCCCTGACACATTCGGCCCGCACTCGCGCCGCGCCGAGCAACGCTTCGGCCGGCGCCGGGATCGGTCCGTAGCGGTCGAGCCACTCGGTGCGGATGTCGTCGACGTCGCCCGGGGTGACGACCGCAGCCAGTCGCCGGTAGGCCTCCATCCGCACGTCGTCCCGGCTCACGTATTCGCGCGGCAGGTGCGCGTCGACGGGCAGGTCGAGCACGACCTCGAACGGTTCGTCCGGCGTCTCGCCCTTCAGCTCGCTCACGGCCTCGGTCACAAGCTCGCAGTAGAGGTCGAAACCGACCGCCGCGATGTGCCCGCTCTGAGCCCCGCCCAACAGGTTGCCCGCGCCGCGGATTTCGAGGTCGCGCATGGCGAGCTTGAACCCGGACCCGAGGTCGGTGAACTCGCCGATCGCCTTAAGCCGCTCGTACGCCTCTTCCGACAGCGCCCGATCCGGCGGATGCAACAGGTAGGCGTAGGCACGCGAACCGCGGCGACCGACTCGGCCCCGCAGCTGGTAGAGCTGCGCGAGACCGAGGAGGTCGGCGCGGTCGACCACCATCGTGTTGACCGTCGGCATGTCGAGCCCGCTCTCGATGATCGTCGTGCAGACCAGTACGTCGTACTCCCGATCGGCGAAGTCGAGCACGACCCGCTCGAGGAGCCCTTCGTCCATCTGGCCGTGCGCAATGCCGATCCGGGCCTCCGGCACCAACTGCCGCACGTGCTCCGCGGCATGCTCGATGTCCTGCACCCGGTTGTGGACGTAGAAGACCTGACCTTCACGCAGCAGTTCGCGGCGGATCGCCTCGCTGACCGCGCGGTCGTCGTACTCGCCCACGTAGGTGAGGATCGGTTGGCGCGCCTCGGGCGGCGTCTGGACCAGCGAGAGGTCGCGGATCCCGGTGAGACTCATCTCCAACGTGCGCGGAATCGGGGTTGCGGTCAAGGTGAGGACGTCGACGTGGGCGCGCAGATGCTTGATGCGTTCCTTGTGTTGCACCCCGAAACGTTGCTCCTCGTCGATCACCAGCAGGCCGAGATCCTTGAACTCGATGTCCTGGGACAACAGCCGGTGCGTCCCGACCACAACGTCGACCTCACCCGCCTTCAACCCCTTCACCACCGCGTTCTGCTCGGCGACGGTGAGGAATCGCGACAGCACCTCAACCCGAATCGGGTAGCCGGCGAAGCGTTCGCGGAAGGTCTGGCCGTGCTGGTTGGCCAGCAGGGTGGTCGGACCGAGAATCGCCACCTGCTTGCCGTCCTGGACCGCTTTGAAGGTGGCGCGCAGGGCGACTTCGGTTTTGCCGAATCCGACGTCACCGCAGATGAGCCGGTCCATCGGCAGGACCGCCTCCATATCGCCTTTGACTTCTTCGATCGCCCGGAGTTGGTCCGGCGTCTCTTCGAAGGGAAAGGCGTCTTCGAGTTCGCGCTGCCACGGCGTGTCGGCACTGAACGCAAACCCTTGAGTCGCCAGCCGCTTGCGGTACAGGATCACCAGTTCCGCGGCGATGTCACGCACCGCGGCGCGCACCTTGGCTCGGGTCTTGGACCACTCGGCGCCGCCCATACGGGAGAGCGACGGCGAATCGCCACCGGTGTAGCGCCGCACGGTGCCGACCTGATCAGTCGGAACGTAGAGCTTGTCGCTCCCCCGGTACGCGATGAGGAGGTAATCGCGCTCGACCCCGCCGATCGAGCGCGTCACCATGCCCTCGTACCGGCCGACGCCGTGGACTTGGTGGACGACGAAGTCGCTCGGCTTGAGGTCGTCGTAGTAGTCGACGGCCTTGCGCGCACCGCGCGCTGTCCGGTGCACCCGGCGCCGGCCGGTGAGGTCGGCTTCGGCCACGAGCGCGAGGTGCGCGCCCGCCACGATGACTCCCCGTTCGAGCGGCGCGATCAGCACCGTGACGACGCCCGGATGGATCGGCGCGTCGATGCGGGCATCGATCCCTTCACCGGCCAGGACATCGGCGAGACGGCGGGCCGACCCTTCACCTTCGGCCGCGAGCACCACCCGGTGCTCCGCCCGGATCAGCGCCCGCACCCGCTCGGCGAGCGCCTCGATGTCGCCGACCACGGGATCGAACGCCGACGCCCCCAACTGCGGGGTATCGGGCCCGTCGGGGGCCGCGAGCACGGAGGTCGTCGCAACTTTGGTGCGGGCCAACAACCGATCGAACGGGAGCGAGAGGCGCGGGAACTCGTCGTCGACTGCACCCCAGGTCCCCGCCAACACTTCGGCGAGTGACGCTTCTTCGTCGAGGAGATCCTGCGCGCGGTCGCGCATGCGACGGGGCTCGACGAGCAGGACGCGTGCGCCGCGCGGGAGAAGGTCCGGCAGGAGGTGCTCGTCGCCGGTCAGCCACGGCAACCACGATTCCATACCGTCGAAGATCTGTCCTTCGCGGAGGCGCTCCCATTGCTCGGCGCCCCACGACTCGGACCCGATCAACTCGCCCGCCCGAGCCCGAACCTCGTCGGTCGGCAACAGCTCCCGACACGGGAAGATCGTCACGGAGTCGATGTCGTGGGTACTGCGCTGATCGGTGACCGCGAACTCCGAGAGGCGCTCGACCTCATCGCCCCATTGATCGATGCGAACCGGGTGATCGGCAGTGGCCGGGAACACGTCGACGATCGAGCCACGCACCGCCACCTCGCCGCGGCCCTCGACCTGATACTCGCGGCGGTACCCCATCCCGACCAGCCGCTCGACGAGCTGATCCCGTTCGATGGTGTCGCCGGCCCGGAGCTGGATCGGTTCGATCGCCTCGACGTGAGGTCCGAGCCGTTGCACGAGTGCGCGCACCGGCGCGACGACGACCGCCGGGGCGGCATCACCTCCTTCGCGCAGCCGCCACATCACTCGCAGACGACGCCCCATCGTTTCCAACGCGGGCGACACTCGTTCGAACGGCAGGGTCTCCCACGCCGGGAAGAGCTCGACCGCATCGGCACCGAGCATCGGGACGAGGTCGCCGGCAATCCGCTCGGCCTCCGCCGCGGTCGGGACCGCCACCAGGACCGGTCGGATCCCTGCGAGTCGTTGCACCGCCGCCGCGAAGATCGGACGGGCCGCTTCAGGGACCGCGACCACGTCGGCGCGGCCGGACGCGACCGCCAGCACTGCAGGGTCCTCCGCGAGCAGGCGCGGCAATTCGAAGAGTGCGGGCTCGGGCATCACACCACTCTGACCGACCGCACCCGCGCGGGGCGAACGGGATTAGGAAGGTTCGGCCGCGAGGCGATCCAGCATCGCGGTAGTGCTGTGCCCTTCACTGAGCGGGGCTCGAAGCACCCGACCACCCCAGGAGCGGACTTCGGTCGCGCCGATGATGTCTTCGACGGCGTAGTCCTCGCCTTTGACCAGCACATCCGGTCGCAATGCATCGATGACGGCCAGTGGCGTCGACTCGGCGAAGAGGACCACCGCGTCCACCGCCGCGAGGCCTGCGAGTACCTGGGCCCGAGCATCTTCATTGGTGACGGGCCGGCCGGCACCCTTCAGCACCCGCACGGAATCGTCGGTGTTGAGGGCGACGATCAGCCGGTCACAGTTACGCCGGGCCCAGTCCAGATAGACGACGTGGCCGGCGTGCACCAGATCGAAACACCCGTTGGTGAAGCCGACCTCGTGGCCCTCGTTGCGCCAGCGGGTGACCAATCCGACTGCGGATTCCAACGACACCACCTTCTCGTCGAGTGGCGGCGGTGCGTCGACCGCCGGGCCGAGGGCAGCCAGGAGTTCGTCCTGACGGATCGGGATGGTGCCGGTCTTCCCGACGATGATCCCGGCCGCAAGATTCGCGAGGACCGCGGCGTCGTGGGGATCCAACCCGACCGCGATACCCGCAGCGAGCGTGGCGATCGCAGTGTCGCCCGCACCGGACACGTCGAAGACCTCCCGAGCGCGGGCGGGAACGTGGCGCGTACCTGTGGCCTCGACGAGGGAGATCCCAGCCTCACCGCGAGTCAAGGTCACGAAGTCGAGCGCGAGGAGTTCACGGAGTCGCGCCGCGGCCTCCGTCAGTTCGTACGGGTTCGACGCGGAGACTTGTGTCGTCGCGGCGAGTTCGGTCTCGTTCGGGGTGACGGTCGTCGCGCCGCGGTACTTGCCGTAGTCGAGGCCTTTCGGATCGACCAGCACCGGGATCCCTCGGTGGCGGGCCTGCTTGATCAGGCGGCGGCACAGATCCTCGGCCAACACACCCTTGGCGTAATCGGAGATGACCAGCGCGTCGTATCCGTCGTCGAGGAGTTCGACCACCCGGTTGTCCCAGCTCCGACGGTCGGCCGTGAGTCGGGGTGAAAGATCTTCGTCGTCGATCCGCACCAGTTGCTGCTGGCCGGACAGCACTCGGGTCTTCGTGGTGGTCGGCCGGCCCCGAATGACATCGACCCCGATGACGCGCACGCCCGCGAGACCGAGGAGTTCCCGCAGCCGAGTCCCGGGGTCATCATCGCCGGTCCAGCCGGCCACGTCGGCCCGAACACCGAGGCCGGCCAGGTTCAGCGCCACGTTCCCCGCGCCACCGACCGAGACGGCCTCCCGACTGAGACGCACCACCGGGACCGGTGCCTCCGGCGAGATGCGGGCGACGTCGCCGATGAGGTAGCGGTCGAGCATGAGGTCGCCCACGACGAGCATCCGCACGCCGGCAAACCCGCCACGTACCGCGGCATCAACGATGTCAGGACGATCAAACATCGCCACGCTCAGAGACAGCCGCTTCGATCATCTCGCACAGCGTATGCCCCAGAAACAGGTGAGCCTCTTGAATGCGGCAGGTTCGTTCGATGTCGACGACGATCGGAATGTCCACGTTGCGCGCGAGCTTGCCGCCGTCGCCCCCGGCGAATCCCACGGTGAGTGCTCCGATCGAATGAGCCTGCTCGATGCCGATCAAGACGTTGGGGCTGTTGCCCGAGGTCGAGAGTCCGACGGCAACGTCGCCCGGACGACAGAGCGCTTCGAGTTGGCGGGAAAAGACGATGTCGAACGAGTAGTCGTTCGCAACTGCGGTGATGAGCCCGGTGTCGGCCACCAGCGCAACCGAGCCGATTCCCGGGCGATCCCGCTCGAAGCGACCGACGAGTTCAGTGGCGAAATGCAACGCCTGGGTGGCACTCCCGCCGTTCCCGAACCAGAAGACGTTGCCGCCGTTCTGGACCCGTTCGACGATCGCTGCGGCGGCTTCGGACAGCGCCGGCCACAACTCGGGCAGACCCGCCATCATCGTCTGGTGTTCGCGAATAGCCTCTTCGAAGTCCACGCGTGAATCTCTCGACGGGCCAGGGACAGTGCTTGAGGGTAGCAACGGGTTGATCCTGCTCGATAGGGACGGGGTCTTAAACGTGGACCGGCCGGATTCGGTCAAATGCATCGAAGACCTCGAACTCGAGGTCGGCGGGCGGGCCGGCTGCGCTCGGCTCACTGCAGCGGGGTACCAGCTGGTGGTGATCACGAACCAGTCGGCGGTCGGCCGCGGGTGGATGGATCGGGCGACCCTCGATGCGATCAATGACGAGCTGAATACTCGGCTCGGTGGCGCCATCTCGCGCTGGTTCGTGTGCGATCACAGCCCGGATGACGGTTGTCGATGTCGCAAGCCCGACACGCTCCTGCTCGAACAAGCGCACGCCGCACTGGGTTTCGATCCCGCCAGCACGTGGTTCGTGGCCGACGCCGGCCGGGACATCGAGGCCGCTCGCCGCTTCGGCTGCCGCCCCGCCCTGTTGCGCACCGGCAAAGGCCGGGCGACCGAGGCCGAATACCCCGACGTCCCTACCTGGGACACCCTCGCCGGCTTCGCCGAGTGGTTCACCAGCCGGGGAGTTCAGCCGGAGGTGTTGTAGGCGTTCATCGCGGTGGTGATGCCGTCGCGGACGATGGCTTCGACCGCGTCGGCCGCGCGCTCCAGGGTCACGTCGATCACGGTGCGTTCACGTTTGCCGAACTTGTTGAGCACGTGGTCGGCGCCCTGCTCCTTGGTCACCGGCTTGCTCACCCCGATGCGGACCCGCAGGAACGCGTCGCTGTGCAGGTGCGATGTGATCGACCGCAGGCCGTTGTGGCCCGCGAGTCCGCCACCGGCTTTCAGCTTCAGTGCCGCCACTGGTAGGTCGAGCTCGTCCTGCACGATCACGATCTGTTCGGGCTCCACGCCGTACCGATGGGCGAGCAGACGTACAGCATCACCCGAGTCGTTCATGTAGGTGAGCGGAATCGCGAGCGCGACGCGCGCGCCTTCGATGCGGACCTCGTCGACGAGCGCGCGCTCTTTGCCCTTCTTGAGCTTGGCGCCGTGACGACGTGCGAGCAGTTCGACGACTTCCGCGCCGACGTTGTGGCGCGTCTTGGCATAGTCCGGACCGGGGTTGCCCAATCCGACGACGAGCAGATCCGCCGGTGTTCCCCGGCGTTCACCGGACCGGCGCACCGAGGACTATTCCCCGCTGCCGCCGTCGCCGGAGTCGCCACCATCGGACGACGCGCTGGCGGTGTCGCCGCCCTCGCCCGCTTCGCCCTCTTCGCCCTCGCCCGCCTCGTCTTCCAGACCACGTGGAATCGAGATCTGCACGACGAGTTCTTCGGCTTCATGCTGAAGCGTGACGCCGGCGGGCACTGCGAGGTCGGAGATGTGGATTTGGTCGCCCATCTCCAGGCTCGACACGTCGACGGTGATCGAGTTCGGAATCGAGCCGGGAACTGCTTCCACGGTGACCGAGAAGATCAGCTGCTCGAGCAGACCACCGGCGCGCGCACCCGGCGCCTCGCCTTCGAGGTTGAGCGGGACTTCGGCGGTCACCGCGACGTCGCGGCGAATGCGGACGAAGTCGACGTGAACGAGGTCACCACGGGTCGGGTGACGCTGGATCTGCCGGGCGAGCGCCAGCGCGTCGCCCTCGGCAAGGTTCAGGGTGATCAGCGTGTTCGCACCGCTCGCACCGTGGAGGATGCGCTCGAGTTCACGCGCTGCGACCAGGACCGAAGCCGGGTCGGCGTCGAGGCCGTACACCGTCGCCGGCACCTTGCCCTCCGTCCGGTAGCGGCCCGCAGGACCAGAACCGAACTCCAGGCGGGGCTCGACATTGAGCTTGACATCAGACATGGCGCGCGAAGTCCTTCACGAGGTGCACAAGAGACCGGCCATTCTGCCCGAGCCGGGCCCCTCAGACCAAACCACAGCCTCGAACGCTCGGATATCAGCGCCCGATCACCGTGTGATCGAGCGCCGGACCGCTCATCGCTGGGCCCGCTCGGCCCGTTCCCACTGCCGAATGACCGCGAGCGGCGCCAGTCGCGAGTACAGGAATGCCGCCAGATATACCCACACGATCATGGACACCAGGATGGCGGGCACGACGAACCACCCCGTGGGGTGGCCGTCGAAGATCCGCTGCTCGACGAACCCGTAGACCGCCCGGACGGCCAGCGAAGCAAGGACGAGCGACGAGACGTAAGCAAAGCTCTTCTTCAGCCACAGAGTCACGCCGAAATCCTACGCCCACCCCGCCGCCCGTCGCCCGTCGGTGCGATCAGTTGGAAAGCACGTAGGTGAGGAGCCCGATGGTCCACGCCGCGGCGCGACCCGACCATTGCCCGCTGGTCCACACCCCAGGTGGATCGGCGTACACACCTCGGGTGGTTGTGCCCGCGCACCGGGGCGAACGGCCAGGTCCTCGGAGGCGTCGCTCCCGGACGGCGAGCGAACAGGAGCCCTGAGCGGCAGGGCCACGAGCCCTTAGACGTTGTCGCCGCTGAACAGCTCCGAGACGCTCCGCTCCTCGAACACCGCGGCCAGCGCATCGGCGACGATCGGCGCGATCGAGAGCACCGTCAGCGAATCGAAGTGCTTCTCCGACGGGACGGGCAGCGAGTTGGTGACTACGACATCGCGGATCGGTCCGTTCTTCAGCCGGTCGACGGCCGGGCCGGAGAGCAGGCCGTGGGTCGCGAGGATCGACACCGACTTCGCGCCGCGCGCCATGAGGAGTTCGGCCGCGCTGACCACCGTGCCGGCCGTATCGATCATGTCGTCGATCAGGATGCACTGACGACCTTCCACGAGTCCGACCACTTCGGTTGCGACCGCGACATTGTGGGTGCCCTTCGGGCGCCGCTTGTCGATGAACGCGAGGTCGGCGTGCACACCGTGGCCGTCGAGGCAGTTCGCGAAGCGGCGGGCGAGCTTGCCGCCACCGGCGTCCGGCGACACGACGGTGACGTCGGTCTCGCGGTCGAGGACTCCGACGAGGTGATCGGCCAGGAGTGGCACGGCCGTGAGGTGGTCGACGGGAAAGTCGAAGAAGCCTTGGATCTGGCCGGTGTGGAGGTCCACCACGACGACTCGGTCGGCGCCGGCCACGGTGAAGAGATCGGCCAGCAGGCGCGCGGTGATCGGCTCACGACCTTCGGCCTTGCGGTCTTGCCGCGCGTATCCATAGAAGGGACACACCGCGGTGATCCGCCGGGCCGATGCTCGCTTGAGCGCGTCGATCATGATGAGTTGTTCCATGATGTGGTCGTTGATCGGGTCGCAGTGACCTTGCAGCACGAACACGTCGGCGCCGCGCACGTTCTCCCCGAGGCGGCAGTACAACTCACCGTTGGCAAAGCGCGACAACGTGACGTCGCCGAGCGGCACCCCGAGACTCGCCGCGATCTCCTCGGAGAGTTCCGGGTTCCCGGACCCGGCGAGGAGTTGCAGGGTCTTCTTGGGTACGAGTTCCATCAGTCCGAGTCCTTCTCGCTTGCGTGCTTCGAGTCATCCGTGCCGTGCCGTTCCGCCCAGCTCTCGTCGACCTGGGCCGGGACCCCTTTGACCAACGCGCCAGGCGCTACGTCGTGGGTGACCACCGAACCGGCGCCGGTGTAGGCACCTTCGCCCACCGTCACCGGGGCGACCAACACCGAGTTCGACCCGATGCGAGCATCGGCACCGATCACCGATGCGTGCTTGTGCTTCCCGTCGTAGTTGGCCGTGATCGTGCCCGCGCCGACGTTGGCTCGCGGTCCGATTTCCACGTCGCCCATGTACGCGAGGTGCGGGACCTTGGCGCCCTCGCCGATCTCGGCGTTCTTGGTCTCGACGAAGGTGCCCACGTGGGCGCCGGGACCGACATGGGTTCCGGCCCGCAACGACACGTAGGGGCCGACCGTCGCGTCGTCACCGATCGTGGCATCACGCGCCACGGTGTTCTGCACGACCGCACGTTCACCCACGGCCGTATCGACGAGTCGGGTGTCGGGCCCGATGACCGCGCCGGTGGCGACGGTCGTGTGGCCTTCGAGGATCGTGCCCGGCAACACCCGCACGTCCGCCGCGAGCCGCACCTGCGCGTCGATGTAGGTCGCGGCGGGGTCCACGATGGTCACGCCGTCGATCATCCAGCCCTCGTTGATGCGGGCGCGCAACATCGCCTCGGCGACCGCCAACTGCGCGCGGTCGTTGACGTGACGCGATGCCGCCGGGTCGTCGGCCGCGACTGCGACCACTTGGTGGCCCGCGCCGCGCAACACCGCGACGGCATCGGTGAGGTAGTACTCGCCTTGGGCGTTCTCGGGGCTGAGCCGACGGAGCGCAGGCGCCAGCAGGTTCCGGCGAAAGCAGTAGATCGACGTGTTGACTTCGGGAAGTTCGAGTTCCTCGGCGGTCGCGTCGGTTCGTTCGACGATGCGGTCGACCCGGCCCTGCGAGTCACGCACGATCCGGCCGAAGCTCCACGTCCAGGGTTCGAGCTCGGCGGTGACCAGGCTGACCGCGGCATCGGCTTCGCGGTGCGCAGTGGCGAGTCGGGCCAGCAGCTCCGGGCGGACCAAGGGCGCGTCCCCCGGCATGATGATCACGTCGTCTTCGAGGTCGTCATCGGTAAAGGCCGTCAGCGCGACGCTCGCGGCATCGCCCGTGCCGCGCTGCACCTTCTGATCGACGAAAACCACCGGCACATCGGTGATGACCTGCTCCTGGAGTGTCTTGGTCACGCGCTCCGCGCCGTGGCCGACCACGACCACAATCCGTTCGAGCGGGAGGGCTCCGAGGGCCTCGACCACGTGCAGCAGCATCGGCCGACCGCACAGCGGGTGGAGCACCTTGGGGGTGGCGGAGCGCATTCGCGTGCCTTCGCCCGCCGCCAACACCACCGCGGAGAGCGGCCGATATCCACTCACGCGCACTCCTTCGAGGCCATCACCTGGCGTGCTCGTCGCTCGCCACCGACCGGTTCGACATTCCTCGGGTTCTTCACCAGCTCGGGGGCGAGGTTTCGAACCTCGACTTGAGACTCCAAAGGACCCCGTGCTGCCGTTACACCACCCCCGAAGGACCGCACTTGACCTTACCCGGTCACTCCTTCCGTCATGGCCTAGAAGCGCGAATCGGCGGATCGACGACCGTGAGCGGTGCTCGACTGGGCCGAAGTGCACGAAGCCCGCTATCCTCCGCCACGCCATGGGATCCCTGATCAAAAAGCGCCGCAAGCGCATGCGGAAGAAGAAGCACAAGAAGCTGCTGAAGAAGACGCGCTGGCAGCGTCGGCAGCAGGGTCGCTAGCCGACCCCTGTGCCCGCGGCCTCCGGGCCGCGATCATCGATCAGGTGACCATCACGCAATCGGGTTCCGAAGTGCGTGCCCGGCCACCGTCTCGATCTGCAACTCCTGGTTGAGTCGCGCCGCCACGTAGGCCGCAGTCTCTGCGTCGCTCACCGCCAGCCAGTAGGACGATCCGCTGCCCGCGAGCAGGGCCGACATCCCGGTGATCGCTTCGATCCGCTCGCGGAACTCGGCCAGTTCCGGAGCCACTGCCTCGGCGGCGGGTTCCAGGTCGTTGACCAGACCGTCGACCAGGTGACCCACACCATTCGGGGCTTCCACGACTCGGTCGCTTCGGGGCCCACCCATGGCGTCCCACGCTCGGAAAACGGTCGGGGTCGACACGTGGACAGTCGGAGTGGCAATCACCAGGTGTATCTCGTCGGCCAGCTCGACCGGATCGAGCAGCTCGCCTCGGCCGCGCATCATGACCGGGCGACCCAGCAGGCACACCGGTACATCGGAGCCGAGCGCCGCCGCCGCGGCCATGACGGCACCGGCGTCGATCCCGTGTCGGTCGCGCAGAACCCGGAGGACCGCAGCGGCATCAGCCGAACCGCCACCGAGCCCGGCGCCCGACGGGATGGACTTGGTCAACTCGATCGCCGCACCGGCGTCGGAGGGGAGCACGGCCCGGGCCGCGCGCACGACCAGGTTGGTTTCGTCGCGCGGCACGTCCTCGGCACCGCCGTGGACTCGCACCGTCACCTCACCGGGCACCTCGGGTCCGATCCGCAGGGTGTCGAACGGTGCCGACACCATGACCGTCAGCGCCTCCAACGCGTGGAACCCGTCGGACCGGATGCCGAGGACGCGCAGCGTCAGGGTCAGCTTCGCGTGGGCGCGGACGACGACAGGATGGGGGGCGGCGGGCATGACCTCACCCATTGTGCTCGGCGTCGGCTCGCGCGATCGCAGCCCACTGATCGAGGGCCAGCGTCTCCGCCCGGGCCCGGCCGTCGATCCCGGCCGCAGCGAGCACAGCTTCGACATCGGCACCCAGCTCGCCTTTCATCGCCCCGCGCAGCATCTTGCGTCGTTGGCCGAACCCGGCCCGCACCAATGCGAACAATCGGTCCGCCGACGGCACTGCGACCGTCGGGGTCGGGGCCCGACGAATCCGCACCAACGCGGAGTCGACCTTCGGCGCGGGGATGAACACCGACGGCGGGACAACACCTACCAGCTCCGCCCGGCCGAAGTAGGCGATCTTCACCGAGACGGCACCGTAGATCTTCGACCCGGGACCGGCCGCCATTCGTTCGCCGACCTCGCGCTGGACCATCACCAACATCGACGTGACCGACGGGGCTCGCTCGAGGATCCGCATCACGATCGGGGTGGCGACGTTGTACGGAAGGTTCGACACCATGCGCCAGGTCGGTGCGTCGATCCCGACCGCGCCCAACACCTCGTCGAGGTCGACTCGCAACGCGTCACCGAGGACGACCCGAATCGCATCCGGACCGACGGATTCCTCCAACGCCGGGATCACGTGCCGGTCGAGTTCCAACGCGGTGACCTGGGCGCCGGCGGCGAGGAGCGCGACCGTCAACGATCCGACGCCCGGACCGATCTCGAGCACGCGGTCACCCGGTTCGATCTCGGCGAGACGCGCGATCTTGTTCGCGGTGTTCGGATCAGCCAGGAAGTTCTGGCCGAGTGCGCGGCTGGGGGCCAAGCCGTGCCGAGCCAGCAGCGCGGGGATCGTGGCGGGAGTCAGCGCCATCGGCGCGTGCTCACATGATGTAGAGCTTGACCGAGATCACCCCGGTGCCGAGCGGCGCAAGCGCTTGGAACACGTCGGGGTTCAAATCGATGATGTGACCGGTCCATGCCTGCGGGCCCCGGTCACCCACCCGGCACTGTGCCACCCGGCCGTTCGACGCGACGATCTTCACGATCGTTCCCATCGGCAGCGTCAGGTGCGCACACGCACCCGCACCGGCGTGACTCTTGTAGTACGTCGCCGAACCCGACTGGAAGTACCGTCCGCCGGCGTTTGTGGTGGGCACCGCCACCGGCCGCTGGGTGCCCGACGTCTTGGTGCCGCGGCGTTGGATCAGCGGTACCGGATTCACGAGCACCTCACGGCGGACCTCGGTCCACCGGACCGCGACGCCGTCCTTCTTCAGCACCTTCGACACGACTCGGGCCACGCCGTTCTTGCCGGATTGGATCGTCGCTATATGCCCGGCCGCCAGCGTCGGGTCGTCGCGGTACTGGGTCGGGAACGGGATCGGCTGGTCGGCTGCGACCTCGTCTTCGCGGAGGCGGGACACCCGAACCGACATCGCGGGCCCGAGGCGCGTGGTCAACGCCGGCTCGACCTGGTCGACCGGGCCGAGCACGATGTTCTGCGCCGCGAGCAACTCGGCCACGGTCAGCGACGTGGTGTTGGTGATCGGCCTCGAGGTGCCATCCACCGCCAACGTCACGTCGTGAGGAGTACGCAGCACGACCCGGTCACCGCGCTCGAGGCCGCGATGCGGACCCACGCGCACGAGCGCCGGCGCGAGACCCATCTCCTTGCGGAGGGCCGGGACCGTTCGTCGGGTCGTGCGGTGCTCGGCCACCACACCGTCGGCGTCGACCGTGATCGGAAACGAGCGGAAGATCTGGATCGGCATGCCTTGGCGCAACTGGGCCGACGCTTCCGGAACGACCCGGTCGCCGGAGCGGAGGACGACCCCTTGGGCGGCGAGGAGCGCCCCGACGGTTCCTGCCCGGGTCACGACGGTGTTGGCCTGACCATCGATCGACACGGTCACGTCACGCCGGGGGTTGGTACCGCCGATGACTCGGCCGGTGACGGCGACGCAGGCGGCGACCAGCAAGGCCGTCAGACCGGTGGCGACCACTCGCCGGCGCAAGCGCAGCGACCGGCGGCGCGCCACGATCGCGGGCCGACTGGGGCGGACGGCGGCGTAGGCCTCGGGCAGCATCTCGGGATCGGGAACCACCACGTCGGCACATGGAAGTTCATCCGGAAGCGCTTCCGGCTCAACCACTACGGCGGCCGGAACGACCGGGGAGATCTCGATCACCGGGGCAACACCGACGACCGGGGCAACGTCGACCACCGCGGTCACCGCAGGGGCCGGAACGACCTCGGAGGCTGGGAGTTCACCGGTCAGGAACGGGTGATCGGTCTCGGCCGACTTCCAAAAATCGATCTCGAGCGCTTCGAGTTCGCGTTCGAGGTCGACCCGACCCTCTTCGAGGGCGATCAGTTCGAGTTCACCCGTGACATCGATCGTCTCGAGTTCCGCGGTGAGGTCCAGGATCGGCAGCCACACGTCCGGCTCCGGCGCGGCTTGGCGCGCCGGCGACATCGGAATCGCGCGCACGAGGTGACGACGAGCGCGCGAGTCGGCGCCGGTCGTCCGCGCGTTGCGACGCGTGAGGTGATCGCTGATCGGGTCCGCCTCCCGGTTGGTCGACCGCACTCCGAGGCGGTCGGCAAGACCCGGCGAACCTAACGATGGTCCCGGGACCGGTCAATCTAGATACCAGTATCTGGAAGAATTTTGACGAGCGGGAGGGGGTCAGCCGGCACGAAAGACCAGGTCAGCGTTCTGTCGGGTGACTTCCGCCACGATTGCGACATCTTCG
The DNA here is from genome assembly GCA_031362155.1 of Acidimicrobiia bacterium. Classification (GTDB taxonomy): domain Bacteria; phylum Actinomycetota; class Acidimicrobiia; order IMCC26256; family JAENVU01; genus JAENVU01. The sequence goes on along the minus strand of JANLRZ010000092.1, from coordinate 8,126 downwards.
TTTCGGACGGCCGCCAGACCGGCGCCAACCTCGCGGACCCTCCCGGGTTCGTTGGTGGTCCCTCGGTAGGGAACGGGCGCGAGATACGGGCTGTCGGTCTCGACCAGCACCCGGTCGAGGGGCGCGGCGGCCGCGGCCGCGCGAACATCGGTCGCGTTCTTGAAGGTGACGATCCCACTGAAGGAGAGGTACGCGCCGCGCTCGACACTGGCCGCAGCTTCGATCGGTCCGCCGGTGAAGCAATGGAACACTGTCCGCCGCGGGACCTGCTCCTCGTCGAGGATCGCGAAGGTCTCGTCCCACGCCTCGCGGGTGTGGATCACGAGGGCCCGATCGAGATCGTGGGCCAATCGAATCTGGGCCCGGAACGCGGCCGCTTGGTCGGGGCCCGGCGAGTGCTCGTAGTGGTGGTCGAGACCGGCCTCCCCGATGGCGACCACCTCCGGCGCGGCCGCGAGATCGACGAGATCCCGCCACTGATCGTCGAGATGGACGGCATCGTGCGGATGGAGCCCGACCGTGGCCACAACGTCGGGCCGGTGCCGGGCCAACTCGACGGCCGCCCGAGAGGTGGCCAGATCGGTACCGACGCACACCATCCATTCGATGCCCGCTCCCCGGGCCCGGTCGCAGATCGCGTCGGCCTCGGCCAGATCGGCCGGGAGATGGCAGTGACTGTCGACCCAGCGCACCGGCGCCGAGGCGTGGTCGGTCCCGGTCACGGAGTGGGTTCGAGGCGAGGGAACAGCGCGGTCCCTTTGACCAATGCATTCCCGGCGGTGGGCGCAGTCCCCCAGATCACGGCGCCGGGGAGCCGCTGGTCTTCGGGCGCACCCTCCAACCCGAGGCGGGACCACAGGTCTGCAGCCGCGCGAGGAATCAGCGGCGATGCGAGCACCGCGATGATCCTCAACGCCTCGAGGCAGTCGCCGAGCACCGCGGCGGTCGCGGCGGCGTCACCGGCTTTGTGGGTCTTCCACGGTTCGGAGTTCTCGATGTAGGAGTTCGCGTCGCGAATGAGTTGCCACACCGCACCGAAGCCGTCGGCGTAATCGAGTTCGGCGAGCGCCGCTTCCATGGTGTCCACCGCCGCGGCCGCCTGGGTCGCCAGCGGGCCATCGGCGCGGACGTCGGGCACCCGACCGTCGCAGTACGAGACGGCCATGTTGAGGACCCGACTCGCGAGATTGCCGAAGTTGTTCGCAAGATCCGCGTTGTAGCGAGCGACCATTCCCTCGTAGCTGAAGTCACCGTCTTGTCCGAAGCGAACGTCGGTGACGAAGTGGTACCGGAACCCGTCGCTCCCGAACTCGGGGACGAGATCGGCCGGCGCGATGTTGTTGAGACTCGTCTTGCTCATCTTCTCGCCGCCGACGAGCAGGTACCCGTGGGCGAAGACACATTCGGGCAGCGGGAGCCCGGCCGCCATCAACATTGCGGGCCAATACACGGCGTGAAACCGCAGAATGTCCTTGGCCAAAAGGTGATACTGCACCGGCCATCGCCGCGCGAACTGCTCCGGGTCGGCCCCGAATCCCACCGCGGTCGCGTAGTTGATCAGCGCGTCGTACCAGACGTAGGTGACGTGCTCGGGGTCCCACGGCAGTGGGATGCCCCACGAGATCGACGTCCGACTCATCGAAAAGTCGCGCAGGCCCTGTTTGATGAAACCGAGCACCTCGTTGCGCTTGCCCTCGGGTCGGACCGCTTCCGGATGCGCCTCGTAGTAGTCGAGCAATGGCTGCTCGAACCGCGAGAGCTGGAAGAAGTAGTTCTCCTCCGTCACGCTCTCGACCGGTCGGTGATGGATCGGACAGACCCACTCGTCCGCTCTTGCGCCTTCGGCGCCGGCCGCTCGGGCCCCGCTCCGCCCGGGATCGGACGAGTCGGAATCCCGTGGGGCGTCGCTGCGGCGCACGAGGTCGTCCTCCACGTAATACGCCTCGCACGCGACGCAGTACAGGCCCTCGTAAGTGGCGAGTTCGATGAAACCGTTGTCGTAGACCTGCTGGAGGAACGCCTGCACGGAAACGCGGTGGCGCGCCTCGGTGGTGCGAATGAAGTCGTCGTTGCTGATGTCGAGCAGGTCCCACGCGGCCCGAAATCGGGCGCTCGTGGTATCGGCCCACTCCAAGGGCGTGACGCCGCGTTCTTCGGCCGCGCGCTGGATTTTCAGGCCGTGCTCATCGGTTCCGGTGAGGAACAGGACATCGTCGCCGTGCAATCGACGCCACCGGGCCAGGACATCGGCATGGATCGTGGTGTACGCGTGTCCGATGTGGGGCGCGTCGTTCACGTAGTAGATCGGCGTCGTCACGTAGAAGGAGTTGGACACGCGCTCTACAGTACCGACGGTCCGGGCGGATCCGAGCTTCTTAGCTCGGCGCACAGTGCGAGGGGATCATCACATGGCCAACGGTGTCGCCCGCAAGGTCGATCAACTCGGCCGGGTCGTGCTCCCCGTCGAGATGCGCAAGGCCCTCCGCATCGAGGTCGGTGATCTCGTGATGATGTCGGCCGAACCCGACCGCATCGTGCTCGAGAAGGTCGAACAACGGTGTGTGTTCTGCGCGGGCACCGAGAACCTGCGCGATTTCTCCCGCCGCGTGGTCTGCGCCAGCTGCGTCGAGAAGCTCACCGCGCCCGGGACTTGAGGCGTACCGCCCGGGCGTAGACCTCGCGGCGGCCCATTCCGAGGCGAGCACTCACGATCGCGGCCGCGTCCCGGGTCGACGTGCCGTTCGCGAGTTCCGCGGTGAGCGCCGCATCGACGTCGACGTCAGTCACGTCGGCGCGCACGGCCTCCGCTCCCGCGACGACGATCACACATTCACCGCGCGGCGCTTCGGCCTCGGCCGCCGTCGCCAGATCGCCGAGCGGACCGCGGCTCACCTCCTCGTGGAGCTTCGTCAGCTCCCGCGCCACGGCCGCTTCCCGCTGCTCGCCGCAGTGTTCGGCCAGTTCCCGCAGTGTTGCCGCCACTCGACGAGGCGATTCGAAGACCACCGACGTGCGGGGGTCCCGGGCCAGCGCCTGAAGCCGCTCCGATCGGGTCGCCCCCTTCCGAGGGAGGAACCCTTCGAAGACGAAGCGGTCGGTCGGCAGGCCCGAGAGCACCAGCGCGGTCGTGACCGCCGACGGTCCCGGCACCACCTCGACCGCGAGCCCGGCGTCGAGGCACCCCCGCACGAGTCGCGAGCCCGGGTCACTGATGCCCGGCATCCCGGCGTCGGTCACGCACACGACCCGCAGCCCGGCGGCGACGTCGCGCACCACCCAGTCGACGCTGGCCAGTTCGTCGTGGGCCGGGACCGCGCGCACGCGGCCGGCCGCGGGAATCCCCGCGTGCGACAACAGCGCGCGAGTTCGGCGCGTGTCTTCCGCGGCGATGACGTCGGCGACCCGAAGGGCATCGAGCACTCGTTCACTCAGATCGCCGAGGTTGCCGATCGGCGTGCCGACCAGCACCAGCGCGCCGCGGGGTTCGGTCACGGTCTCAGCTCCACTGCGTCGCCAACGCGCAGGTTCCACCGAGCGAACGTGCCCGCCTCGGCCTCGATCGCATAGGCGGCCCGCACGACCAGCGGGGAGATCCGACGCGGCCGCAGGGTCGCCATCTTCAGCACCACACCGGTCGAATCGCAGAAGGCCACGTCGATCGGAAACCGCATTCCGATCGTGTGGACGTTCCGACACGGTCGCAGCACCAAGACGCCGTCGATGCCGTCCCGGCCCAGCAGACCTCGGGCTCGACCCCGCGATCCGGCCGGCACTTCTGCGGCGGCCAGGACCTCGCCGTCACGAACCAACCACATCACACTGGTCCTGAACCGTCGTGGCCATGGGTCGACGGTATCGCCCACCGACCCGGGAAGCGGCCTCATCGCCGGTACCATCCGCGCGTGACGTCGACTCCCGCCGCCGACGCGCCCGGCCACTTCTCCTATCGCCCGGCCCTCGACGGCCTCCGCGCCCTCTCGGTGATCGCGGTCGTGATCTTCCACCTCGACGAGACGGGCCTGACCGGCGGGTTTCTCGGCGTCGACGCCTTCTTCGTGCTCTCCGGCTTCCTCATCACCACGTTGCTGATCCTCGAGTGGCGGCGTCACGACACGATCGGTGTCATCGCGTTCTGGGCTCGCCGGGCCCGCCGCTTGCTCCCGGCGTTGATCCTGCTCGTGCTCGGCGTCTCGGTGTTCGCGTGGATCGAGGTACCTGCCACCGAACTCGGCCGCCTCCGCGGCGACGGGATCGCCGGACTCTTCTACGTGGCGAACTGGCGGTTCGTGCTCTCCGGTCAGTCGTACTTCGACCTGTTCAGTGCGCCGTCACCGTTCCGCCATCTGTGGTCGCTCGCGATCGAGGAGCAGTTCTACCTCGTGTGGCCACTCGTCACGATCGGCTGCCTGCGGTGGGGACGCGGCCACCTCGGCAAGCTCACCGCAGTCACCGCGGGTGGAGCCGTCGTGTCAGTGATGCTGATGGGCGCGCTGTTCAACGCCGACGATCCCAGCCGTTCGTACTACGGCACCGACACCCACGCGCACACGATCCTGATCGGCGCACTGCTCGCGTTGGCCCTCGTCGGCCGCCCCCGCCTCTCGGCCCGGGCCGAGCGCGGATTCGCCATCGTCGGCTTCCCCGCCCTGCTGGCCACGCTGGCCGCCTTCGCGTTCGCCCACGACACGAGTCGCTCGTTGTACTTCGGCGGCTCGCTCGCGTTCGCGTTCGGGGTCGCGACGCTGATCGCGTCGCTCGTCCTCGCGCCCGAAGGGCCGATCGCACGGCTGTTCTCGTTCCGGCCGTTCGTTGCGATCGGCGTGATCTCCTACGGCATCTATTTGTGGCACTGGCCGGTCATCGTCTACGCCACCGAGTCGCGCGTCGGCGTCGGAGGCGCAGCACTCACCGCATTCCGCGTCGGGCTCACGTTGGCGTTCGCCGTGACGTCGTTCTTCCTCGTCGAGCGGCCGATCCGCGAGCGCTGGCGTTCTCCCCGCGTCTGGATCGCGGTCCCGGCCGGACTCCTCGCCGGGGCCGCCGCGATCCTGTTGGCCACCGCCGGTGCGACGGCCGCGCCCAACTTCTTCGGGCCGTCCGATCCCTCCACGACCCCTCCGACCACGCTCGGGCCACGCGAGCCGGGCACGCCTGCGCACGTGGTCCTCGTCGGCGACTCGCTGGCCGCATCGCTCGGGCCCGGCCTCGACGATGCCCTGACCGCGCGCGGCATCCAGTTCGAAGCCACAGCCACGCCGGGGTGCTCGATCCTCCGGGGCGTGACCGTACGTCCCGACGGTCGCCCGTACCCGTGGTCACGGGAGTGCGACCGCGCCATCGCCCCGGCACTACGGACCGTGGTGAGCACCGACCCCAAGCCGGATCTCGTGATCTGGCTTTCCACCTGGGACGCCGTCGACCGAATCCTCGGGGGCCGACGCGTCGCGCTCGGCACGCCGGATGGTGACGCGCGCCTCCGCACTGAGGTCGACCGCGCGGCGCGGCTCCTGAGTCGCCACGGCGCGCGGCTCATCATTCTCCCGGTGCCCGACCCGGTGCCGGGCAGTGACTCCGTGCTGCCCGGACTCGACGAAGCCGGTCGGATCGCGAATCTCAATGCGCTCTATCGATCAGCCGCCGCGGCAACTGACGGGCGGATCGAGATCCTCGACCTCCCCGAACTCGTCTGCCCGGGAGGTCAATGCGCGGCCGAGGTCGACGGCGTCGAACTCCGTCCCGACGGCTCGCACTTCTCGAAGGCCGGCTCGAAGGCCATCGGCCGACGGCTCACCACCGAGCTCCTGGCCTGCTGGCGCGATCCGACCCGCTGCGCCGTGTGATCAGCGTGTCGGTGACTCCGGGTCGACCCGCAGAGGCACCGTCACGACAAACGCACCGCCGGCCACCGTGGTGTCCACGGACGCCCGGCCGCCCATCGCCGCGCTGAGCTCACCGACGATCGCGAGCCCCAGACCCGTTCCCACGCTGCGACCCGGCACCGACCGGGAAACGAAGAGGCGTTCGAACACCCGGGTCGTCTCGGCCGGGTCGATTCCCGGCCCGTCGTCGGCCACGCGGATCGCAACCTCGTGCTCCGACGTTGCGCGCACCCCGACGTCGATCCGGCTCCGTGCGTACTTCAGCGCGTTCTCCATCAGATTGGCGACGATCTGGGCGACGCGTTCGGGATCGCCGACCCCTTCGATCGGTTCCGATTCCGCCACGTGCACGTCGATACCGAGATCGGTCGCCGCCGGTTGGAACGCCGCGACTGCCGTCGTCACGGTGGTCACGACCTCGAAGGGTCGGGGCGCGAGCGAGAACTGATGCGCGTCGAGTCGGGCCAGATCGAGCAGGTCCGCGACCAACCGTTCCAACCGGTTCGCCTCGGCCGCGATCACCGACGCCGCGCGCTGCTGCTCAACCGATGCGGAGATCGTGCCGTCGGTGAGCGCCTCGGCGTAGCCACGGATCGAAGTGAGTGGCGTGCGCAGATCGTGGGAGACCGACAACAGGAACGCCCGCTCCGACTGCCGAGCCGCGTCGAGTTGGAGGGCCATGCCGTTCAACGTCTTGGCCAGATCGGCGAGTTCGTCATCGGGGTGATCGCCGAGATCGACTCGGGCCGTCAGGTCACCGGCGGCAATCGCGGCCGCCGTCGATCCCATCACGGCGAGCGGCCGCGTCAACCGGCGCGCGAGGAAGAACGACACGACGAACGCCGCGATCAAGGCAAGGGCGCCGCCGATCAGAAAGAACCCACGCGCCCGATTCACCGCGGCGGAATCGATCCGCTCGGTCAAGACCAGGACCGGGGTTGACGAACTGCCGGTCGACAACGGCTGCGCGACGAACACGCGTCCGGACGCGGTTCCGGTCTGCGATTCACCGGCCCGCAATCGGTCAGCATCGAAATCTTCGACGGTGAGACCGGCGGGCAGCGGTGCTCGAGCCGCGGGGACCGGACCCGGTGGTGCACTTCCGAGATTGCGGAGCCGGCCCCGCAGTCGCTGACGCCCCCTCGCGTTGGGATCTGCCGCATTGGGACCCGCCGTTGCCGCGGCGGTGCCATCTCGCCGCGACGGCAGGGGCCGATCGGCACCGAACGCGTCGGTACCCGCGAGCCCGCTCACGCCTTCGGTGATCGTCCCGTCGGCATTCACGGTGATCATCGTCCCGCCGGTCACGCGCAACACCGAGGTGACGAGGCGTCCGATGCCGACGGTCGGCCGGCCTTCGGTCGTCCGGGTTCGGAGTGCGGTACCGAGATTCCGCAGTTGCGTCGCGACGTCGGGCGCTTGCTCTTCGAGATGCGCGATCGCGGTCCGCTCGGCACTTCGGCGGGCCAGGGCTAGGGTCGTCACACCGGTGACGAGCAGGACGCCCACCGCGATCGACGCCATCGCGATCAGCAAGCGGCCGCGCAAACTGCGCCGAGATCGCTTCACCGGGCGGACGGCTCCAGCCGATACCCGACTCCACGAACGGTCGAGATCGAGCACGCAGTACCAAGCTTCTTGCGCACCTGGGCGATGTGGACATCGACGGTCCGCTCATCGCCGTACCAGTCGGGCCCCCACACCGAATCGAGGATCTGCTGACGACTCATCGCGCGTCCGGGCCGTTCGGCGAGGTAGCGCAGGAGTTCGAACTCGCGGGTGGTGAAATCGACGGGAATCTCATCGATCCGGATCTCCCGTCGGCCCACATCGACCGCGACCGAGCCGACCTGCATGATCTCCTGGGGTTGCGTGCCGTCGGAACGGCGCAGCACAGCTTTCACCCGCGCCACCAGTTCCGCCGGCGAGAACGGCTTGGTCAGGTAGTCGTCGGCGCCGAGTTCGAGACCCAGCACCCGATCGATCTCGTCGGCGCGAGCAGTGAGAAAGATCACCGGCACGGCACTGGTCGAGCGAATGCGGCGACACACCTCGAGTCCGTCGATGTCGGGCAGACCCACATCGAGCACCACCAGTCTCGGTCGTTGATCGCGCAACGACACGAGCCCCGCCTCACCCGTCGGCTGCTTCAGGACCCGAAAGCCATCTCGGCTCAAGTAGAGGTCGACGAGATCCGCGATGTTGGGTTCGTCCTCGATGACCAGGATCGTGCCCTTGTCCATCCCC
>JANLRZ010000070.1:0-22459 GCA_031362155.1 Acidimicrobiia bacterium | reverse complement strand
GTCGAGGAAGGCTTGATATTCCTCGTCGCTGCCCACGCACGTGAGGTCGCCTTTGGCGATGACCGCGTCGGGATCGAGGGCCGCGATCTCGGCTACGGCCGCACGGTTCATCGTGAGCGGGTAGGGGTCCTCACCCGGTTCCACCCGCGCCCAGGGGCCGAGTTCTTCCTCGGGGATGTTGTGGATCATGCCGCAGACCGTCTCACCGAAGTGGACGTCGTTGACGGTCGCGAACGTCGTCAGCGGATCGCCACTCGGCGCGGCGAGGGTCGGCACCGAGGCGGGCAGCTCGTCGGTGTGCTCGGCCAGGCCTTCGATCTCGATCTCGTACGCCGTCTCCGGCTCGAGATCCGTGAACGACGCCACGTGATGGGGCCCGGCCGAGGTGATCTCGCGATCGCCGACCCGCGTCGTCACGACCGCGCCTGGTTCGGTGACAAAGGTGACCGTAATCGCATGCGGGCCGACCGACGCGACCTCGGCCTGCTCGATCACCGTCGTCATCCGACGCTTCGCCTGCCGATCCGGCCCGAGAGCCGCCAGTCGCCCCGAGTCATCCCGGTGCGTCGGGCCGCGCGGCGTGACGCCTCGACCCAATACGAAGCCGGGCCGGGAACCTCCGATGCGGCCGGACCCGACGGCATCAGCACGGTGAGCGCCGCGATGATCGCCGCCACCTCCTCGTCCGACGCGTTCGCATCGATCACCTTGAGCACCGGACCGTCGCCGGCCATTACAGCGGGACGTTCCCGTGCTTGCGGGCCGGAACCTGCTCCTTCTTGCTCGCGAGCATCTCGAGGGCATCCGCGATCACCCGACGCGTGTCGCGAGGGTCGATGACGTCGTCGACGTACCCGCGCTCGGCCGCGTTGTACGGGTTGGCGAACCGCTCCCGGTACTCGACGTCCCACTCGGCCTTGCGGGCCACTGGGTCCTCGGACTCGGCCAGCTCCCGCCGCAGCAGGATGTTGGCCGCACCATTCGCATCCATCACCGCGATCTCCGCCGACGGCCAGGCGTACGCGAGATCGGCCCCGATCGACTTCGAGTTCATGACCACGAACGCGCCGCCGTAGCCCTTGCGGGTGATGATCTGGATCCGCGGGACCGTCGCCTCGCAGTAGGCGTAGAGCAGCTTGGCGCCGTGGCGGATGATGCCGTCGTACTCCTGGTTCGTCCCCGGGAGAAAGCCCGGAACATCCACGAACGTGACGAGCGGAATGTTGAACGCGTCGCAGGTCCGCACGAAGCGGGCGGACTTCTCGGACGCTTCGATGTCGAGACAGCCCGCGAGCACCTTGGGCTGGTTGCCCACGATGCCGACGACCTTGCCGTTCACGCGACCGAACCCGCACACGATGTTCATCGCCCAGCGCGCGTTGACCTCGAAGAAGTCGCCGTCGTCGACGACATCGGCGATGACCGCCTTCATGTCGTACGGCTTGTTCGGCGCGTCGGGAAGCAGATCGAGGATCGCGTCGCACGGACGGTCGCGCGGGTCGTCGGGTTCGAACGCCGGCGGATCCTCCAGGTTGTTCGACGGGAGGAACGACAACAGATATCGCACCTGCTCCAGACAAGTCGCTTCGTCGTCGTAGACGAACCCGGCCACCCCCGACTTCTGCGCGTGAGTCATCGCGCCGCCGAGTTCCTCCTGGGTCACGTCTTCGCCCGTGGCCGCCTTCACGACGTCGGGGCCGGTGATGAACATGTGCGAGGTGCCCTTCACCATGAAGATGAAGTCGGTCATGGCCGGTGAGTACACCGCGCCGCCCGCGCACGGGCCGAGGATCACGCTGATCTGGGGAATGACACCGCTCGCCTTCACATTGCGGTGGAAGATCCCGCCGTAGCTCGCGAGTGAGACGACGCCCTCTTGGATGCGGGCGCCAGCACCGTCGTTGAGTCCGATGAACGGCGCGCCGGTACTCGCGGCAAGGTCCATCACCTTGTGGATCTTCTCGGCGAACACCTCGCCGAGCGCGCCGCCGAAGACGGTGAAGTCCTGCGCGAAGAGAAAGACCTTGCGACCGTCGACCGTGCCCCACCCGGTGACGACACCGTCGGTGAGTGGACGGTTGTTCTCGATGCCGAAACCGTGCGCCCGGTGGCGGGCCAACATGTCGAGCTCGTGGAACGAACCGGGGTCGAGGAGCAGGTCGATGCGTTCGCGTGCGGTGAGCTTGCCCCGGCTGTGCTGGCGGGCGATGGATTCGTCGCTCCCTGCGTGCAGCGCCTGCTCACGGCGATCGGCGAGCTGATCCATCAGTTCGTGGATCGGGTGCGGGGTGGTCGGTTCCTGTGCAGCCATAAGTCGGACACGATACCGGTCGCCATGGACCCCGGTTCCGGCCGGAGCCCCGACGAGTGGGGGGCGGAGGGCGGCTCGCTACTCCTGGACGAGTTCGATCAGGGTGCCGAACGCGCCCTTGGGGTGCACGAAGGCGACCGTCGTGCCCCGACTGCCGGGGCGGGGAACCTCGTCGATGACCCGACCGCCGTTCGCCTTCACGCTCTCGAGCGCGGCGCCGCAATCGTCGACCCGGTACCCGATGTGGTGGAGACCCTCACCCTTGTTGGCCAGATACTTGGCCACCGGCGAGTCGTCGCGCGTCGGCGTGAGCAGTTGCACGTACGAGTCGGCCACTTTGAGGAGTGCTTCCTCGACGCCGTCGGACTCGACGACCTCGCGATGCTCGACCGTGCACCCGAAGGTGTCGTGGTAGTAGGCGATCGCAGCCTCGAGGTCGTTGACGGCAATGGCGACGTGGTCGATCTCAGTCAGTTGCATAGCCGCCGATGGTAGTGAGTGTGCCGGTGGTCGAGCCCTACGAGATCGACTTCAGCGTCACGACGAACCACAGCGCCTCGTCGGGCCCGATATCGGCGCCCTGGCCCTCCGACTTGTACGCGAGCTCAGCGGGAATACCGAGCAGGCGCACGCCGCCGACCTTCATCCCGACCAGGCCCTGGGTCCAGCCCGTGATCACTTGGTTCAGCGCGAACGTCGCCGGCTGGCCGGTCTTGTAGGACGAGTCGAAGATCTTGCCGGTCGAACAGGCTACGCCGATGTAGTCGACGGTCACCGAGGATGTCGCCACGACCTCGTCTCCATCACCCACCTCGAGGTCTTCCTTGATCAGCGTCGTGGGCGGCGGGCCGACCTTGACCGGGACCGGTGGCGCGCCCGCCGGTGCGTCGGCGGTGACCTCCGCGACGCAGGGCTTGCCCGCAGCCGATGCGGGATTCGTCGTCGAACTCGACGGCGGTGCGGTGGGACCGGCTGGGTTGGTGGCGATCTTGCCGGGCGACGGGTCCGAACTCCCACAGGCACCGAGCGCGATGGCGAGGACGGGCAGGATCAGGAACGCGCCGAAACGGCGAGCAGATTTCAACATGGTTGCAACGGTACCCGGCCGCGAGGCCCCGGCCGGGGTCAACGCGGAGTTCGGCTACGCGTGGCGCTGGAACAGGGTGATCTCGGGGAGGAGTCGCTCGCGCATCTCCGGGTTGTTCACACCGAGGCCTTCCTCGGGCGCCAAGCACAGGACGCCGAGCTTGCCCTCGTGCATGTTGTGGTGCACTTGGTAGGCGGCCTCACCGGATTGGTCGAGGGTGAACACCTTCGAGAGCGTCGGGTGGACCTTGCCCTCACAGATGGCCCGGTTCGCCTCCCACGCTTCGCGGTAGTTCGCGAAGTGGCAGCCCTTGAGGGTCTTGAGGTTCATCCAGAGGTAGCGGTTGTCGTACTCGATCATGAAGCCGCTCGTCGCCGCGCAGGTGATGATCATCCCGCCGCGCTTCGCGACGAACACCGACGCGCCCATCGTGGACCGGCCCGGGTGCTCGAAGACGATGTCGACATCGCGGCCGCCGTTGAGTTCGCGGATCTTCTTGCCCAGCCGACGCCACTCGGTCGGGTCCTGCTCGGTGTCGCTCTTCCAGAAGTTGTAGCCCTCGGCCCGCCGATCGATGACCGCCTCGACGCCCATCTCATTGAGGAGCGCGACGCGCTTCTCACTCGACACCACCGCGATCGGCGTGCCGCCACCGTTCTTGACGTACTGACACGCGTAGGCGCCGATACCGCCGGTCGCGCCCCAGACCAGAACGCTCTGACCTTGGGTCATGTGTGAGCCGTTCGGGCTGACGATCATGCGGTAGCTCGTGCTGTTGCACAACGCGTTGACGGCCGCCTCTTCCCACGTGAGGTGTTCGGGCTTGGGCATCAACTGGTTGGCCTTGACCACGCTGAGATCCGCGAGACCCCCGAAGTTGGATTCGAACCCCCAGATGCGTTGGTTCGTCGCCATCATCGAGTCGTCGTGCGCCGACGGGTCCTGGTCGTCGAGGTAGTTGCAGTGCACCGTCACCCGGTCGCCCGGCTTCCAGTTGCGCACCGCCGAACCGACCCGCATGACTACGCCCGAGGCATCGCTCCCCATCACGTGGAACGGCTGATCGTGGCGCGCCCCCCACACACTTTCCTTGCCGAGCCGCTTCAGGAAACCGAACGTCGACACCGGTTCGAAGATCGACGTCCACACGGTGTTGAAGTTGATCGAGCTGGCCATGACCGCCAGGACCACCTCGTCGGGCGCGATCTCGGGGAACGCGAACTCCTCGACGTGGGTGGAGAGGCGAGGGTCTTTGGCCTCGGATGCCATCCCCGCGAACATTTCCTGTTCGTCGGCCTTCACCAGTGCGCCGCGCACCGCCTCGGGAATCGGGAGGGCGGCAAGATCCTCACCGGGTGCGCCCTCGAGAATGGCAGTACGGATGGCATCGATCTCGGTCGTCATAGGCGGGGACGGTAGTAGCGCTCCCCCCGCCGACGGAAACCGGCGGGGGCGGGTGCAGATCGGCATTGCAGACCGAGACGGAGCCTGCGGAGTCGAGCAGCCCGGGAGCGAATGTCGCGTGCCCCACCCCGACGGAGCGTGAGCGTACGGGCCAACAGGTTGGACGAAATGCCCCGGTGCGGGGCTACCATCATGACCCCTACTCGTCGGTAACCGAACCGACGTCCAGTTCTCGTGGGAGTCGCCATGCCCGGTTCCGTGATCGTCTCCACTGCCCGCACGCCGATCGGCAAGCTCTCGGGTGCACTCGCATCCTTCAGCGCGATGGACCTCGGCGGTATCGCCATCAAGGGTGCGCTCGAGCGCGCCGGTGTTGATGCCGAACAAGTCGACTACGTGCTCATGGGCCAGGTGCTCCAAGCCGGTCAGGGTCAGATGACCGCGCGGCAGGCTGCCGTCAAGGCCGGCATCCCGATGAGCGTCCCGGCGATGACCATCAACAAGGTCTGCCTCTCAGGAATCAATGCGCTGTACCTCGCCGACCAGATGATCGCGTCCGGCGACGCCGAGGTCGTGGTGGCCGGTGGCATGGAGTCGATGACCAACGCGCCGTACCTGCTGCCCAAGGCGCGGGCCGGATACCGCATGGGCAACGGCGAACTGGTCGACTCGCTGATCAACGACGGACTGTGGTGCGCGTTCGACGCGGTGCACATGGGTGCCGGCACTGAGCAGTACTGCGGCACCTTCGGCGGTCTGACCCGCGAGATGATGGACGAGACCGCGGCGAAGAGCCACGAGCGCGCCGCGGCCGCGATGAAGGCCGGGCGACTGGCCGACGAGATCGTCAGCGTGCCGGTACCTCAGCGCAAGGGTGACCCGGTGATGGTGCTCGAAGACGAAGGCATCCGCCCCGAGACGTCGATGGACTCGCTCGGCAAGCTGCGGCCGGCGTTCGCGAAGGAAGGCGCGATCACCGCCGGGAACGCGTCGCAGATTTCCGACGGTGCCGCGGCCATGATCGTGATGAGCCGCGAGAAGGCCGAAGAGCTGGGCGCGACTCCCATCGCGGAGCTCGTCGGCTTCGGCATGGTGGCCGGGCCGGACCCGTCGCTGCTGACCCAACCCTCCCGGGCGATCAAGCGAGCGCTGGACCAGGCGAACCTGCCGCTGGCCGATGTCGACCTGTTCGAGCTGAACGAGGCGTTCGCGGCGGTTGGTCTGGCTTCGATGCGGGACCTGGGCATCTCCGATGACGTTGTGAACGTCAACGGAGGCGCCATAGCGCTCGGGCACCCGGTCGGCATGTCGGGCGCCCGCATCGTGGGCTCGATCATCCACGAACTCCGCCGCCGTGGCGGTGGCCTCGGCGCCGCCGCCCTCTGCGGTGGTGGCGGCCAGGGCGACGCTGCGCTGATTCGGACTCTGTAGGTCCGCGGCGCCCTGGCCGGATTTGGTGCCAGGGCGACGCTGCGGCTGTTCAGTTCCGAACATCAACCTCGGAAACGGCGGCGGGGATCGCATCGGCCTCAAACGAATCCGGATGATGTCGCCTCGCCGCGGCCCAGAGTCCGAGGCAGACGAAATCAAACACGCCGACGAGAGCGAGCGTGGCGGGGATGTTGCGTGATTCGCCTGACACCAGGCCCGGTCGCAACAGCGCGAGAGAGAACAAGAAGGATCCACAACCCCAGAGCCCGAGCCAAACGGTTCGATTGTGAGCTCGGAGGGTGGCGCCGGGCAAGAACGTCAGCGGAATCAATCCAATCGTCAACAGCTCGACCGCGCCCACGAACACCCCGCCGCTCACTGCCGCCGGAATCGACGACAGCGAGTTACCGGCCGCTCCGTACCGCTGCAGCACCGGAAGCAGGATCCATGCAGTGATGGCGAGAGCGAGCATCGCGGAACTCCCGATCATTGCTACCTGCGCGCGGTCGTGACGATCTGGGCTGCGGTTGGGTTGAAACGCTGCGATCACGCCAAGGAAGTAACCGGGTAGAAACCCGACGGCGTGGGACACCAGCGCGCAGCAACCAGCGATGATCAGCGTCGAGAATGCAACGAGGGGACGGCCCGTGCCATCTCGGTACCGGATCGAGAGATACAGCTTGAGCGTTCCGATCGACACCACAGTTGCGATGACGATGCTGCCAAAGAACCCAACGGTATTCACGACGGTCCCGGTATTGAATCCCCAGCGCGGCTGGATCAGCCCATACAAGAACGAAGCGATGCACGCATAGATCACGACTCCTCGCCATCGGCGGCTCGTTGCCGTGGAGTTCTCCGAACTCTTGGGGCGTCGCAGTTTGCTTCCCCAAGCGCGATACCGGTCGAGGTTTGCTTCCAGGGTGCTGTTGAACAGAAGGGTCGGGAATGCGACCAGCGCGAACAGAACGAGCGCAGTGACGGACCCGAGCAAGATATTCTTCGGTGTCAACGCCTGAGCAGGGGTTGGTATCCCGAGAAGCGAAGGAACCGGTGGCGGCCTGGTTTCGAGGCCTGGCCAACTCAACCGTGAATATTCGCGCGCGTAACTGAGGCCACCGGCGGTGCCGACCAAGCGAATTGAAGTCGCTGATTCCGCCGTGAGTTCCACATCGTTTCGCTCGATCCGGCTACTCGCACCGGCGCCGACTCGCGCCGCCGAGGTTCCGGTTCCCTTTCCATTATTCACGCTCTCGATGTCAAAGTCGGCGGCGCCGTCTTCGAGGCATCGGTCACCGGTTCGTTTCGTCGCCTTCAGGGACGACCCGGTCTGAACGATGTCGATGACCCGCACGACGAGATTCGACTTGGGCGCACACCCATCGATGTCCGCCGTGATCCAGAGTCCCGTTAAGTCGACCTTCTTCGCCTCCGCTCCAAGGTCCATTGCCGCAAATTCGGCGGTCGTCACGAGCCAGACCGTGGAACCGACCTGTGATCCACTGGGGCGCCCCGCGGGATCATCACTCCTCGGCGTGCGGTCGTCGAAACCGAGCGTCTCATCGTGCCCCGTCGCCTGCACACTCACGATCTGGTCGCCCCGCCGGCCGACGAACGTGAGTCCGTCGTGCACCCACTCGATGAACCCCCCGTCGGCGTAGCCATCGATCACCTCGACACGACGAGGGTTCAACTCGTCGCGGCGGGAGTCGAACTCCTCGGACCCTCCTGTCGACACATTGACGTGAAGTGTCAGTCCGCCGGAATATCGGATCGAGCATTCGCGTCCGAAGTTGCCGAGAGTGCTGCGGGGCGCCGACGCAGCACCAAGACGCCGTCCCCGCACCGCGGGACCGATGACGTCGCACGCCGAGGGCGTCGCTGCGCCAGCGTCAAGTGTGCCAATCCAACCCAGACAAGTAACGAGCGCGAGCGCGGCCACAAGGCGAACCGACGAGATTGCTGCCCCCACGGGTCACACCGTATCCTGGCTCTGGGAGGGACCACAATGAGTAAGACTCGAGTTCGTCTGCGCACGTGGACGGCCGCCGCCGTTGGTACCGCTCTGCTGGCCGCAGCCTGCGGCGGCGGGTCCGCGTCCGACGAATCGGAGAACGTGCCGAGTTCCTCGTCGTCAAGACCCCCGACGTCGTCGACGACGTCGGGGCAGCAGCCCACACACACCCCCGAAGGTCTCGACGTCGCGAGGACGCCACCGATCGTCATAGCGCATATTGAAGGAGGCACCGACATCAGGTGGGCCGACCATGTCGGTGGACGGGAGAAGGTCATCGAAGCCGCCAAGACCGGTGAGACGATCACGCTCAGCCCTGATCGTCAGAAGGCAGTCATCTCCCGCCCCGGCGACGCCGTGAGAAAGGCGCGTCTCGAAATCATTACGAGCGCCACCGGAAAGCCGGTCGCATCCTTCGACCTGCCGGTTGATTCGATCAGTGTCCAAACGTGGTCACCCGACAGCACCGCGTTCTCGGCCATCACGAGGCGGGGCAACGTGTCGACCGGGATGGTGTTCCGCGTGGACGGTTCATCGGACGCCGTTGACACGAAGTTCAGTGTCAGCGTCAACCGCGGGCTGTGGGCCCGGGGATCGACGGGTACCGTCCTGACCTTCAGCAGTTCGACGGCACCGGTCTCGCAACTCGTGAACTCGAAGGGTGATCCGGTTGCCCTGCTCTATCAGGGTGACGGCGCCACCGGCCGCTACGGACGCTACGACGACGGCGCCGGAACCGTCGTGGCCTTCGCCGACGACTGGCAACCCTCGGAGGCATGCGGCCGCTTCGGTCTCCTCAGGAAGTACCTCACCACGGCGGGTGCGCCTTCCCGCTGGGCCTACGCGGTCTACGCCGCGGATGACGACACCATCACCCCGCTCGACGGGGTCAACGGCAACCCGGTATGCCCGCTGTCTTCACACGACGGAACTCGCGTGGCATACCAATCCGAGCTGGGTGGCGTCACCGTGCTCGACCGGCGCAGTGGCACCACGGTCGAATCGGCACGGCAAGGAACGCCATTGGCGTGGTCGAGCGACGACAAGAAGCTGCTTGTCAACGGAAATGGCACCTTCGTCGTGGCTGCCGATGGATCCGGCGGTCGGCAGGCCAGCGTCGCCATTTTTCAGTTCTGCGAGATCGGAACGACCGGAGCGGTGTTGGCACGCATGTCCGATGGAAGTGCAGTGCGATACGACATCGGGGAGGACACTGCCGAAACTCTCGGTGCCGTCGAGTTTCGAACGGACAGCCCGTGCGAGACATCCGCCGACGGCCGTTGGGTGGTCGCCGGAAGGACCGTCGTCGACATTTCGAACGGGCACAGCTCCGTGATCCGCGCCATCACACCGGCATCGATCGCTCCGTTCCATCTCATCGGCAAGACGACCATCACGCCGATCACGGTGGCGCGCTAAGGGGAGCGCGCGCGTCGTAGCCGGTGGATCAACCCACAGATTCCACTGCTCCGATAGCCTCATGCCAGCACGTGAGTTGGTTCAGTGGAAGCACCGCACACAGGGGGCGAGGATATGAGCGACACACCGCAGGGTCCAGGCTGGTGGCAGGCATCCGATGGCCAGTGGTACCCGCCGGAGCAGGCACCCGCACAACCGGCGACACCACCACCGGCGCCATCCGTTCCGCCCCCGCTGCCGGGCGGAGGCCCGGCTACCACTCCAGGTTTTGCCGGGGCATCGAGTGGGGCGGAACCGCAACCCGCGGCGCCCGGAGCTGCCTTTAACTACGGCTGGCTCAAGTTCCAGCAGAATCTCGGCGACATCATCGTTGCAGCGATTATCGGCTTCGTCATCTTCGTCGTCATCTTCGCGATCGGCTGGTTCGTCTCCTTCGCCTCATTGCGGGGCGCAGCCGACACCGTCTCGTGTCGGCAGGACTTCAACGGCATCACCCGGTGTGACACCTCAGGTGGAGGATTCTTCTGGTTCTTCCTCGCATCGGCGGTCCAGTTCCTGATTTTCTGGCTCGGAAGCTTCATGCTCCAGATGATCATCATCCGGGCATCGCTCGCCATCACCTACGGCCGGAAGGTCGAGACGAAGAACCTCTTCTCGACCGACAATCTCGGTCCGTACCTCGTGGCCTCGCTGATCGTCGCCGTCCTCGCCATGATCGGGTTCTTCCTCTGCATCATTCCCGCATTCATCGTCCTGTTCTTCTCTCAGTTCTTCGGATACTTCATCCTCGACAAGGACATGGGCGCGATGGACGCGATCAAGGCGAGCATGCAGCTGGTGAACAAGAACATCGGGACACTCGTCGGATTCTTCATCGCGGTCTACATCGCGATTGCCATCGGTACCTTCGCGTGCTTCATCGGGCTCCTGGTCGCCTGGCCAGTCACCATCATCGCTACGGGTTATATGTACCGACGGCTCCAGGGTGAGCCCGTCGCCCCCTGATCACGACGAACTCACACACAGATGGTCGATCCGGGGTGGTACCCAGATCCGCTCGGACTCTGGGACGGGCGCTGGTGGGATGGTGGAGCCTGGAACGACGCGGTGCGAACCGGGCGCCATCAGGATTCGGAACCAATCGTCGATCTTTCGGAGTTGCTCGCAGTCCAGCCCGTCGGCGGGCTGGTGTGGCAAGGCGAGCGCGGCGATCCCACCCATCCGGGGCACTACATCCTGACCGACAGCGCGATGAGCTTCTACCGATCGGTGAGCGACCCTCCCGTTGAGACGTTTCCGCTTTGGAGCATCGCGTTGGCCGAAGCGCGGATCAAAGGCGGACAGGGTCTGCGAGGAGTCGGAGATGTCGCTCTGACAATTGCGTATCCGGGTTATTCGGGCAAGGCAACATTCGTGCTGCGGAGCGTGCCGGATCCCGAACGGATCGCGGCGCTGATCTGCCGGCACGCACGGTTGGCTCGCATGCGGGCGAACCACGCCTGAGTGCGTCCGGCTTCAGGCCGTCGACGACAACCAGTCGAAGGGCGCGAACCCGAGGTTGCGCAGGACCGTGAAGACGGCAACGGCGAGGACGACGCCGACCACAGTGCTTCGCGACATCCTCGGCACTCGGACCGGCGTCCCGCCGAGCGCCTGACGCAGCACCGCAAAGGCCGCCAGGATCAGCAAGGGTGCAGCCAGCACGAACACCGCGTTGAAGTCCAGGGCCGCGACGAGATTGCCTCGAAAGAGCTGATGGGCGGCTCGGGTCGCCCCGCACAACGGACAGTCGATCCCGGTCATCGCCTTGAGTGGGCACAGGGTCGGTCCACCCGCCGGGTCGATGAGCGCCGAAGTGGCACACCCTGCGAGGAGCAGGGTGCCCGCCGCCAACGCCGGGCCGAGTGCCGCGCGGCGCGACTCGTCCCCGGGCAGGCGGTGCTCCGAAGCGATCACGCACTCCATCCTAGGGGCGGCCTCGGGATGGGCCCACGCACGGCAGGACCCAAGCCGGCGCGACCGGCCGCGCGCATCCACGGCGGGGCTCGGCGCCGCTCCTAGCGTGGCCGTGATGGACTACGAGCATCTCCGACCGCTCGGCATCGGAGAGGTCCTCGACGCCGCCTTTCGGCTCTACCGTCGCCGCTTCGGGTCGCTGGTGTCGGCCATCGCCGTCGTCGTCATCCCTACCGCGGTGGTACGGCTGTTCGTCACGATCTCCACACCGACCACGACCACCAACATCCAACAATTCGGCAATACGACGTTCCGCACGACCACCACGTCGGGCGGCGCTCGCCTCGCGATCTTCCTGATCGGTCTGCTGGTCTCGGCGCTCACCATCGCGCTGGCCCAGGGCGCCGCGATGCGCATCCTGACCGACCACTACCTCGGCACCACGACCACCTGGATCGAGTCACTGCAGTACGCGGGTCGGCGCCTAGGGTCGCTCCTCTGGGTGGTCGTCCTCGGTGGCCTGTTCTGGATCCTCGGCAGCATGGCCTGCGTCATCCCGGGGATCTATCTCTACGTCGCGTTCGCGGTGGCCATCCCCGTGCGGCAGGTCGAAGACGTTCGCGGGACCAAGGCGTTGTCGCGATCGCGCGACCTGATCGGCACGCGGTGGTGGGCGACCTTCTGGACGTTGCTAGTGATCCTGTTGATCTCGACGACGTTGACCGGGATCGGTGGGCTCCTCGTGGGTGGGAGCTCGTTCTTGATCGCGAATACCACCAGCTCGACGGCCACGCAGATCACCCAAGCGATCCTCACCGGGGCCATCGAGATCCTCATTACTCCGATCAGCGCCGCGGTGGCCGTGATCATCTACTTCGACCTGCGGGTCCGCAAGGAGGGCTTCGATGTCGCGCTGTTGATACAACGGCTCGGCGCTCCAGTCACTCCGGCGAGCACCGACCCTGAAACCTTGCTCCCCGGATCGATCACGATTCCGCCGGTGTCGCCGAACATCTCGTCGCCTGCGTCACCCTGGGCCGGCGTCGACGACCTCCCGCCGCCTCCACCACCCGGTGCCCCTCCGGTCGCGCCGCCCGCATGATTCGGCTGCTCGACGTCGATCCGGGGGCCGCGCGAGATTCGGCACGCTCGATCCTGCGGGGCAACGAGTTCCGTCCCGAGCAACCGCCGAAGCCGTTGGAGAGTCCGTTGCGCTGGCTCGGCGATCGGCTGAACGGCATTGCCGACTGGATCGGCCAGGCATTCTCGGACTTCTTCCGGTGGCTGTTCGACCTCCTCCCCGGCATCTGGGGCACGATCGTCGGCGTCTTCATCTTGGTGGTCCTGATTGCGGCCATCGTTGGTCTGCTGGTCCGCACGCCCTACGGTCGTCGGACCCTGCGTCGCACCGATCCCGAGCACGCTCCTGTCGCAGATCCCGACGAGTTGGACGCGGCGGCCGATGCCGCCGCCCGGGCCGGCGACTACTCCTCGGCGGTGCGATTGCGATACCTCGCCGGACTCATACGCCTGGATCACGCCGCGGTCATCGATCTGCGACCGTGGAACACGAGCGCCGCCCTGGCTCGTCGTATCGGTTCCCCCCGCTTCGATCGCATCGCCGAAACCTTCGACGCGGTCGCCTACGGCGGCGCGCCGGCGACCGACGAGACGGATTCGTCCGCGCGCCGCGAGTGGCCTGCACTCCTCGCCGAAGTCGGACCGCGATGAGCGCGGTGTCATCACGGTGGCGGCGCCTGTCACCGGGAGTGCGCGCCGCGGCGGTCGTCGGGATGGCGTTCATGCTGCTCGTCGTCACGGTGAACGTCGTGGATCGCGCGACTCGTGGTCGGCAGGAGTCCTCGTTCGACACCCAAGGCTCGGCCCGGTCGACCGCGCAGAACGGAACGAAGGCCTACCGGCTGCTCCTCGATCGATTCGGCAACGCCACCTCGGAACTCGGCCGTCCCCCGGGCGTCGGGCTCGACTCGTCGGCGACGGTCATGATCCTCAACACCTGGTTCCCGTCCGACGACGATCGCCGGGCGGTGTTGGCGTTTGCGAGACGCGGCGGCCGAGTGGTCATCGGGGGACCGGGCGCCGCCGATTGGCTCGCAGAAGACCGTCCGAGCCCGGTGCGCGGGTCATCACGGTCGACCACCACTCTCGACGGTCAACGGTTCGAGATCGAGACGGCCAGTACCTCCCGTTGGCGCGGGGCCAACCGACCGGAACTCACCGCGGTGCGCACGGTCGGACGGGGGGTCGTCGTCCTCATCGCCGACGGGTCCCTGCTGGAGAACGCGCGCCTCGGTCAGCGTGACCACGCGGCGTACGGTCTCGCCGTGGCCGGAACCGACCGCCGGGTGGTGTTCCTGGATCGCAGCGCTGCCCGCGCCCGCGACACCGGTTGGTCCGCGGTGCCGGTCGGCTGGAAGATCGCCATCTTCGGCGGCGCACTCTCGCTCTTACTCACGGCCATCGCGATGGGTCGTCGGATCGGGTCGGCCGAGGAGCAGCAGCGAGCACTCGATCCACCACGCGGCGCGACCGCCGAGGTTCTTGCGGCCGGACTCCAACGCAGCCGCCAACCGGCGAGCGCGCTCGAAGCAATGCGTCGAGTCGCCCGACTCCACGTGGCCCACCAAGCCCACCTCGAACTCGATGCGGACCCGACCTTGATCATCGACGCGGCCGTCGCATCGGGCTGGAGCGTCGAGGAAGCGCACGCGCTCGTTGCGCCACCGTCGGATCGCGACTCGGTGCTTGCACTCGGCCACGCCTTTGCCCGCACCCAGAAAGGAACCCCATGAGAGACCTCCGCAATCGGCTGCTCGCCGAGATCCGCAAGGTGGTGATTGGCCAGGACGAGACGGCCGATTTCGTACTCGCCGCGATCTCGGTCCAAGGTCACGTGCTCCTGGAAGGAGTGCCGGGCGTCGCGAAGTCGCTGCTGGCGAGCACGGTGGCCCGGGCGCTCGGCGTCTCGTTCCGAAGGGTGCAGTTCACGCCCGACATGCTCCCGTCGGACCTGACCGGAACGATGACGCTGAGGGGTCAGGAGTTCGCGTTTCGGCCGGGCCCGGTCTTCACCAACGTGATGCTGGCCGACGAGATCAACCGCACGCCGCCGAAGGCACAGGCGGCCCTGCTCGAGGCGATGCAGGAGCGCAATGTTTCGGTCGATGGGGTCTCGCACCCACTCCCCGACCCCTTTCTCGTCCTCGCGACCCAGAACCCGATCGAGTACGAGGGCACCTATCCATTACCCGAGGCGCAGCTGGACCGGTTCTTACTCAAGGTCGACGTCGGCTACCCGAAACCGGCAGACGAACTGGCGATGCTCAAGATCGCGCACCACGGTGTCTCGCCCGCCACGCTCGACGACGTGGCCGTGGTGACCTC
This sequence comes from Acidimicrobiia bacterium, assembly GCA_031362155.1. Lineage (GTDB taxonomy): Bacteria > Actinomycetota > Acidimicrobiia > IMCC26256 > JAENVU01 > JAENVU01. The sequence continues at coordinate 7,432 of JANLRZ010000070.1, read as the reverse complement.
CGCCGACGAGTTACGCGACCTCCGCGCGACCGTCGACGCGACTCGCGTCACCGACGAGGTGTTGGGCTACATCGCCCAGCTCGGGCTCGCGACCCGTGCGTTGCCGAGCGTCGCGTTGGGGGCGAGCCCGCGTTCGATCATGCACCTGCTCGCCGCGAGCAAAGCATCGGCGCGCCTGGCGGGGCGGGACTACGTCACTCCCGACGATGTCGCGTGGATGGCCTCGCCGGTGTGGAGGCACCGAATCCAGCTCCGTCCGGAAGCCGAGCTGGAGCGGAGCACCAGCGACGACGCCATCCGGGCCGCGCTGGCCACCGTTCCCGTTCCTCGATAAGCGATGGTCATCGTCTTCCTGATCGTTGCGTGCGTGGCCGCCGTCACGATCGGACTCGGCGCGTCTCCCCTCATGGTCACGCCGCGCGCAAGTCTCATCGCGGTCGGGCTCACCGTCGCGGCGATCGCGGTTCCGACGTCGATCATCGTGGGAGGCGCGATCGTGCTGGGCGGGGCATGGGTGGCCGATGCCGTGCTCGCTCGGCACCGCCCGACACTCACGAGAACACTGCCACCCCTCCTCGTTCGGGGCCTGCCCGCCCCGATGACCGTCGCATCCGCGCCGAGTCTCGGGGTGGTCCGTGTGCGCCAGCCTCGGGCCGCGGAGGTACGCGTCGATCCGCCCGAGGCCGACACGCACCTCGAAGCCCACCTGATCGCCGAGCGGCGCGGCCGTCACCAACTCGGGCCGGTCGCCACGCGCCACACCGGCCCCCTCGGACTCGCCGCGTGGTACCACCGGGAAGGCCCCGTCGAGACCGTCGTCGTGTATCCCGATGTTCCCCACGCGCGGCGAATTGCCACCGAGGTCCGACGAGGCCGATTCCGAGACTCCGGAGAACTGACCCGTGGGCCGCTCGGCCTCGGGTCCGACTTCGAATCGATCCGGGACTACCTCCCCGATGACGACATCCGCCAGGTCAACTGGGCCGCGACCCAGCGCCAAGGACGCCCGATGAGCAACCAGTACCGGGTCGAACAAGACCGCACGGTGATCGGGCTCGTCGACAGCGGTCGGCTGATGGCCGCACCCATCGGCGACCGGACCCGGCTCGACGCCGCGCTCGACGCACTCACCGCGATCGCCTTCGTCGCCGACGAACTCGGAGACCGCGCCGGCGTGATCGCGTTCGCCGAATCGATTCGCGTCAAGGTCACCCCCCAACGCCGAGGGGCGGATGCCATCGTCCGCTCGATCTTCGACCTGGAACCGACTGCGACCGACGCGGCCTACGACCTCGCGTTTCGCACTGTTGGTGGTGGCAAGCGATCGCTCGTCGTCGTCTTCACGGATCTCCTCGACGGGGCGGCCGCGGCCGAACTCCTGCAGTCCGTGCCGGTGCTCCGTCGGCGGCACGTCGTGGTCGTCGCAAGCGTGGTCGATCCCGATCTGGATCGGCTCCGGCGCGCGGACCCCGAGACCGTCGCTGACGTCTACCGGGCCGCGGCGGCCATCGACCTTCTGGCCAATCGGGCCCGGGTCATCGGCCAGTTGGAACACGCAGGCGCGGTGGTCGTGGAAGCGCCCGTCGAACACTTCAGCGAAGCGTGCGTGCGCGCCTATCTCAGAGAGAAGCGGCGCTCGCGGTTGTGAGTCGGGGCCGCGCCACCTCGACCGGCGATTCGGGATCGACCGGGGCGCGTTCCGGTCGGCCCCGGAAGAAGACCAACAACCAGAATCCTCCGCCGAGCACCACACCGACGGCAATCGCGGGCTCGAGCCCGATCCCCGACGTCGACAGCGACCCTTCGACGATGCCGCATCCCGTGAGCACAACCGCGGTGCCGATGATCATCTCGATCGCGCCGATCGCCTCGGCGCGGAACGCGCTCGCGCGCGTCTGATACCCGGGCGCGACCAACGCCCATCCGAGCCGCATCCCAGCCGCGCCCGCAACGATGATGCAGCTGAGCTCGAGGATGCCGTGCGGGAAGACGAATTCGAAGAGCGGTTCGCCATTCCCCACGTGGATCGCGAGGCCGAACGTGGCACCGAGGACCACGCCTTGGTAGCCCAAGAAGACCAGCGCACCCACTCCCCCGATCACGCCCAGCGCAAACGCGAGGAACGTCACCTGGATGTTGTTGGTGAAGATCTGCGACGAGACCGCCGCCTTCTCGTCGGCGCTCAACCCGAAGTCGGCCCGGTCACGCGAGGTCACCGACTCCGCGCCACCAGGCACCAGACCGCTTGCCTTCGCCGGTTCGCGCGTCGCCCACACTGCCGACAGCACGAACGGGACCATGAGGAACAGGAACGCGACGAGCAGCAGCCGCGGCCGTTCTCGGATCCGGCGCCAGTAGCCCGTCGTCAGGAAGTGCACAACGCGCGGGCGGCTGCGATCGAGGTTCGCGAGCTGCTGCCGGGCGGCGACCACTCGGCGCTCCAGGGCGATGCACAGGGGGTCGCCCGGGAACCGGCGGCGGGCGATCGCCAGGTCGGCCGCGGTCGAGCGATAGAGCTCGGCGAGCCGGCGGATCGCGTCCGGATCACGGCGAATCGCCCGACCGCGACTGGTGATGGCATCGAGTTCGAGCCAACGAGCATCACGATCGGCGACGAAGAGCTCACGGTCCACGGAGGGATTGTCTACCGTTTCAGAGTGGAATTGGATGACCGTCTCAGGATTGTGACGCCGGAAGGGGTCGCGATCGAGCTGATCACCGCCGGAATCGGCTCTCGTTTCCTCGCCGGGATGCTCGATATCACGATCCAGATGTTTGCCTTGACGGTCATCGGGCGAGTCGCGACCTTTGGATTCGACGACGGCTACGCCGCCGCGATCGCCATCGTGACGTTCTTCCTCGTGCTCTTCGCGTACCCGATCCTGTTCGAAGTATTGAACAACGGCCGCACGCCCGGAAAGCTCGCGGCGGGGATCCGAGTCGTCCGGATCGACGGCAGCCCGGTCCGCACCACCGGCAGCGTGCTCCGCAACATCCTGCGTCTCATCGACGGGTGGATGGTGATCACGTTCTTCCTCTTCCCGGTGGGGTTCATCACCGCCTTCGTCACCCAGCACGCGCAGCGCCTCGGCGACCTCGCGGCCGGAACGGTCGTGATTCGCGACCGGCTCCAGACGGCCGACCGCATCGACCCCACCTACATGGCCACCCCCCGACCAGCCGATCTCAGCTGGGATGTCGGCGGCGTGACCCCCGACGAGGTCTTCGTGACCCGTCGCTACCTCGAACGGCGTGCGGCGCTTCCGATGAACGCGCGTATCCAGCTCTCGCACCAACTCGCCGTGCGGGTGCGGGCCCACGTTCCCGGGCTCGACCCCACCGTGCAGGGCGAGCAGTTGCTCGAGTGGGTCCTCGCCAGGAAGGACGGGCGCGTCTCACTCGAGGTGCCAGCTCGATCCATCGATGCCCGAGGGTCAACGGCGTTGACCGACGAGGCACCTCCCTCGTAGCGTGCCCAGTCCCACCCGAACGTTGTGAGGAGTCGTCATGTCCGAATGGGGCTTTGAAACCCGCCAAGTCCACGCCGGAGCCGAGCCCGACCCGACCACGGGCGCTCGGGCGGTGCCGATCTACCAGACGACGTCCTACGTCTTCCGCGACACCGATCATGCGGCCGATCTGTTCGGCCTGGCCGAACTGGGCAACATCTACACCCGGATCATGAACCCGACCCAGGCGGCGTTCGAAGCCCGGGTCGCCGCACTTGAAGGCGGCATCGGCGCGCTGGCCACGGCCAGCGGCATGGCCGCGCAGACCATTGCCTTGATGAACCTGGCCGAGAACGGCGGGCACATCGTCTCGAGTGCGTCGCTCTACGGCGGCACCTATAGCCAGCTCCACTACACCTTTCCGAAGATGGGAGTCGAGGTCTCGTTCGTCGACGACCCCGACGACCTCGACGCGTGGGCCGGCGCGATCCGCCCCAACACGAAGGCGTTCTACGGCGAGACGATCGGCAACCCGAAGGGCGACATCCTCGACCTCGCCGGCATCTCCGACATCGCGCACGCGAACGGGATCCCGCTCGTGATCGACAACACGCTGGCGTCGCCCTACTTGTGCAACCCACTGGCCCACGGGGCCGACATCGTCACCCATTCGGCGACCAAATTCATCGGCGGCCACGGCACGTCGATCGGCGGCATCATCGTCGACGGCGGCGCGTTCGACTACGAGGGCAGCGGCCGCTTCCCGAACTTCACCGAGCCGGACATGAGCTACCACGGCCTCGCGTTCTCCAGTCTCCCCGAAGGGTTGTGGCCGGCGCGCTACATCCTCAAGGCGCGACTCACCTACATGCGCGACATCGGCGCCGCGATCTCCCCGTTCAACGCGTTCCTCATGTTGCAAGGTCTGGAGACGCTAAGTCTGCGGATGGAACGCCACTCGCAGAACGCGCTCGCCGTCGCCCAGTGGCTCGAATCCAAGGACGAAGTCGAGTGGGTCGCGTACCCCGGGCTCGAATCCAGCCCCTGGCGGGCCCGCGCCCAGGAGTACCTGCCCAACGGGTGCGGTGCGATCATTGCCTTCGGCATCAAGGGTGGGCTCGAAGCCGGGAAGGCGTTCATCAACAACCTCGAACTGATCAGCCACCTGGCCAACGTCGGTGACGCTCGCACGTTGGCGATCCACCCGGCGAGCACGACCCACCAACAGCTCACCGTCGAGGAGCAGGCCACTGCCGGAGTCACTCCGGAACTCGTCCGACTCTCGATCGGCATCGAATCCGTCGAAGACATCAAGGCCGACATCGAGGCCGGCTTCCGCGCGGCCAAGGGGGCCTAACCCGGCACCGTGGAAGCTCCTGTTCCCGTCACTGGCGCATGGCGGCCCGGGGATCACCCGGGCCGTCGCCAGTTCGCAACGCTGTTCGACGCCCGTGCGCATGTGCTCGAGACCGGTGGTCGGCTCGCGCACGTCACCGTCGCGTACGAGACCTGGGGTGCGCTCGATGCCGACCGGTCGAATGCGCTGCTGATCCTGCACGCGCTCACCGGCGACAGCCACGCCACCGGTCCGACCGGGCCCGGTCACACCCAACCCGGTTGGTGGGAGCACGTCGTCGGGCCCGGGTTGGCGATCGACACCGACCGCTACTTCGTGGTGTGCCCGAACGTGCTCGGCGGCTGCCAAGGGACCACCGGCCCGGCCGCGGACGACCCGGCGACGGGCACCCCCTACGGATCTCGATTCCCGGTCATCACGATTCGCGATCAGGTGGTGGTCGAAGCGGCGCTCGCGACCCAGCTCGGCATCGATGCGTGGTCGGCCGTCATCGGCGGTTCGATGGGCGGGCAACGGGCCCTCGAGTGGGCGGTGTCGTTCCCGGATCGGGTGCCGCGTTCGGTGATCGTCGCGTGTGGTGCGCAAGCCACCGCCGAAGAGATCGCGTTGTGTTCACTCCAGACTCGAGCGATCCGCGCCGACCCGTTGTTTCGAGGCGGCGACTACTACGGCGCGGCCCCGGGCGAGGGACCGTGGCGGGGGATGTCGCTCGCGCGCGGGATCGGACAGGTGTCCTACCGATCCGAGATCGAACTCGATCAGCGGTTCGGTCGGGGCCGCCAGGGCGACGAGAGCCCGATGGAAGGTGGCCGCTACGCGATCGAGTCCTACCTCGACTATCACGGGGCCAAACTGAGCCATCGGTTCGACGCGAACACCTACATCACTTTGTCCCAGGCCATGAATCATCATGACGTCGGCCGCGGCCGCGGCGGCATCCCCGCGGCGTTGCGTCGCATCAAGGGTGCCGTCACCGTCGCAGGCATTGCCTCGGACCGCCTCTACCCGCTCCGGCTCCAGGAAGAACTCGTGGAGCTGATCCCGAGTGCGGACACGCTGCACGTCATCGAGTCCCTCGACGGCCACGACGGCTTCCTCACCGAGGCCGAGCAGGTCGGCACCATCATCCGCTCGGCGCTGCGCTGAGCTGACCCCACAGCCCGAACTTGCGTCAATAACCCCCTCGTTCGGTGGGGTTATTGACGCAAGTTCAGGGGTCGAGGGTGCGGCGGCCTTCGAAGGCGCGGCCGAGGGTGACTTCGTCGGCGTATTCGAGATCACCGCCCACGGGCAGCCCACTCGCGATCCGCGTGACCTTGGTGCCGCTGTCGCTCAACGCCCGCGCCAGATACATCGCGGTGACCTCGCCATCGGTGTTGGGATTGGTTGCGAGGATCACTTCGGTCACGGCGTCGTCGCGCACCCTCGCGAGCAGCTCCTTGATCCGGAGTTGATCCGGCCCGATGCCCTCGATCGGGCTGATCGTTCCCTGGAGCACGTGATAGGAGCCGCGGAACTCATGGGTCCGCTCCACGGCCACGATGTCTCGTGGTTCCTCGACCACGCACAGGACCGTGCGTTCCCGCCGCTCGTCCTGACAGAACTGGCAGAGCTCACCTTCGGCGATGTTGAAGCACCGTCGACACCACGAGATCTTCTCCTTGACCTCGACGATCGACCCGGCCAGCCGGCGTGCGTCTTCGGGCGCGACCTTCAGAATGTAGAACGCGATCCGCTGCGCCGACTTCGGACCGACACCGGGTAACCGACCCAGCTCGTCGATCAAGCGTTGGACGGGTCCGGCGTAGACCGACGTCACGAACGGCCCGCGGGGTCAAGGACGACCGCCACCTCAGCCAAGGCCGAAAGCACTCAGATCGATGCCGCCGGTGACGCCACCCATCTGCTCGGACTGAATTGCTTGCGCAGCCCGGTTCGCGTCCGCGACGGCGGCCACGACGAGATCTTGAAGCATCTCGATGTCGTCGGGGTCCACGACGTCGGGCGAGAGAGTGATCGACACGAGGTCACCAGTGCCGGTGACCGTCGCTTTGACCATGCCCCCGCCGGCCGACCCCTCGACGGTGGTCTCGGCCAGCGCGGCCTGCGCGGCGAACATGTCTTCCTGCATCTGCTGGACCTGCCGCATCATGTTGTTCATTGGCGGCTTCGATTTGGCCACGAGATCCCCTACGGCTTCGGCTGCTCTTCCACGACCGTCGCACCGAATTGGTCGGCAAGACGTGTCACCGAATCTACTGCCGGGCCCTCGCTCATTGGTGCGTCCACGAGTTCTTCCGGATCGACCAGGTCGATGGCGTCATCGAACTCCGGTGGCGGTTCGGGTTCGGGGGCGACGTACAACCGGTGCGGCGGACCTTCGCCGTCGCCCCACTCCTGCTGGGTGAACTTGAAGCGCGGCGGCCCACCCAGCTCCTGGATGAACGCCTGGCGGATGGCGTCGGCGTCCTTCTGGAACTTGGGTTTCACGGCGTCGATGTGATTCCGAGCCACGCCGAAGACGATGACGTTGCCTTCGACCCGCACCGGCTGGGCCTCCATCACCGACGCCCGCAGCGACTTCGGCACGGAGTCCAACACCTTCGCCCAGGCCACGATCACGTCG
>JANLRZ010000061.1:0-4470 GCA_031362155.1 Acidimicrobiia bacterium | reverse complement strand
TGGAGCGCGTCGAGCTCGAAATCCGCGACGGTGCCCCGCCACTCGTAGGTGATCATGGTCCGAATTGTACCGAGGTCAGTGCGGGCGGCCGCCGGCGAGCAGGTCGAGCGCGTGGGGGACCACCGGCAAGACCACGTCGAGCGCCTCGATGGCCCCACCCGAACTCCCCGGCGTGTTGACGATCAGGCACTCGCCGATCGTGCCCGCGACGGCGCGGGAGAGCATGCCGAACCCGCGGCCGCCTTCGTCGCTCGCTCGGCGGATCGCTTCGACCAAACCCGGCGCTTCCCGTTCGATCACGTCCAGCGTGCCTTCCGGGGTGTTGTCACGGGGGCCGAATCCGGTCCCCCCGGTCGTCACGATGAGCCCCGCGAAGCTCCGGGACAGGTTCCGGAGCGAGTGGGCGACATGGTCGACGCCGTCAGCCGTCACGGCATGCTCGACGACGGTCGCACCGGCCGCTTCGAGCCGAGCCACGACCGCCACCCCCGACTTGTCGTCACGGGTGCCGTCGGCGACACCGTCCGAGACCGTCAGGACTTTGGCGAGGAAGGTCATCCCGCGCCCCACGCGACGTCGCGGATGGCGCGCGCCGCCTGGGCCGGATCGGGCGCGCCGAAGATCGCACTGCCCGCCACGAGGATGTCGGCACCCGCGGCGGCGGCGAGCGGCGCGGTCTCGAGGTTGATGCCACCGTCGATCTCGAGTTCGAGCGGCAGACTCCGCTCGTCGACGATCGCCCGAGCCGCGCGCACCTTGTCGAGGACTTCGGGCAGGAACGCTTGGCCACCGAAACCCGGGTGGACACTCATGAACAGGAGGATGTCGATCTCTTCGAGGTAGGGCAGCACCGCATCGAGGGGTGTTTCCGGGTTCAGGACGAGTCCGACCCGCATGCCGTGATCGCGCATCCGCACGAACAGCGGGCGCGGATCGCCGAGTTCCACGTGCACCGTGCAGCTATCGGCGCCGGCCGCCGCGAAATCATCCAGTAGGTCGCCCGGGTTGTCGATCATCAGGTGACAATCCAGGTACAGGTCGGTCTTCGGGCGCAGGCACTTCACGACCGGTGCACCGATCGACAGGTTGGGCACGAAGTGGCCGTCCATGACGTCGACGTGGAGGAGGTCTGCCTCCGCAGCCACTCGATCGACTTCGACCGCCAACTGCGAGAAGTCACAAGCCAGGATCGAGGGCGCAATCTTTCCCATCGCCTGACCCTATAGGGACCGGTTGGTCACCGACGGAGACCGCAGTGCCAACACGTACATGCCATCGGTGTCGGCGGCGTTCGGCGCCAGGCGTGCGCCGCGGCCGACGGGCGCCCACGGTGGGCCCGGGATGGGGAGTGCCCCCCATGCGGGGAGCGCGTCGCCGGCCCACTCGTCGACGGCGACCGTCTCGGCCCGGGTCAGCGTGCACACCGAATAGACGAGGACGCCACCCGGCCGGACGACGCGGCTCGCGGCTTCGACGAGGAGCGGCTGGATCCGGGCGAGCTGGTCGATCGTGCGCGCAACGAGTCGCCATCGGGCTTCGGGGCGGCGCCGGAGGACTCCGAGCCCGCTGCACGGGGCGTCGACCAGCACCCGATCGAACGATCCGTCGGCAAAGGGCAGCTCCATGCCGTCGGCCACGATCGGGGCGACCGCGTGCAACCCGAGTCGCGCAGCGCCTTCGGCGATCATCCGGGTGCGGGCCGCGTTGCGATCGACCCCGACGACCAGACCCGTGTCCCCCATCGCCTCGGCCATGGCAGTGGACTTCCCACCCGGCGCCGCTCCTACTTCGAGAATGCGCTCGCCCGGCTGGGCACCGACGGCCCGGGCGACTGCGTGACTGGCCTGGTCCTGCGGCGTCGCCCGGCCCTCGCGCACGGCCGGTAACGCCCGGATATCGCCCGTTCCGGTGACGAGGAGGTCGTCGGGAATGAGCGCGCCCCGGGCGACGACGACACCCGCGGTTTCGAGTTCGCGCGCCACCGCGTCGGGAGTCGCCCGCTGCGGGTTGACCCGCAAGGTCACCACACCGGGCTGATTGACGGCGGCCAGCGCGGCGGCGGCATCCGGGGGGCCGAGATCGGCAACGAGTCGCTCGACGATCCAGTTCGGCATCGACGCACGGGTAGCAATGGACTCGACGTCGTCGCCCGTCGGCAACGGCCACGGCGGACCCGCGCCCGAGAACTTCCGGAGCACCGCGTTCACAAAGCCCTTCGCCCGCGGCGAGACCTTGCTCATCGCGGTGACGGTCTCGCCGACCGCCGCGTGCGCGGCAATACCGTGCGTCAGTTGATACGCGCCGAGCCGCAACCCCGCGCGGACCGGAGGGTCGAGCTTCGCGAGGGGCCGATCGAGGCAGGGCCCGAGTTGGAAGTCGAGGGCGCGCTGCATCCGCACCGTCCCGTAGACCCACTCGGTCACTTGCGCGCGGTCGCGGGGCGCGAGCGTGCTCTCGCGCAACAGCGCCGGGAGCACGACGTTGGCGTACGCGCCGTCTTCGATACGGACAAGCGCGCGAATCGCGAGGGTGCGGCTCATGCGAACGGATCCGCGCCGCGAAGGCCGGTGCGCCAGGCCGCGTAGGCCATCCGCGGTTTCCCGGCCGGTTGGAGCTCGTCGGGCACAAACTTCCCGGCTTCGACGTGGGCCGTCCAGACCTTGAGGCGACCCGGTTCGGCGTCGACCCAGGCCCCCGGTCTCGGGTTGCCGGCGCGCACGATCCGGACCAGGTCGGCGGCCGGTCGGGTGAGGTCGAGCTGGAATTCGTCGACGGTGAGCTTCTCGGCGTAGACGGCTTCACCGGTCTGGGGCTCGGGTGTGAGTTCGCCCACGTTCGGCACCGTCGCCACGAGGAGATCCGTCCCGGCCGCCACCAGGCGGTCGTGCAAGGCGCCGGCCGTCTCGGTCGGGTCGATCCGGAGCGCCTGCCGGGCGTAGACCGGACCGGTATCGAGCGAGAGCTCCACACCCATGATGCACACACCCGTCTCCTTGTCACCGGCCAGGATCGCTCGTTCGACCGGCGCCGCGCCCCGCCAGCGCGGGAGCAGTGAGAAGTGCACGTTCACCAGGCCGCCCGGAATCGCGTCGAGCAGTGCCTGCGGGAGGAGTTGCCCGAACGCGACGACAACTCCGAGGTCGGCGTCGAGGGCGCGGAGGTCGTCCACAATCTCGCGGGCCTTCGTGGGGGTCACGACCGGGAGCCCGAGTTTCTCCGCCGCGACCTTCACCGGACTCGGGACCAAGCCGGTGCCCCGACCCCGGCGGCGGTCCGGTTGGGTCACGACCATGACGATCTCGTGACCGGCTCCCACCAACGCTTCCAGGGGCGGGACCGAGGCCGTCGGCGTACCGAAGTAGACGAGCTTCAAGACCTCAGAGCTGCCGGACGTCGGTGAGGCGGTCGCGAGCGGCTGCGCTCAAGTCGACGTCGCGTAGTTCGCGCAAGGCGCGCTTGCGTTCATCGGGATCGAGGCGATCGAGCATGAGCACGCCATCGAGATGGTCGAGTTCGTGCAGGAACACCCGGCCGAGCAACTCGTCCCCCTGGAGCGTGGTCGGGTTGCCATCGATGTCGACGCCGGTGATCGTGACGAGGTTGGGGCGGACGATCTCGAAATGGAAGCCCGGTATCGACAGGCAGCCCTCTTCGTAGCTCCACTCCCCCTCGGTCTCGGCGACCTCGGGGTTGAAGATCACCTGCGGGCCCTCGCCGACGTCGTAGGTGAACATGCGTTTCTGCACGCCCACTTGCGGGGCCGCGAGCCCGACCCCGGCGGCTTCGTACATGGTCTCGACCATCGTGTTCACCACGCCGACGAGCGCGCCGTCGATCTCGGTGACGTCCTTGGCGCGCTGCTTGAGCACCGGGTCGCCAAAGACCCTGATCGAATACGTGGACATCTGCTTGAGGTTATCGGGCGGGCTACTCGTACCGGCGGCCGAGGTCGCGGAGCATGTCGATCAGATGGACCGGCGCGTCGGGTGCGGGCTCACCGGGCGTGTAGGTCGCGGCCCGCAGCGCGCCCGAGTACGGGAACGGCCCGAACTGCTGGTACAGCTCCCACGACACCGGCGAGCGACGGTCGATCCCGACGTCGATGCCCTGGAACGGGGCGATGCCGAACAACATTGGCAGGCCAACCTGTTCGACGCGCGTTTCACCGTCGATCGAGATCGCTACGTCCCAGCGGCGATCGCCCGGCGCGGTGAACTCGACGATCACCTGCTGCGCGCCATCGGGCAGCGGCCCGGCGTTCACGTGGGTCATGTGCCCGCGTCCGTCGTTGTGAGCGAGGACCAACTCGCCCAGGCGGACGTAGAGCACGTACCCCGAACCCTGGTCGCCGTGGGCGACCAGCACTCCCTCGTCGGCCGCACGATGATCGAGATCCACGGTCACGGTGAATCCGCGAAACCAGATCAGCTGTACCGATCGCCAGCGTTCGAGCGTCGGTGTGCCGCGGGG
>JANLRZ010000060.1:0-8903 GCA_031362155.1 Acidimicrobiia bacterium | reverse complement strand
CCAACTGTCGACGATGCGTTGGCCACGCCGTTCCTCGCAGTTGGCACCCACACCGAGATTGCACGCCATCTGGTCGAGTGTCGCGAGCGGTGGGGGATCAGCTACTTCAGCGTCCGCGACGTCTCGTCGTTTGCACCGGTCCTCGCCCTCCTCCGGGCGTAACGCGCGCTTCCAAGCGAAGCGACGCGCGGAGCGCACCCTCTGGGGTGCGATACCGGCGCGGGTTGGGGAACGACGGGACGGGTCAGAGGTGGAGGCCGCACTCGGTCTTGTCGAGACCGGCCCAGCGGCCGGCGCGGGCGTCTTCGTCCTGGCCGACGGGCCGAGTGCACGGCCAGCAGCCGATGGAGTCATAACCCCGCTCGGTCAGAGGATGCACGGGAAGGTCGTGGTCGCGCACGTATCCAGCGACGTCAGCGTCCCACCAGCCGGCGATCGGATTGATCTTCACCATGGCGCGTGTCGCGTCGTAGGCGACGAGGTTGGTGTCGGCCCGAGCCGCGCTCTCGACCCGCCGCACACCACTCATCCACGCGGCCTTACCCGCCAGCGCCCGCTTCATCGGCTCGACCTTCCGGGCCCGACAACACGCGTCGGGGTCGTTGTGCCAGAGGTCGTCGGGGTCGCGTTCCGGTCGGATCACGTTGAGGTTGATGTCGTACCGGGCCTTGATCTGCTCGACGTACCAGAGCGTCTCGGCGAAGTGGTATTGCGTGTCGAGGAAGACGACTTCGACGTCGGGGACGGTGCGATACACGATGTCGATCAGCACACAGTCCTGGAACGACGCGGCGAGGACGAGATCGGACCCGTAGGTGTCGTAGGCCCACGCCACCAACGCCGACGCCGGTCGCGATGCGAACCGCTCGTTGACCGCGGCCAACTCGTCGAGGTCGGGTACGACACGCGCGGATCGCGGATCCCCGATGGTGACGGGCGTGGAGATGGGGGTGGGGCTCGTCATCACGTCGCGCACTCGCTCTCACCGACCTGGGAGACGTAGGGACCGGTCTCGTCGAAGTCCACGTAGAAGTCGGGATTCTCTTCGGGCGTGGGGAAGACGTCGAGGTCCTTCAGGGTCGCGCCGACGGCGGCGGCACCGCCCGATCGATCGAGCCACTCACGGAACGTCTCGCCCGCGGTGCGCTCACCCGCGAACCGGCCGACGACGCGCACGACCGCGGTCGACGCGGTCTTGGCCGGCACCTTGGTGGCCTTGTCGCCGAACTGGATCTCCATCTGGCCGACGCGGCCACCGAGGAGCATCTGATACCCGGGCGCCGCCCGCCCGTGGGCCCGCCGCTCGAATCCCATGAACCCGATGTCGGCGATGTGGTGCTGCCCACACGAGTTGGTGCATCCCGAGATGTTCACTCGCACCCCACCCACCTCAGCGAGGCCGGCTTCGTCGAGCGCGCGGTCGATATCCGCCGCGAGGCCACGAGACTGAGTGACCGCGAGGTTGCAGGTGTCGGCTCCGGGGCAGGAGACGACGTCACGAGCCATTTCGGCGCCCGGCCGGTGCATGTCGGCGGCGACGAGCCGTTCGTACAGGTCGGGGAGCTGAGCGTCGGCGAGGGCCCGCAGGACGAAGTTCTGGCGGTTGGTGATGCGGATCTCGACGTCGAAGTCGCGCTGGATGTCGGCGAGCAGACGGAATTGCTCGGTCGTGATGTCGCCGAGTTTGCAGTGGGCGTAGGCACTGACGGTGCCGTTGGCCCGACCGCGCACGACGTTGGCCAACTCCCAGCGCCGGAATGGGTCAAGACCCGAGAACTCGATCGGTGCACCGCTGTCGGCGGGGACGGTGGTGCCCATGCCCGCGGGTGCGTCGCCGGTCGCCGTCACGATCTCGGGGACGCCGCCGGGGTAGGTAGCCGATGCCCGGAGGAACTTGCGCTCCTTGACGATTCGCTCGCGGAGTTCGTCGATGCCCATGGTGTCGACGAGCCACTTCATGCGGGCCCGCAGTTTGTTGTCGCGGTTGCCGAAGTGGTCGAACGTGCGCAGCGTCGCCTCGATCGTGGCGAGTAAGTCGTCGCGGCTCGTGAACTCTTCCAGCGCCTGGGCGGGGTGCGGATTGGCGCCGAGACCGCCGGCGAGAAAGATCCGGAATCCGGCCTCGACCGTGCCGTCGTCATTCGGTCGGGAGACCGCGATCACGCCGACGTCGTTGAACATGGCCTGGCCACAGTCGGTCGCGCAGCCGCTGAAGTTGATCTTGAACTTCCGCGGCAGCCGCTGCGAGATCGGGTTGCGGAGGAACCACTGGTGGGTGGCCTCGGCCCAGGGCGAGATGTCGAGCACCTCGAAGGGGCACGCACCGGTGAGGTGACAGCCGGCAACGTTGCGCACGGTGTCACCACACGCTTCACGACTCGTGAGCCCCACCGAGGCCATCGACCGGAGTAGTTCCGGCGTGTCGCGCAATTCGACGAAATGGAACTGCACGTTCTGGCGGGTGGTGAGGTGGCCCCAGCCTCGCGAGTGGGTCTCGGAGATCGAGGCGAGCATCTCCAATTGTTCGGCGTCCACCCGACCGTAGGGGATCTTCACCCGCACCATCTGGTTGGTGCCGCCCTGGCGCTGCCCGTAGATGCCCTGGTTCAGCCGGCTGACCCGGAACACGTCCTCGTCGAGATCACCCGCGAGGTACTCCTCGATTGCGCTCGTGAAGCGGACGATCTCGGCGTCGACCTCCGGGTCGAGCGGGCGGGCTCGGAGTTCTTCCAAGTTGATAGCCATCGGTGTCCTTTGAGGAGGGGCACCGGCAGCACGTGTCCGCCGGTCCCGGGTGGGAGGAAGGCGGGTCGGAAGGCGTCAGGTCAGACGCCGGTCGACCCCACGGGCATACACAGCTCGTCCAGCACCTCGTGAGGGGTGCGGCCTTGAGCGATGCTCGGTGCGCCGTGGGCTCGAATCACGGGTTCCACCCTACCGAGCCCGTCGCCGAAATACCAGTAAAAAGGTCGGAATATTTGCCGACTGTGACACTCGGCTTTCAAATTCGGGGGGTCGGACATCGGGTCGAGGGTGGATAGGGTCCACCGGATGAGCCGCATCGACGCCCGACTCGCCGCACTCGGCATCGAGTTGCCCGAGGTGTTTGCGCCCGTCGGGAACTATGTCGGGTGTGTGCTGAGCGGCTCGTTGCTCCACGTCGGTGGCCACGGACCGGTCAACGGTACCGACATCGTGACGGGCAAGGTCGGCGACTCCGTGGATCTGGCCGATGCGCGACGGGCGGCACGGATGACCGGGCTCTCCCTACTCGCCACGGTGCGATCCGAGCTGGGTGATCTCGATCGCGTGGCGCGGATCGTGAAGGTCTTCGGCATGGTGAACGTGGCGCCGGGGTTCAACCAGACCCCCGCGGTCATCGACGGTTGCTCAGACCTGTTGGTCGACGTGTTCGGCGACGCCGGGCGCCACACGCGCTCGGCCGTGGGAATGGCCGAGTTGCCGTTCGACATCGCGGTCGAGATCGAACTCATCGTCGAAGTGCGGTAGCTCGTGGCCAAAGCGACGACACGCGGCGAGATCGCTGAACCGATCCCACCAGAGGCACCGGCGGATCCGACCGTGATCGACGGATTCCGCCCGCACGACGACATCGTCGAGTTCAGCGCCGGTGCGACCGACCTGACCAACGCCGACGTTGCTCATCTCCGGCTCGTACGGGGTGTCGTGCAGGCAACCGCGTTCACGGGCGCCCGGCTTCGGGGATCCAGCTTCATCGACGTGCAGTTCATCGACTGTGAGTTCTCGGGTGCCGACTTCCACGATGTGTCGTTGACCCGGGTCGCGTTCCACAACTGCCGCATGGTCGGTGTGAACCTCTCCGAGGCCGAGCTGGGTCATGTGCGCTTCACCGACTGCAAACTCGACGATGCCAACCTGCGCATGGCCCGACTCGATCATGTGTGGGCCGATGCGTCGTCGTTCCGTGAAGCCGACGCGTACGAGGCGTCCTTCGTCGCCGTCCGCTTCGAGACGTGTGACCTCACCCGTATGAACCTGGCCAAGGCCACCGTCGACGGGCTGGACCTGCGCGGGTCGACGTTCGAGGCGCTCGGCGGTGCCGCCGGGCTGCGGGGCGTTCGCATCGGCGTCGATCAGGTCGTGCCCTACGCGACGAGCGTCTTCGCGGAGACCGGGATCCGGATCGACTGACCCCCGAACCACCAGCCGAGCGTTTGGCGGATGGTGGCGCGGAGACGATCACCAAGCGCCAAGCGCAGGGAAGGGAGGGGGCGCCTGTAACCTCCGCGGCCATGCGGATGTCTTCTCTCTTCCTGCGCACGCTGCGCGACGACCCGGCCGACGCTGAGGTCACCAGCCACAAGCTGATGGTGCGGGCGGGGCTCATCCGACGGGTCGCGTCGGGCATCTACTCGTGGTTGCCGCTCGGCAATCGGGTGTTGCGCAATGTGGCCCAGATCGTGCGCGAAGAAATGGACGACGCGGGCGCGCAGGAGGTGACACTGCCGATCGCCCAGCCACTCGACCTCTGGAAGCGGTCGGGGCGGGACGAGGCGTACGGCCAGATGATGTTCCGCGTGAAGGACCGTAAGGACAACTGGTACGCGATGGCGCCGACGGCCGAAGAAGTGGTCACGACCCTCGTGGCCGGTGAGTACTCGAGCCATCGCGACTTGCCCGTCAACCTCTACCAGATCAACTGGAAGTACCGCGACGAGCTCCGCCCCCGGTTCGGTCTGCTTCGGTGCCGTGAGTTCCTCATGAAGGACGCCTACTCCTTCGACGCCGACCTCGCGGGTCTCCAAGCCAGCTACGACGCGATGTTCGACGCCTACGGAAAGGTCTTTACCCGCTGCGGCCTCACGTTCCGGGCGGTGAAGGCACAATCCGGTGAGATCGGTGGCGACACCAGCCAGGAGTTCATGGCCGTCGCCGCGATCGGTGAAGACGCTTTCGTCTGGTGCGAACAGTGCGACTACGCAGCCAACACCGAAGCGGCGACCCGCCACCCCCATCCCGAGACCGCCGTCGACGATCCGGAGCCGCGGGAATCGATCCACACGCCCGACATGCCCGGCATCGATGTCGTCGCAGAGCACCTGAGTGCGACCGCGGACCTGTTGATGAAGGCGATCGCGTTCGACGTCGACGGTCAGCTCGCGTTGGCGTTGGTGCCCGGCGACCGCGAGGTCAACGAGTACGCGGTGATCGCGGCGTTCCCGGGCCGCTCCGTTCGCTTGTACACCGATGCCGATTTCGACGCGCACCCCGAGATCCCGAAGGGCTACATCGGCCCCGACTTCGAGGGTGCAGCGCATGTGTTGGCCGACTCTTCGATCAAGGCGCCGCACGGTTGGATCACGGGGGCCAACCGGGTCGATCACCACGACCGCAACGTGGTGCTCGGGCGGGACTTCACACCGACGGCCTGGGGCGAGATCGTCGTCGTGGCGCCGGGTGATCAGTGCCCGAACTGCTCGAGCGCGTTACGTATCGACCGCGGCATCGAGGTCGGGCACGTCTTCCAACTCGGCGACAAGTACTCGCGGGCCATGGGCGCCGTCTACACCGACGAGCACGGTGCGAACCACCCGATGGTCATGGGCTGTTACGGCATCGGCGTGAGCCGAATCCTTTCCGCGGTCATCGAGGAACACCACGACGACGGTGGGATCGTCTGGCCCGCTGCGATCGCGCCCTACCAGGTGCACCTCGTCGTGATCCCCGGCCGAGGTGACAACGCGGCCGACGTCCTGGCTGCAGCCGAGCAGCTGTACGCCGACCTGCGCGCCGCGGGCGTCGACGTGCTCTTCGACGATCGGGAGGTCAGCCCCGGCATCAAGTTCGCCGACGCCGACCTGCTCGGCATGCCCGTCCAGGTGACCGTGGGCGCGAAGGGCTATGCCCAAGGTGTGGTGGAGCGCAAGATCCGGGCGACGGGGGAGCGGGACGAACTCGCACTCGACACCGCGCTCGACGCGCTGATCGCGGCTCAGCGCACGCTCTCGAGGTAGCGGCCGAGCACGTACCCCCAGGCGAGCTGCATGTACTCGTCCTGGTCGGGTCGGGTCACGAACTGCGCCACCTCGATGTGGGTCCCCGCCGCGCTCGGAGCGAACCGCATGTACGCGACCAACTCCCCGCCGGGGACGGGCACGGAATCGGGGGCGAAGTCCCACCGCATGGCGATGAGTTCCGGCGCGACGACGACGTCGTAGCGGCCCCGGATCGCCAGACCCCAGTCCATGGTCGCCGCGAACCGACCGTCGTCGATCGTCACCGGCACACCGAGCCATCCGCTGTAGCGGACCGGGTCGGTGAACGCCAAGAACGCTTCGTCGACACTCACCGGGACGTGCACCGCGACCCGCACGGCCAAGTCGGTCGTGTGCGTGACCCCGGCCGGTTCGGCAAAGACGGGATTCGGCAGCCACTTCGAGGCCTCGCCGGCGATGAGTCCCTGGACGGATGTGAGGGCGCCGTGGTCGGCCCGGTATCGGCGGAAGTTGCCTTCGGGTCGCATCGTGACGAGCCCCGAGGCGCGGAGCACCGCGAGGTGGGAGGAGATCGTCGGCGCCGAGAGATCAAACGCAGCCGCGATCTCGCCGGCCGGCAGTTCTCGGTCCCACAGCAGCCACACGATCTCTCGCCGAATGGGCGAGGCGAGCGCATCGAACACGGTTTGGATGTCCAGACTCCTGAGGGTAGCGGTTGACAGCATCTATTTCGAGAGCTATCTAATTAGATTTCACAGACCCGAGGAGGCCGCATGACCAAGTTCGTGCTCGCGTACACCGGCGGTTCGGCGCCGGACACCAAAGAAGAACAAGACGCCGTGATGGCCGCGTGGATGGGATGGTTCGGACAACTCGGTGCCGCAGTCGTCGATGGTGGTGCCCCCTTCGGGCCCTCCGCCACCATCGCATCGGGTGGCGGCACCTCCGACGGCGGGGCCTCCGGCCTGACCGGATACTCGATCGTCGAGGCCGGCGACCTTGCTGCCGCCACGGAAATGGGCAGGGGTTGCCCGGTCCTGGCCTCGGGCGGGTCCGTCGAGGTGTACGAGTCGCTTCCGATGTAGATCGGAGGGGGACGGTTGTCGTGACCCCACGCGGCGCTACCGTCGGTTCATGACGTTGCCCGTGGGTCCGCCGGTGTCGCCGATGCTTGCCAAACTCTCCCGGGAACTCCCCCGCGGCGAGCAATGGAGCTATGAACCCAAGTGGGACGGGTTCCGCTGCATCGTGTTTCGAGACGGCGACGACATCGAACTTGGATCCCGCAATGAGAAGCCGCTCACGCGCTACTTCCCCGACCTCATCGAACCGTTGCGTGCCGCGTTGGGTGATCAGGCGGTCGTCGACGGTGAGATTGTGATCATGACCGAGCACGGACTCGAGTTCGATCTCCTTTCCCAGCGCATTCATCCGGCCGCGAGTCGGATCGCGAAGCTGGCCGAGGAGACCCCGGCGGCGTTCGTGGCCTTCGATCTCCTCGCCGACGCCGTGGACCGGCGGGAGCAGCCGTTCGAGACCCGCCGGCTCGCGCTGGAAGCGATGCTCCGCCCCAACTCCTCGGTGCTGCTCACCCCCCGCACTCGGGACGTCGAATCGGCGGCGGTGTGGTTCACCGAGTTCGAAGGCGCTGGCCTCGACGGCCTGGTCGTCAAGGACGTCGATGGCATCTACACGCCGGGCGAGCGCGGGTGGCTCAAGGTCAAGCACCTCCGCACCGCCGACGTCGTGGTCGGGGGGTTCCGGGTCCACAAGGACGGCGCCGGAGTCGGTTCGCTGCTGCTGGGCCTCTACGACGCCGACGGCACGCTCCATCATGTGGGCGTCGCGTCGAGTTTCAACGCAGCCACCCGTGCCAGCCTGGCCGAGGAACTCGAGCCGTATCGGGTCGATGCGCTGGACGGTCATCCCTGGGCCGACTGGGCCCGGGCCGGTGACGACGCCGATGCCGAGGGTGGCCCGCAACGACGCCCCGGCGCGGTGAGCCGGTGGAACGCGAAGAAGGACCTGTCGTGGGAGCCGATTCGGATCGAACTCGTCGCCGAGGTTGCCTACGAGCACATGCAGGGGGACCGCTTCCGTCACACGGCCCGTTTCCAACGGTGGCGCAGTGACCGCGAGCCCGACTCCTGCACCTACGAGCAGCTCGACACGCCGGTTCCCGTCGCCCTCCGTGCGGTGTTCGGCGGCTGAACTGCCGGTTCGGGCGGGTTTGGGAGCGTTTGCGCGTTCCCGACCCAGCGCGGCGACGGGCCTGACAACGCCCAGTGAATTTGGGGTGTCGTCTGGTAGTGTCGCCGCGCTTCACCGACATCAAGGTCGGCGAAGTGGCCTTTCGAGGCCAGGCCAGCGTGGGCCTCGGGCCCACGCCTTTTATTGACTGGACCCGGTTCGCCGGCTGGAAAGGGAGGTGACCATGACCGACCGTGTGACGGCACTTACCGCCGAACTCGAGCCGATCGTGGCCAGCCTCGACCTTTCGATTTACGACATCACGCTGGCCGGTGGTGACCGACAGACATTGACGGTGTTGTTGAACCGCGCCGGTGGCATCGATCTCGACACGCTCGAGACCGCGACTCGGACCATCTCCGCCGCGCTCGACGCCATCGATCCGGTCCGCGGCAAGTACCTCCTCGAGGTGTCGAGCCCGGGCCTGGAGCGACCATTGCGCACGCTGGCACACTTCCGCGGCGCGATCGGTGAAGACCTGAGCTTCAAGGCGCGCAACGCAGAAGGCCACCTCGAACGTCTTCGCGGCACGCTGGTTGCCTGCGACGACACCACGATCACTGTCAACACCGACTCCGGCGAGCGAACCGTCGCCGTGGATGTCGTCGAGCACGCGCGCACCGTCTTCGTATGGGGTCCCGCGCCCAAGCCCGGCACAGGGTCTCGCCCCGGCCG
>JANLRZ010000077.1:0-2208 GCA_031362155.1 Acidimicrobiia bacterium | reverse complement strand
ACGTTCATCGTCGTATGACCGACGACCGACTCGATCGCCTGGGAGAAGGTACTGCCGGGCCACGTGTGACCACCGTCGGTGACGCGGTAGAGCACCGTCTCGTGACCCGCGGGGCAGGCGAACGCGACCGTGGTGACGTCGGCGGCGACCGGCGTTTCCTTGGTCTTGGGAGTGCATCCGTTGCGCTTCGCCCACGCCGCCATGATCGTCGGGACCGAGTCCGCGCCTCCCGACTTCAGTTGCTCGGGAGTCAGGGTCTCCCGCAAGGTCTTTCCTGAGCCATCGGGCGCAGGAAGATCGAGCCCCTTCTCGCCGATACCGCCGTCGAAGGCCACGAAACCGTCGGCCGTACCGTGGAACGCGACGATCGGCACCGCCCGTTTCGTTGCGCAGCCAGCGAGGTTCCGTACCCCGGCGACTGGCGCGACCGCTGCGACCCGGTCGCTGAACTGACACGCGATGGCCGACGTCATGAACGCCCCGTTCGAGAGGCCGGTGACGTAGATCCGGTTGGTGTCCACGCACAGCTGGGACTCGACCTGATCGAGCATCTCGCCGAAGAACGTCTCGTCCTTCGACCCGATGGTGGCCTCCCACCGCACGACGGCGCCGGTACCTTGCGGGGTGATGGTGACGAATCCCTTCTCGTCACCGAACGCCGTCAGGTCACTCATCTGCAGATGCACGTCGGCACCCTCGGAGTATCCGTGGAAGTCGAACACGACCGGCATCGGCGCGCCATCACTCGCTGACGTCGCCGGAACGTCCTGGTAGTACCAGCGCTCCTCGCCACTCGATGTCAGCGTCTGCTTCGTGTGACCGGGAGCCGCCGCGCCACTGGAATCGCAGCCGCTCGACTTCGCAGTCGGGACCGAGGCCGGGTCCTTCGGCGTCGTTCTCGCGTTCGATGACGAGGTCGGCGCCGATTTCGGTGAGGACCCGTCGCTCGAACACGCGGACACGACCAACCCCGCACCAAGCACGAGTACGGCGCCCAGCCGATACCGAACGTTCATGAATCCCCCCAGGAGTGTGAACTGCCCAGGACCCTAGACGGGCAGCCGATCCCGACGTTCCGCGCACTTGACCGCGGCAGCACCGATCTTGAGGAACCGCTGATCACCGAACGGCGTACCGGCCATGCGGTTACACGTCATCGCGACCGCAAGTTCTCTCGACGGGTCCGCCCACCCGCCCGACCCACCGAGACCGAAGTGACCGAACCCGGCGGGGAGTACTCCACGGTTCGTTGCGGCCATGTGATACCCGAGCCGCCACCGCATCGGGAATCCGACGACGAGATCTCGCGACCGCGTCCGTACGGTCGTCGCGGCGCGCCGCGCCTCCTCGCTCAGGAACGGTGACCCGTCGACCGACTCGTTGGTGGCGAGCGCCGAGTACATGCGCGCCAGCGACCGCGCGGTGAAGCACCCGTTGAGCGCCGGCGCCTCGACGTCGTAGATGGCACCCGAATCGATGACGTCGGGAAGGTCGTGGATCATGAACGCGTCGATGGGTGCCTGGAGCCGGTTCCACCGGTCGGCGCGACGTACAAACCGCTGTGCCTTCTCGGTGTTCGGCCACGCCGTCCGCAACGTCGCCACGTTCTCCCGAGCGAGGCCGCGGGCACCGATCGCCATCCCTTCGATCTCGAGCGGGCGGGCGATCTCAGCCTGCACGATGTCGTCCACCGAACCGCCGGCCACGCGCCGCAACACTTCACCGACCAGATAGCCGTAGGTGATCGCGTGGTACCCGTGGTGCGCGCCCGGCGCGTACTTCGCGGGTGCGGCGGCGAGCGCCGCGGTGACCCGATCCCAATCGAGGAGCATCTCGCCATCGGTGATCACACCGCGCACCCGATGCATCCCCGCCGAGTGATCGAGCAGGTTCGCGACGCGGATGTTCTCTTTGCCCGCGGCCTTGAACTCCGGCCAGTACTCGCCCACCGGCGCCTCGATGTCGAGGAGCCCGCGGCTCGCGAGGCGATGCGCCGCGGTGGCGACGACGCCCTTCGTCGTCGAGAAGCTCATGGCGGTCGTGGTCTCGCCCCAGCGGGTACCGGTCTGGTCCTGAGTCCCGGCCCAGATGTCGACCACCTTCTCGCCGTGGTGGTACACGGCGGCGGCCCCACCACCGCCCCGCTTGTGCCGCAACGTCGACCGCAACGCGGTCGCGACCTCAGCAAAAGCCGGATGCACATACCCC
>JANLRZ010000033.1:0-24600 GCA_031362155.1 Acidimicrobiia bacterium | reverse complement strand
GCCGATCGAGACGAGGGCGAGGACGATCCCGATCAGCGCGGTCGTGCCCGGTCGCTCGCCCCGGGCCAACCCCCAGCCGACTTGGAGGACCGCGGCGCCGACCGCACTCAGGGGCGCGACCACACTCGCCCGGCCCTGAGTGCGGTCGGCGCCGCGGTCCTCCAAGTCGGCTGGGGGTTGGCCCGGGGCGAGCGACCGGGCACGACCGCGCTGATCGGGATCGTCCTCGCCCTCGTCTCGATCGGCGTGGTCGCCGGTTCCGCGGAGGAGTCCGCCGACGCGACCCAGATGAGCCGGAGCCGCGAGATCCAGTGCGGGCTGGGTGCTGCGGTTGGCTTCGGCCTGTACCTAATTCTCATCGCCGAAACGTCTCACGGTGCCGGTCTCTGGCCCGTCGTCGCCGCCCGCGCCGCGCCGGTGATCGCCTTGCTCGTCGGGCTGCGCCTCCTGCGGCGGCCCATGACCGTCCCTCGGGACGCGTACCCGATGGTCACGGTCTCCGGCATCACCGATGCCGGCGCCAACGCACTGCTACTCGTCGCCGTTCGCCACGGCCTCCTCAGCGTCGTCGCACCGGTCGCGAACCTGTTCCCCGCCGTCACGGTGATCCTCGCCCGGGCGTTCGGTCACGAGAAGATCGGTCGGCTCCGCCTCGCCGGTCTCGGACTCGCGGTGGCCAGCTTGGTCCTCATCTCGACCTGAGCCGACCGATCGCGGCAATGCTGGGCCCATGGAATCCTCGCTCTTCGATGACGTCGGCGATGCGCTCCGCGGCATCGTTCCGGCCGAGTTCGGCACGCTGCGTATGCGCGCCCACCGTTACGGCATCAAGGTCTGGTTCGGAGCCGAGAAGGCCACCAAGGAGCACTACGAGGCCCAGGTGGTCGGCGCCCGAGATGTCCCCGCCGCCCGCACGCTCGCGCTCGAGGTCGGCTTCCACAGCGAACACCCGAAGGCCGAAACCAACGACGCCGTCATCACCCGGATCGTCGCGGGCGAGCCGCAATGGCGGCGGGAACTCGGCGCCGAGGCCGAGGTCGCTCCCTTCCTCGGGCGGGCCGAGCACTGGCGGCGCATCTCCGAGACCTGGCTCGATCCCGACTTGAGTGAGCCCGGCCTGGCCTTCGAAATCGCGTCGCGCCTCACCGACTACATCACCGCGATCGAATCGCTGGCCCACCCCGCCTGATCCCGATCGACGAATCGAGCTCATCGCGCCCGACTCCCTGGTCCGATACCTTCCCGGGCATGACCCACAAGGTGATCCAATGGTCGACGGGCAACGTCGGTGCGCACACGCTCCATGCGATCGCGCGGCACCCTGAACTCGAACTCGCGGGCCTGTGGGTGCACTCCCCCGACAAGGTCGGACTCGACGCCGCCGACCTCGGCGGACTCGACACCCCGACCGGTGTCCTCGCCACCAACGATGCCGACGCCCTCCTCGCGTCGGACGCCGATGTCATTTGCTACACGGCGACGGGCGACCTCCGACCCACGGAGGCCGTGGCCGACATGTGTCGCTTCCTCGAGGCCGGCAAGAACGTCGTGGCGACCGCGGTCGTGTCGCTGCTGTACCCACCGACTGCGCCCCGGGGCTGGGTTCGTCAACTCAATGAGGCGTGCGCCGCCGGGCAGACGTCGTGTTTCACCTCCGGAATCGACCCGGGCTTCGCCAACGACCTCCTGCCCCTCGTGGTCAGCGGGTTCAGCGAACGCATCGACCAGATCCGCATCGTCGAGAACCTCGACTACTCGACCTACATGCAGCCGGAGGTGTTGTTCGACACCATGGGGTTCGGTCAGCCGTTGGACCACCAACCGCTGCTCCTCATCCCGGGTGCGCTCGGGTTCGCGTGGGGTGGTCCGCTCCACATGATCGCCGCCGGCCTCGGTGAGACCATCGACGAGATCAAGGAAGTGGTCGAGCGGTGCCCGGCCGACCGCGACTACGAGACTGCCGTCGGCACGATTCGGCAGGGCACGATGGTCGGGTTGCGCTTCGAGGTCCAAGGGTTCGTGCGAGGTCGGCCGGCGATCATCGTCGAGCATGTGACCCGCATGCACCCCGCAGTCGCACCCCAGTGGCCCCGCCCGAGTGGCACCGGCGGCTACCGGATCACCGTGACCGGGTCGCCGACGTACACCGTCGACTTCGAAATGATGGGCGAGGACGGCGATCACAACACTGCCGGCCTCATCGGCACCGGAATGCGCATCGTGAACGCGATCCCCGCCGTGTGTGCGGCGGCGCCCGGCGTGCTCTCGACCCTCGACCTCCCCTTGGTGACCGGGCGCGGTCTGCTCAGTTGAGCGAAGGATCTTCAGGCGCACTCGCCAGCCAGGCCACCGATCCCCGCTGCCGACGCAGCACGGCACGCCACAGAGCATCGGGCTGTGCACTCGTGAGATCCGACGGCACGAGATCGAGCACCAGCCAGCCCCCGGCCCGCAACTCACTGTCGAGCTGACCGGCCCCCCACCCGGAGTATCCGACGAAGGTTCGGACCGAATGGAACTCGTCGGGATCGGCGTCCAGATCGACCGGTTCGAACCCGCCGGCGAGCGAGCCATCCGACCCGCCCTTGCGCGCCACGCCCAGCGCGACGACGGACTCGGGATCCACGGGTCCACCCATGAACAGCACTGCCGGCGCCGACGACGGCCCATGCCATCCCGGGACTGCCTCGTCGACCGAGATGTCCGTCGGCCGATTCACGACGAGGCCCAACGCTCCCTCCGGGTCGTGCGCCAGCATCACGACGACCGTCCGCCGGAAATTCGGATCTCCCAGATCGGGCGCGGCCACCAGGAGTCGACCCCGAACGGATTCGTGCATCCGACCATGGTGACATCTCGATCGGGTCCGAACGGCGGACGCCCGTTGGAGGTCCGGTACGGTCTCGGCCGTGACCGGCCCCGATGCCATGCCCATGACCGGGCCGTATCCGCCGGCCCACCACATCTTGCGAGACCTGCGACTCGAATCACAGACCGGACCCGGTCTCACCGCGACCGGCTGGATTCCCGTTCCTCCGCATCTGATCGGCCCAACCGGGTTCGTTCATCCCGGTGCCGTCGCCACGCTGGTCGACGCGGTGGGCGGGGGTCTCGGGGCCGTTGCCGCCCAGCCCGATTGGATCGCCACCGCCGACCTGACCCTGCACCTACTCCCGACTCGGGACATCTCCGAAATCGTGGCGCGCGGGAGCGTCGTCCGGAAGGGAACGACCACCGTGGTGATGGAGGTCGTCATCGCGGGCACCGACGGAGCCGCCCTCGGCACCGCGACCATGACCTTCGCCGTCCTCCCTCGCCGAGACAGCAATCCGGTCATCTCCACGGTGGCGTCCGATACCGCGATCACACCGCGCACCACGATGGCCGGGCCGGACTCCGGATTCTCCAAATCCCTCGAAGCAGCCGTCGGAGTATCCGTGATCGACGCGGCCCGCGGCGAGGTCGCGCTCCCGCTCACCGACTACGTGCGCAACAGCCTCGGTGCGGTCCAAGGCGGAATGGTGGCAACGACGGCCGTGGTGGCGGCGGAGCACGCATTGGCCGCCGAGGTCGGGCGTCGGCTCGAGGTCGTCGACCTACAAATCGCCTACCTCGCCCTCGTGAAGGTCGGCCCCGCAGTGACGACCGCGACCGTCCTCGAGTCCGACGGCGACCGGGCCACCGTGGAGGTCGTCATCACCGACGCCGGCGCCGATGGCCGAGTGACGACTCGCGTGTTGGCGCGCGGCGTGGTCGTCGCATCATGAGCTTCCACGATCCCGACAACGGGCGGTCGATCGCCCGATACATGGGCCTCACCATGCGAGAGGTCGGTCCGCCCGTGCCGGGTCGCGCCGAAATCGTTGGCGACGCACCCGCCGCCGACCATCTGCGCGGCCCCGACGGCGGTATTGCGTTCGGCGGGTTGTTGACCCTCGCCGACAGCGTCGGTGGTTTGTGCAGCGGGCTCGCCGTCCTGCCGGATTGGATCGTCTCGACCAATCTGATGCTGCGTTCGCTCCGGCGAGAGGTCATCGGACCGATTGGGGTCGCCGCGACGACCCTCCGGGTCGGAAGTCGCAGCGTGGTTACCCAGGTCACGCTGCGCGACTGCGGTGCCGACGACGTCATGGTCGCGACCGGGACGTTGACCGCGGCAGTCCTCCAACCTACGGATGGGCCGCCGGTGTACGAGCGGCCACTCGTTCTCGCCAGCTCTCCGCCCGATCCGGCAACGACGCCGACCTTCGCGGATTTCCTCGACGTTCGTGCGACGGCTACGGATCAACTTGCGATCGACATCACCGACGAGTTGCGCAACCCGTGGGGCATCCTCCACGGCGGAGCTACTGCGGCACTGGTGGATCTCGCGGGCCTCCACGCGGTCACCGGTCGAGCCACGACCGATGCCGTGCTCCACTTTGTGAGTCCCGGCCGCGTCGGCCCGATCATCGCGACGGTCACGCACCTGGGCACCCGACCCGACGGCCATCTGCTCCGAATCGAAGTCCGCGACATCGGCGCCGACGACCGCCTCGTGGCCACGGCGATCACGACCGTGGCGCCTACCTGAACGTTCCGACCGGAGTCAGATCGATTCCGACGAAAGTTGTTTGGCCAACATCAGGTGCGCGCCCGAGGATGCGGCGGCGAGCATCCCCAGCAGGCGCCCCCGCCAGCCCAAATGACGCGAGGTGAGGTTCACGACCGCATCGAGTCCGTCGGCCACCGCGAGCATCGACACCCAGTTCGCGCCACCTCGGCGTTCACCGACTGCGATCGCCGCGCCCGCTCCCAGTGCCACTTCGCGGGCGCCCATCATCCGGCTGATCGCGGCGGCGGCCGGCTCGGAAACCTTGCGGCCATAGATCGGCCCGAACGCCACGCGAGGTGACGCCATCATGACGAGGCCCATCCCGACTCGGGTTCGTGAGGCGTAGAGCGCAAACTTTCGCAGGTCCATGGTCGTCGATCCTCGCAGAAATCGTTCAGCCGGTCGGGATCGACGGCTCGCGAACCGCGAGGCCGGCCGCCCGGTAGACCGCGTCGATCACCGCCATGTTCGCCACGGCAGTACTCGGCGGTGTGAGGTTCGTGTCCTCACCCCGCACGGCCGCCGCAAACGCGTCGAGTTGGTAGGCATAGGTCGGCCGCTTGGCGCCGTCGACCCGAATGCGTCGCTTCGTCCCACCCCGACGCACCGTCATCCGGTACCCGAACTGCGGACCCGTCGGGTTGAAGACGCGCAGTTCACCCTCGCTCCCGACGACCCGGACCCCCACCTTCAACAGCGTTCTCGACCACAGCGCGCACGTCATCGTGCCGGTCACCCCCGACGGATAGCGGAGATCGGCTCGCATCCAGCGGTCGACCTCCGGACGCGCCAGGCGTGCGGTGGCCGAGACGACCTCAGGTTCTTCGCCCGCGACGAGGCGGTTCATGTGCAATGCGTAACAGCCGGTATCCATCGTGGCGCCGCCCGCCAGATCGAGGCGGTACCGGATGTCCTTGGGCAGTGGGAGCGGGATGCACATCGCACTCTCGATGTGCTTCAGTTCGCCGATCTCGCCGCTCCGGACGACTTCGACCATCATCGCCGCCACCGGGTGATATCGATAGTGGAAGGCCTCCATCACGACGAGCCCGCTCGCCGACGCGGCGGCCGTGACCGCCTCGGCTTCGGCCCGGTTCGCCGTGAACGGCTTTTCGCACAGCACGTGCTTGCCCGCCGCCAGGGCCGCGGTGGTCCACTCACCGTGAAGCCCATTGGGCAGAGGGTTGTAGACCGCGTCGATCTCCGGGTCGGCGATCAACGCGGCGTAGGAATCGAACGTGCGCGGGATGTCGTGCTTGGCCGCGAAGGACCGGGCGCGCGATTCATCCCGAGCGGCGACCGCAATGACGTCGACATCCTCGACGAGTCGGGCCGGCTTGATCAGCGCCGCCGGAGTGATCCGAGCTGCACCGAGGGTGCCGATGCGAAGAGAAGCCATCACCGGACCCTAGAGCGCAGGTCGCGCGTCGGCTCGACCGCACGCGAAGGTCCGATCGCTCACGGCCTGAGGGGAGCCCCTAGCCTGTCGGCGTGCCCGACTATGCCGACGATCCCACGACCGAACTCGAGCGCAAGGCGCGGGCGCTCGCGATCATCGCGTTGGCCGAGTCGGTCACCTACGTCATCCTGTTCACCTTCTGGCTCATCGTGCCCAATGCCGCCGGCAAGGCCATCACCGGCTCAGTGCACGGGATGATCTGGCTCACGTTCTGCTCCATGGTGATCATGATCACGCCGGCGATGAAGTGGACGTGGAAGTACGCGGTGGTGGTCATCGTGTTGGGCCCGATCGGTGGACTCATGGTGTGGCATCGCATCCGGCGCGACGGGGTTCCCGCTCCCGCCCCGCGGCCGGCGATGAATTCCATGACCACTCCCAGCGCGCAGCCGCCTCAGTAATCTCACGCCCCGCACCCGACTGCTGACCGATACGCGGTATTCGCGACGTGACATAGGTCGAATGACCTCCCGAAACCCGTCGGCCGGTGCGGCGAGTCACTAGGGTCGGGGGACCGGCGATCGGGAGCGGAGCCCGATCGAACCCACAACGTTCTGCCTTTGGTCGCTGACGTCATCGTGCCCCTGCGGGGCGTGTGCGTCTGGCCTGGCCTGGCAGCGGAGGGACGAGACAGATGCGTCGATTGTTCGCAGCACTACTCATTACGGCCACCGCCACTTTGGCCCTGGGCACCGTCCAACCCGCGGCGGCCACCGACCCCGGTGCGGAAGCCGACTTCACGAACCGGATCAACGGGTTGCGGGCATCACGTGGTTTGGGACAACTCGCGACTCACAGCGTGCTCACGGCCAAGGCCCAGGCCTGGGCCCAGCACATGGCCGACAGCAGTTGTCTGTGCCATTCCAATCTTCCCGACGGCGTCACGGTCAGCTGGCGCAAGCTCGGTGAGAACATCGGACGCGGCCCCTCCGTCGCCAACGTCTACAACGCGTTAGTCGCGTCACCTACGCACTACGCGCACTTCGTCGACCCGGCATTCCGCTGGATCGGCGTCGGCGTCGCGTACGGGAACGGACAGTTGTACGTCGCCCAGGTCTTCATGGACGGCAGCCCGCCCCCCGCACCGAACCCGCTCCTCGCCCTCGACACTCGCGGCACGGCCATCGCCGCCCGCGCGCAAGGCGGATTCTGGATCCTGAACGGCAATGGTTCTGTCGTGGCGGTCGAGGGTGCGCCCGCCTACGGTGGGCCGAGCCTCCCCGGCGGTTTCGCCCGCGACATCGCCCCCATGCCCGACGGCAACGGATACGTGGTCCTCGACATCCTGGGCGGCGTCCATCGCTTCGGCAGCGCGATCTTCGCGTTCAGTGGTGTCGGTGGACCCTGGTTCGGCTTCGACATCGCCCGGAGTATCGCCGTCACTCCCGATGGTCGTGGGTTCACCGTCTTGGACGGATTCGGAGGTCGCCACAACTTCGGATCGGCCCGCCGAATCAGCGGCGGTCCGTACTGGCGAGGTTGGGACATTGCTCGCTCGCTCGCCTACCGGTCCGACGGCTCGCTGTACGAACTCGACGGATTCGGAACCGTCTGGAACCTCGGCGGTGCCAAGAACTATGGGGCTGCCTACTTCGGGTGGAATATCGCCCGTGACCTCACCGTCGCCGCCGACGGCAACGGCTACGTGGTCATCGACGGCTTCGGCGGTATGCACCGATTCGGATCGGCACGGGCAACGGCACCGATGCCGTACCAGCCGATCGATCGGTGGCGGTCGGTCTCCCAGCAGTCCGGCACGATCCTCGCCCTCCGCAACGACGGGTTCCCGGTACGCGTCTGACGATGCGCGTACTCAGGTCGGATCTGCGACCTTGATGATCAGCTTGCCGGCATGGTCGCCGGTGAAGAGCCGGTTCAACGTCGCCGGCGCATGCTCGAGGCCATCCACTTCCTCGATGGCGTATTTCACCCGGCCCTCGGCCACCAGCGGCGCCAGGCCGAGGATCGCGTCGAGGAACCGATCGATATAGTCCAGGATCAGGAACCCCTGCATCCGGGCCCGTTTCATGATCAGGTTGTCGGTGTGGCGAATGCCGACGGGGTCGTCGTCGTTGTAGGTCGAGATGGCTCCGCAACAGGCGATGCGCGCCCCGATCGCGAGATTGTCCAGCACCGCCTCGAGGATCTCACCACCGACGTTGTCGAAGTAGACGTCGATGCCATCGGGGCACAGTGCCGCGAGGCGGTCGGGCACCGACTCCGTCTTGTAATTGATGCACGCGTCGAAGCCGAGTTCGTCGACGACCCAGCGGCACTTCTCGTCACTTCCGGCGATCCCGATGACGAGGGCCGCGCCCTTGATCTTCGCGAGCTGGCCGGCCACCGACCCCACTCCCCCGGCCGCTCCGGATACGACGACCACGTCGCCAGCACCGACTTCGCACACGTCCTCGATCCCGAACCACGCGGTCACACCCGTGCTCCCGTAGATCGACAAGACGTCGTTGATCTCGAGACCAGGTGGCACGACGTTGGCGAGGTCGTCACCCTGGAGGAGCCAGTAGTCCTGCCACCCCGGCATGCCGAGCACCAGATCCCCTTCGGCGAAGCCTTCACGACGCGACTCGACGACTTGTGCCAGTCCGGCGGCCCGCACCACTGCGCCGATCTCGACGGCCGGAAGATACGAGTCGGCCTCGCGCATCCAGACCCGGTTGGTGGGATCCACCGACAGCGAGAGCACCCGCAATACCACCTCGCCGTCGCCCGGAACCGGGATCGGCTCCTCCACCCGACGCACACACTCTTCGGTCACCATTCCGTGGGGACGGGCGGCGAGCAGGATCCGACGGTTCGAAGTCATGCGCCAGCTTGCCACCTCGTACGCTGCCGGTGTGCCGATCGATCCCGCCGCACTCATCGACCGCGATCGCTATCCGATCGACGATCTCCACCACGCCGCGACCCAATCGCTGATCCGTCACGCGCGTGAACAACTCGCGACGGCCGGTGTCGCCGAGTTTCCCGGGTTCGTGCGTGCCGAGGCCGTCGCGGCGATGGTCACCGAGAGCGAACGACTCGCAGTGGGCGCTCACCATCAAGACGTCATGGGGACGCCGTACCTCGAACTCCCCGACCCGGGCTGGCCGGCGGATCACCCCCGAATGACGATGGGCCGGAGTGCACTCACGGCGCTCCCCTACGACCGGTTCGCGACCACGTCCGAGTTGCGAGCGATCTACGAGTGGGATCCGCTCCTCCGGTTCATCGCGGCCGCGTTGGGAGTCGACGATCTCTACCGGTACGACGATGCGCTCGGCGCCCTGAACGTCGCGGCGATGGCCGACGGTGACGAACTCGCGTGGCATTTCGACCACACCGACTTCGTCGTGTCGATCGCGCTCCAACCGAGCGACGTCGGCGGCGACTTCCAGTGTGTGCCCAAGCTGCGCCGAGCCGACGACGAGGCCTACGACCGGGTCGCGGCCGTGCTCGCCGGTACGCGCGACCACGACATCGCGACCGTCCCCATGACCCCAGGCTCCCTCGTGCTGTTCGCCGGCCGCACCAGCCTGCACCGGGTCACCCCGATCTGCGGGGACCGGGCCCGGTACGTCGCGCTGCTCGGCTACGACACCGAACCGGGTACGTGTAGTTCGGAACTGTTGCGGCTCGTTCGGTACGGCCGCGCCGAACCGCTCACCGTCTGACTTCCAAGGAGCGTGCTGTGCAGGAATTGAATGGCAAGGTGTGCGCGATCACGGGCGGGGCGAGCGGTATCGGGCTGGCCCTGGCCGAGGTGTTTGCCGCGGAGGGCATGCAGCTCGCGCTCGCCGATGTCGAGCCCGGTCCGCTCGCGGAGACCGTCGCCGCGTTCGAGGCCCGGGGTATCCCCACCCTCGGCGTCGAGTGTGACGTGGCCGACGCCGCACAGGTCCAGGCGTTCGCGGCGGCAACGTTTGCTCGGTTCGGCACGGCCGACCTCATCGTGAACAACGCCGGCGTCGGTGGGGGGAACGGACCCGCGTGGGAGATCTCCGCAGCGGGCTGGGAATGGGCGATCAGCGTCAACCTGATGGGCGTGGTGCACGGCATCCAGGCCTTCGTCCCCCGCCTCGTCGAACAGGGGTCCGGCCACGTCATCAACACCGCGTCCCTGGCCGGGCTGAGCGGCGCACCGATGATGGCGCCGTACGTCGCGACCAAGCATGCGGTCGTCGGCCTGTCCGAGTCGCTGCATCTCGACTTCGCGATGGCGGGGCTCGACATCGGCGTCACCGTGCTGTGTCCGGCGTTCATACGGACCCGGATCGCGGAGTCCGGCCGCAACTGGCCGGCTCGGCTCGGCGCGAGCCCCCTCCCTAGTGCCGGATCGCCGGCGGCTGAGTTCATCACGGCGCTCGTGAACGCCGGCATCGAGCCGTTGGACTACGCGGCCACGGTCCTCGACGCGGTCCACACGAACCGCTTCTTCGTCCTGTCCGACGACGCGCACGCCGCGACCATCCAGCACCGCCACGACGCCGCCCTCACCGGCGCGACTCCCACTGGGCCCACCCTCTAATCCACGTTCAAGCGTTTGGCAGGTGGTGACGCGGAGCGAACCACCATCCGCCAAACGCCGGGAACCGGGTCAACTAGGCGCCGGGGATGTCGACCGCACACACCTCGATGGCGCCGCGCATCGTGACCGTCTCGGCCGGGTGATTGGCGTCGGCGGTGCACACGAACAGGGTCGTGCCGCCGGCGCCACCGAGCATGCACGCATAGGCGCCGTTGCGGTCGACGGTGACGACATCGGTGATCTCGCCGCCTTCGCGTACCCGTAGGACACGGCCAGTCAGCGGACACGCCGACCAGATCGCCCCCTCGGCGTCGAGGCAGATGCCGTCCGGGACCGCGCCGTCGAGCTTGGCCCATTCGCGACGGTTCGAGAGTCCGCCGTCGGCATCGACGTCGAACGCAGTCAGACACCCTCCCCAACTCTCACCGATGATGAGCGTTCCACCGTCGGGAGTGATCACGGTGCCGTTCGGAAAACGGATCTCGTCGGCCGCCGCCCGGACCGACCCGTCGGGATCCACGCGCAGTACGACCGTTGGTCGAGGTTCCGCACCGCCATCGAGGTCGAACCCGAAATTGCCAACGTACGCGCGGCCGTGTGCGTCCACCACCATGTCGTTGCAATGCCAGGGCGCGAGCCCACTGAGGTCGGCGATCTCGGTGAGGGACCCGTCGGCGTATCGCAACAGCCGCCGGTCGTCCATCGACACGATGAGCAGACGACCCTCGAGGTCCCACCCCAACCCGGAGGGTCGTTCGGGCACCTCGACCACGAGTTCGAGAGCACCGTCCGCGGTCATCGACCACACCTTGGCGTCGTGTTGGTCCGAGAAGTACAACCGATCCGCCCGCCAGCGCGGGCCCTCCGGGAACCGGAGTCCTTCGACGAGCACCGTGGTGGTTCGCTCCATCCGCGGAGTCTCGCGCGGCGGCCGGGTCAGCGCGTGATGAGTCCGAACCGGCCGGTGCGGTAGTCGTCGATGGCCTCCTCGATCTCCGCCGCGGTGTTCATCACGAACGGGCCGTACCGGGCGATCGGTTCCCGCAGCGGGGCGCCCGCGAGGACGAGGTACTCCCCGACGGCGTCTCCCGGGTTCTCGATCCGGAGGTCGTCGCCATCGGCCGCGAACACCCGCAACGACCCATCACCCGTACCCTCGAACGTGTAGACGAGCGCGGTGTGCGCGGCCGGGATGGCAATCGTCACCGACGCGTCGGCCGCGAGGGAGACGTGGAAGTAACTGACGGGCGAGTGCGTCACCACCGGACCGGTGACTCCGGCGTGGGTTCCCGCGATCACGCGCACGAGGCTGCCGGTTCCGACGACGGTAGGAATCTGATCGGCGCGGAACTCTTGGTAGCGCGGGGCGGCGAGCTTGTCCCGTTGAGGCAGATTGACCCAGAGCTGAAAGCCGTGCATTCGCCCACCGTCGGTGAGGAGTTCGCGTGCCGGCATCTCCGAATGGATCACGCCGGAACCCGCGGTCATCCACTGCACGGCTCCGGGGCCGATCCGGCCCGCGTTCCCGGCGGAGTCTTCGTGTTCGGTCGCACCCTCGATCACGTAGGTGACCGTCTCGAACCCGCGGTGCGGGTGATCGGGCGCCCCTTTGGCCTGGCCCGGCTCCACGTCGACGGGACCCATCTCGTCAAGCAACAAGAAGGGGTCGATCTGACTCAGCCGGGGCGTCGGAAACGGCCGCCGGACTTCGAAGCCCGCACCCTCGGTCTGTCGGTGCGCCTCGATGGTGGCCATGACCGTACGTGTGCCCATCGGATCCTCTCCCGCTTTCGTCAGTGGTGTGCTCAACCGTTCCGACCCAACGGCATTCCCGAACCAACCGCCCTGAACGTGCGCGCGGCACCGACCGCCCGCTTCGGGACGACCGAAGGAGGGCCAAGTAGGTTCCGCCCGAATGGATGCGCTCGCCTTTTTCGGGATGGAACCCACGCCGGACCCCCACCACTGGCGGATGCCGGTGGTACCCACCCTGTGTTCGGGTCTCGGCGCACTCTTCGGTGGCTGCGGGCTCGGCGCGTGCGTCGACGCACTCGAACGGGCCACCGGCCGGCAGTTGGTGTGGGCGACCGGTCAGTACCTCTCGTATGCCCGTCCACCGTCGGTCATCGACATCCGGATCGACGAGGTCGTGCGCGGCCATCAAGTTTCCCAGGCGCGGGCCGTGGCCTCGGTAGGAGACACCGAGATTCTGACCGTCAACGCCGCGCTCGGTCGTCGAGACGTGCCGCATTCCGGCGCGTGGGCCGAGATGCCGGCAGTCGCGCCGCCGATGGAATGCCCACCCCGAGAACTGCTCGACCGGCACGAGAACTCGATCATGGATCGCATCGATATGCGCATGGCCGAAGCTCGCAGTTTCGATGACCTCGACGGGATCCCCGGCACCGGCCGGTCGGCATTGTGGGTGCGGCTGCCGGGCTTGCTCGACGTGTCGGCGGCGGCGCTCTCGATCATCGGCGATTACGTGCCGTTCGGCATCTCCCAAGCGCTCGGCGCACGCGCCGGAGGGAACAGCCTCGACAACACCTTGCGGGTCGCCCATCGTGTCCCCACCGAGTGGATCCTCGCCGACATTCGCGTGCATGCCATCGCCGACGGTTTCGGTCACGGCCTCGTGCATCTCTGGGCCGAAGATGGCACGCTGCTCGGCACCGCCAGCCAATCGACCATCGTGCGCAGTTGGCGCGAGGACCCACCGGAAGGAACCCGCTCATGACTGTGACCCAACGCTGGGGTATCACCATTCCCTTCGCGGGGGTTCCGCTGCTGGAACACCGCGAGTGGCTGGTGGAACTCGAAGATCTCGGCTTCACCGACGTGTGGTCGGCCGAGACCAACGCCACGGATGCGTTCACCCCTCTCGTACTCGCGGCCGTCTGGGCACCCTCGTTGCGGCTCGGTCAGGCAATCGTCCCGGTCTACACACGCGGCCCGGCACTGCTGGCGCAGTCGATCGCCACCCTCGCCGACATCGCTCCCGGGCGCGCGGTCCTGGGGATCGGATCCTCGAGCAACGTCATCGTCGAACGATGGAACGGCATCCCGTTCGAGCATCCGTACCAACGCGTCCGCGACACCCTGCGATTCCTCCGCGCCGCGCTGGCGGGCGAGAAGGTCACCGAGGACTACGAGACCTTCTCCGTGAAGGGGTTCCGCCTCGGAGTCCGGCTACCGGAGCCGCCGCCGATCTTGGTCGCCGCGCTCCGTGAAGGCATGTTGCGCCTCGCCGGCCGCGAAGCCGATGGCGCGATCGTCAACTGGCTCTCGGCCGAGGACGTCAAGACCGTTGCCCCGATCGTGGGTGCAGACAAGGAGATCGCGGCCCGCATCTTCGTGCTGCCGACCGAAGATCGCGACGTGGTGCGCGCGATCGGACGACGCATGGTGGCGGAGTACCTGAATGTCCCCGTGTATGCCGCGTTCCACGAATGGATCGGCCGCGGGGAGGCGCTCCAGCCAATGTGGGATGCATGGAAGGCCGGTGATCGCGCCGGGGCGACCGAGGTGATTCCGGATGCTGTCCTCGACGAACTGATAGTGTGGGGATCCCCCGAGCAGTGTGCCGAGGGCGTTCGTCGCTATGCCGACAACGGCGTCACGACGCCGGCTCCGATGATCATCTCCGATCCCGACACCGCTCGGACCACGATCCGCGCCCTCGCCAAGCTCAAGCCGTAGACGCGAACCTCAGAAGGACCGAATCGCGGCGTGGGCTTCGAGCACCGAGGCGTCGCCGAACACGTCGATGCCCTCTAGGTCGCGCCGGCCGACCAGGTACAGGAGGAGATCGCGACTCGCACCGCGGAGTGCGACATCGCCCTTGTCGTGGGTGCGTTCGACGTCCAGTCCCTCGGGGTTGAACCGGAGGACCCACTCGCCCACGGTGTCGGTCGCGTGAACGTGAACCGACTCGCCGTGCCCGACCAGCGCGTCGGCGCCGGATGGATTGAACTTCATCGACGGAGTCAGGTATTCGATCCTCTCGTCGATCCCGTCGGCCGCGAACTCCGGATCGATGTCGTCGTGGTCGCCGGCGGCGCTCTGCGCGTCCCATCGATGAATGGTCGTCTCGTGGGCCATACGTCGCGACCAGAACCCGGCCCGATCATCTCCCGCCCACGACCACATCGGCGTCGACGAATCCAGTGCGCCTAATGCGGTCACGAGGTCGCCGGCACCGTGCTCGAGCCAGTCGGGATAGGACGCGTCGTCCACCGGAAGTTCGAGGTCGAGATCGCCGG
This sequence comes from Acidimicrobiia bacterium, assembly GCA_031362155.1. GTDB lineage: Bacteria > Actinomycetota > Acidimicrobiia > IMCC26256 > JAENVU01 > JAENVU01. The sequence continues at coordinate 9,760 of JANLRZ010000033.1, read as the reverse complement.
GGTTCACGAACTCGCGGGTCTTGGTGATGCCGATGACCCAGCGATGAGTCGTGCCGGTGTGCTTGAGCAGCTTCGCCATGTTCCACTCTGGCGTCGCGGGGGTCTTGCCGGCGGGACCGGCCGATCGCGCGATTGCGGCCATACGCGCGGCCTCGGCTCGGATTCGATCCACGTACGACTCATGATCCATGGCGCTGGACTCTACGGGAACAGGGTGAGCGGGTCTTCCCGCACGATCAGGCCGTCGTCGTCGGCGCGTGCGCCATTCACGCGCGGGCTCACGGGATGTATCGAGAGCAGATCATTGGATGCGGGGTGTAGGAACGGTTGCATGGCGGCCGGGTCGACCTGGTCGGGATCCAACCACGTTGTCCAGTCGGATGAATCGAGGATGACCGGCATCCGATCGTGGAGTGATCGCATCGTGGCGTTGGCCTCCGTGGTGATCACCGTGCACGACCGCACCCACGCGGCGTCCGGATCGGTGCGATCTCGGAACGATTCCCAGAGTCCGGCGAGGGCCAACGGCACGCCGTCGGTCGCGAAGATGTAATACGGCTGCTTCTTCCCGCCGGGCATCGCGCGCCACTCGTAGAAGCCGTCCACCGGGATGATGCACCGTCGTCGTTCGAACGCGGGCCGAAATGCGGCCTTGTCCAGCAGTGTCTCCGCCCGAGCATTGATCATCCGATCGCCGATCGCCAGGGATTCGGCCCAGCCGGGAACCAGACCCCAGCGCATGGTCGTCAGCAGCCGAGCCTGGTCGCGGCCGACCACAGTGAGGACCTCGGCCCGCGGGGCGACGTTGTAGTGGGCCGCTACCGGAGATTCCATCGCGACTTCGTCGACGTCGAACTGCTCGGCCAGCAGGGTGGGCGCGCTGGCCTGGACGAAGCGACCACACACGGCTCAGCGGCGATCAGCACGATCGGCGACCCGAACGACGAACCGCAACGCCGACCACGTCTCGTCGATCGCACACACCTTGTTGTCGACGAGGCCGGCGTCGAGTCCGGTCTGTTGCACCGGATCGAACGTCAGGTCGGTCGCGACCCCGCTGGTTTTCTTCGGCCACGCCACCCACAGTCCGCCGTCAGGCTGCAACGCGCGGCTGAAGGCGGGGAACCGGCGTACCAGTTCCCGCTCCCGCGTCGCGAAGAAGACGATCACGTCGAGCTTGCCCCGGGCGTGATCACGGACCTCCACGCCGGCCGGCATCGGGCCGAGGGCCCGCCGGAAACCGGCAGGCGCCGCGACCAACGCCACGCGCGCGCCCTCCTTGATGCCCAACTTCTTGGGCAATGGTGTTCCCGAGTACCCCGCCATGCGCCGCTCATCCGAGCGCATTCCAGCCGACGAGTCAACTCGGAGCGAGCCCTCAGCGTTCGGCCGTCGAATCTCCCACGCGGTAGCGGGCGAACGCAGGGAAGGCCAAGGCGACACCCACGGCACCGACGACACACATGAGTCCGCCCGACACCACCGAAATTGCGGGACTGAAGGCCGACGCGACGACGCCGGCTTCGAAGTCGCCGAGGCGGGGCCCACCGGCGACGACGGTGATGTGGATACCGCTCAATCGGCCCCGGAGCGTGTTGGGGACCGTGGCCTGCAAGATGGTGGATCGGAAGACGGCCGAGATGACGTCGGCGGCCCCCGCGAGCGCGAGGAATCCAAGGGCCAACAGCACCCGATCGCCCACGAGCCCGAACCCCGCGATCGCCAGGCCCCATACGATGACCGCGGTCACGATGGCCGGGCCCTGGCGCCGCACCCGGTGCACCCACCCGCTGGTCAGTGCCGCAATGACCGCCCCCACCGAGACCGAGGCGAAGAGCAGACCGGCCAGGGCCGGGCCACCACCGAAGGTCGTGCGGGCAAGTACCGGGAACAACACCCGGGGCATACCGAAGATCATGGCGAACAGGTCGATCAGAAACGTCGCCTGCAACACGGGTTTCGATCGAAGGTAGCTGAACCCTTCGCCGAGGCGACGCCAGGACCCGAGCACCTCGACCTCCGGCTCAACGACGGGCTCGGCGAGTGGATCGGCGGGCGAATCCGGCACCGGCGGCCGGGGTTGCATCAAGAGCACGGCACCGATCGTGCCGGCGAACGACACGACGTCGAGGGCATACGCCCAGCCGAACCCGAGCAGCGCAACGATCAGCCCACCCAGAGCCGGACCGACGATCTGGGCGGTGTTCCACATCACCTGATTCAACGCCAGCGCCGACGGGAGGCGATCGGCCGGCACCAGAGACGGCGTCATGGCCGAGCGAGTCGCCAGCGAGAATCCGCTCAATCCCGCCACCAGACCCGCGGCGACATAGATCAGGGCGAGCGGCGTGTGATCGAGGGTGGCGCCGACCAGCAACAAGCTCGCCGCGCCGGCTTGTGCGATCTGAGCAAACAGCAACAGTCGACGCCGGTCGTAGCGGTCGATCCAGGATCCGCCGAACAGTGATGCCGCCATCAACGGCACCAGCTGCACCAGACCGATCAGGCCCACCGCCGCCGGATCGCGCGTGAGCGCGTCGACCTGGAGGAGCACCGCGACGAGCGTGATATTCGAGCCGATCTCGGAGAAGATCTCGCCGGTCCAGAGGAGGCGGAAGTCCCGCTCGCGCAGCGGCGCCAGGTCCAACGCGAGGCCGCGCACCCGCGTTCGGAACGTGCCCGACGCCACCTTGTTACTTCCCGACCATTTCACTCGACGTTTCGCAGGGAACACCGATAGCGTCGACGACGTTACGACCCCCACTTGGCCGGACCCTGACCGACCACCCGAACCCACGAGGTTGCACGATGACGCTACGACTCGGAGATGTCGCCCCCGATTTCACCGCCGAGACCACGGACGGACCAGTGAGCCTGCACGACTACCTCGGCGACAGCTGGGGCCTGCTGTTCTCCCATCCCGCCGACTTCACGCCGGTGTGCACGACCGAACTCGGCGAGATCGCCAAGCGCAAGGGCGAGTTCGAGAGCCGAGGTGTCAAGCTCATCGGGCTCTCGGTCGATGATCTCGAATCGCACCAGGGCTGGGCGCCCGATATCGCCGACGTCAAGGGCACGGCGCTCAACTTCCCGCTCATCGCCGACCCGGAGCGCAAGGTCGCAGAGCTCTACGACATGATCCACCCCGCGGCCAACGAGAAGCTCACCGTGCGCTCGGTGTTTGTCATCGGACCGGACAAGAAGATCAAGCTGACGATCACCTATCCGGCATCCACCGGCCGCAACATCGACGAGCTGCTCCGAGTGATCGACTCCCTGCAACTCACCGCGAAGAGCTCGGTCGCGACACCGGTCGACTGGCAGTCTGGCGAAGACGTCATCGTGGCCGCGTCGCTGTCCGACGAGGACGCGAAGGCCAAGTTCCCCGAGGGCTGGCGAGCCGAGAAGCCCTACCTGCGGTGGGTACCCCAACCCAAATAGATTCGCCGGCGCGGCTGGGAAATCCCACCCGGCTCCCGCGCCGCGGAGCCGCGACTGACGGGCGTCGCGTCCGCTACGTGTCAGCTTCGGCTTCCGGTCTGGCGAGCCCATCGAGGTAGTCGGCGACGTCGGTGTGACCGCCGTGGCGCGCCCAACCTGCTGGCGGCGAATCCCACTCGGCATCAACGATCCCGGGATCGGCCCCGAGCTGCACCAGCAGTTTGGTCAGGTCAAGGTCGCCGCGCGCGGCGGCTTCATGCAGCGCCGTCGTCCGACGACGAATGTTGATGTCGAACCCGAGATCGACCAGCAGGCGGACGGCGTCGCTTCTGCCGAGCTCGACCGCCCGAGCGACCAGGTCGTCGCGCGCTTCGAGCGCCAACCCCAGAAGGTGTGCGTCCGCGGCCAGCGCAGCGTCGACGGCACCGCGGTCACCGACGAGACAGGTGCCGACGAACACCGTCAAGGGATCGAGTGTGGTGGCGTCTGCTCCGGCGGCGGCGAGCAGCTCGGCGATCGCCCGATTGCCGTGGAGTACGGCTCCCTCGTACGGGGTGCGACCTTCGTAGCCGGGGTGGGTGCCGGGCTGGTTCGGATCGACACCACGAGCAAGAAGCAGGCGCGCGCGTTGTTCGAGTCCAGCCTCGGCGGAGTGTTGGAGTGCCTCAGCGACGATCTCCTCCGGCGTCTGGTGGCCGTAGGTGAGCATGCGCCGCCATGGTCCGCCGTCGCCTCGACCCAGGCCGTGGTCGAGGAGCAGCTCGAGGAACTCGGTGTCGTCGCGGGCGATGTCGCCCGCTCCCCGGTTGTAGATCGTCTGGCTGTCGTTTGCCTCCGCGCCGGCTTCCAATAACAGTCGAGCCAGCGGGATCTCCTGCGGGTGGGGAGGCGCGCCCTGCTCCCCTCGACCGAACACGCCGGTGAGCGCAGTGAAGGGCGAAGGCAGGCCTTCCCACAGGTATCCCGCGTTCGGGTCCGCACCCGCGGCGAGCAACACCTGGGCGGCGGTCACCGGGTCGCGGTTGGACCTCGGTGCGAGCCGTGAGTACGTCAGGTACATCAGCGGCGGCCACGCAAACGGTCCCCCGTCACGGGCGGCGGCAGTCGGATCGTTGGCCAGCAGGACCCGCAGTGCTTCGACCGTGCCGGTGGCAGCCGCCGTGTACACGGACCATCCGGCGAGGTGGGGATCTTCGTCCAGCATTCGGTCGGCCAGTGCCCAACGGCCGGGATCGTCCGCTCCGTAGGTGAGGCAGCCGAGACGGAGCAGCTCGTCCGCGCGCGACTCGTCGTCGGGGAGCGGCCCACCGACCGGTTCCTCGTGGGGTGATCGGCTGAACCGGTTGACCAACAGGACGTACTCCCGGAGCGTCGCCCACGAGGCGAAGCCGTAGTGGCGAGCCACTGTCACCTGGGCGTCAGACAGCTTGAACGCCGTCGCCGCCGGTGTCCCGGCGGTCAGATCGCCCAAGCGCGGATGGTGTTCACGCACGAGGGCGATCGAACCGTCGACCCCGGCCCGGACCAAGTCGCGCAGCGTCGTTGCATCGGCCCGCAACCGATCGAGATCGGGGTGGTCGGGCAGACAGTCGACGGGCACAGGCGTCATCCTCTCCCAGCTGCCCGCCGTCCGTCGATGTGAGCCGAGGACCTTCCCGTTACAAGTACGGCATGGGATCGACGGGCACGCCCTGGACGCGCACTTCGAAGTGCAGGTGCGGGCCCGTCGAGTTCCCGGTGTTGCCGACCGCGCCGATCGTCGCGCCGGCGGACACGGTCTGACCGACACGCACCTTGAAGCGCGACAGGTGGCCGTACAGCGTCGCAATCCCGCCGCCGTGGTCGATGACGATCGCATTGCCGTAGCCACTGATCACGCCCGCGACCGCGACCGTGCCCGACGCCCCCGCGCGCACCGGCGACCCATAGCTCGCGCCGATGTCGATCCCACTGTGCAACCGGCGAGTGTGGAAGATGGGATGGACGCGCCAGCCGAACGGCGACGAGATCGGCCCGTCGGCCGGGAACTCGAAATGCCGCGACGCGGTGCCGCGGCTGGGTCGAGCGGTCAGGGTCTGTTCGATCGCGGCCGATGCTGCCTGTTGGCGTTGGGCGGCGCGCTCGAACTCGGCCTTGCGAGCTTGGATGGAGGTGAGCACCACCTGCTCCCGCTGCTCGCGGGCAGCCGCCACCGCCAACGCCCGTTCCTGTTCGGCGCGCACGGCGCTGAGCCGCGTCTGCTCGGCCCGCGCCGCGTTCGCGAGCTCGGCGGCGTCCCGACGTTGTCGCCGGAGCGTCCGCAACGAGTCCGCGACATCAGCGCGGGCGATCTTCACGTCGGTCAGGCTCTTGGCGTTCCGTTCCCCCGCCTGTTCGAGGTAGAGCTGGCGTGATGCGAGATCGCCGAGCGAGCCTTCGTGGGTGAGCGCACCCAACACCGGAGGCGGCGTCGCACCGACGCTTCGGTACATCTGCGCCGCCGATCGGCGGGAACGAGCAATCGCGCCAGCCAACCGGATCCGGGTTTCGACCAGCGTCACCTCGACCCGCCGTTGGGCCGCCTCGACGATCACCACATTCGCACCGGCTTGCTGGGCGCGCGCGCCGGCCGACGCCAGGTCACGCTCCAACTGGCGCACCCGCGCCTGGGCCTGCTCGCGCTCGGCCCGGGCTGCGGTCACGGTGGCGAGCGCCGCGGCTTCCTCACGAGACGCGGCCTCGAACTCGGCGGCCGCCGGCGCGTGCGGTCGGCGGGGCATCCCAGCCGCAACCGAAGCTGAGGCCGAGACCGGGCCCCCGGCCACTGCCATCGCAGCCACCAGGCACGCGCCTCGCCACGGGGAGCGATTCATCATCTGTTGACAGTAACGACACCAGCAACAGCGACTGCGGACCTCCGCCGAGCGAATCGTTCGAACGGTGCGGAACCGGACGGGTTACGCGTCGATGAAGCGGCGAAGTCCGATCCACGCGCCCAGCCCGCCGATGGCCATACCGATGACGACCACGTAGAAGCTGATCTGGGTGGCATCGCCCGGGCCGACGTACCAGCCTCGCCACAAAGGGTCCGTCGGCGAAATGCTGTTGCTGATGAGCGATTGCAGCCCGAAGACCGCGCCCACGGCCGCCGCCGACCCGATGACTCCCTGGACCATGCCCTCGAGCAAGAACGGGATGCGTACGAACCAGTTCGAGGCACCGACGAGCTTCATCACCTCGATCTCACGCCGCCGAGCAAAGGTGGCCAGGCGGATCGTGTTGACGATGAGGAACAGCGCGGCGAACAACAGCGCCAGGAAGATCGTGAGGAAGATGTATCGAATCGTGCGAGTGGCATCGAGCAGGCTCTTCACCGACTCCGGCGCGGTATTCACCTGGTCGACGCCCGCCTGACTCACGAACCGCTTCCCAACCAGGTTCGTGAGCTCCGCGGTCCGCGGCGCGACGCGAAAGGATTCCGGGAGGTCTTCGGGCCGAGTGTTCGACACGAGGTCCGGCTGACTCGCGAACCACCGTTTGAACTGACGATACGCATCGTCGTGGGAGACGAACTTGAACGTCCGGACGTCCGGGTCGTTCTCGAGTTGTGTCTTCACTGCCTCGACCTGGCTGAGGGTCGCGTCGGTCTTCATGAAAATCTCGAACTGGACGCCGTTCTCCCACTGCGACGTTCCGTGATCGACGAGCCGGGTGAGAAGGAGAGCGCCGCCGAGCACACACAGAGAGACCGCCACCGTCAGCACCCCCGCCACTGTCATGAGGATGTTGCGACGGAGCGAGACCCAGGTCTCGCGCGCGAAGTATCCGAGCCGCGTGAACATGCCGATCAGGTCCCCACGCCGTAGATGCCACGCGCTTGGTCGCGCACCAGGACCCCGTGTTCGAGTTCGACGACCCGCCGCCGCATGGTGTCGACGATGCGCGAATCGTGCGTGGCCATCACGACGGTGGTCCCCGTTCGGTTGATGTGATCCAACAGTCGCATGATGCCGACCGTCGTCTGCGGGTCGAGGTTCCCGGTCGGTTCGTCGGCCAGCAAGATCAACGGCCGATTGACGAAGGCTCGCGCGATCGACACCCGCTGCTGCTCACCGCCGGAGAGTTCGTCCGGGAAGCTGTCGAGCTTGGCCGACAGGCCGACCAGGTCCAGGATCTGTGGGACTTGCGATTTGGTCACGTGCTGAGGCCGGCCGATCACGTCCGAGGCAAACGCCACGTTCTCATAGACCGTCTTGCCCGGCAACAGTTTGAAGTCCTGAAAGATGCAGCCGATGTTGCGGCGAAGCTGGGGCACCTTCCAGTCGGACAGGGTGGTGACATCGCGGCCGGCCACGATGATCTTGCCGCGTGATGGGACTTCATCCCGAAGCAACAGACGCAGAAAGGTCGATTTCCCGGAGCCGGACGGTCCGACGAGGAAGACGAACTCGCCCTTGCCGACGTCGAGGTTCACGTCCCGCAGCGCGGTGACGTTGCCCTTGTAGGTCATGGTGACGTTCTCGAAGCGAATCATGAGAGCCCCTCAGGTTACCCGCCGGCTCCCTTGCCCCTGGGTCATCAGGCCCACACTCCGACATTCCGGACGCGCGGCGCTGAGGACCTGCTCAGCCGGAACCGGCCGTCCCGACATCACTGCGCCGCCACTGCAGGAACGACTCCATGAGTTCGTCGAGGTCGCCGTCGAGGACGGCGTTCACGTTGCCGGTTTCGTACCGGGTGCGCTCGTCCTTCACCAGTTGGTACGGATGGAGCGTGTACGTGCGGATCTGGCTGCCGAAGTCGATACCGCGCTTCTCACCCGACAGTTGCTCCAACTCGGCGCGCCGCTCCTGACGATGACGTTCGGCGAGTCGCGCGCCGAGAATCTGCATGGCCTTGGTCTTGTTCTGGAGCTGGGAGCGCTGGTTCTGACACGACACCACGATCCCGGTCGGCAGGTGCGTGAGCCGAATGGCCGAGTCGGTCACGTTGACGTGTTGCCCACCGGCGCCGGATGAACGGAAGGTGTCGACGCGCAGATCCCCGGGATCGATCTCGGGAGCTTCGGCCTCGTCGAGCGCAGGAACCGCGTCGAAGGCCGCGAACGCGGTCTGGCGGCGAGCATTGGAATCGAAGGGCGAGATGCGGATCAACCGATGGACGCCCTTCTCCCCCGTCAGCATCCCGTAGGCGTAGCGCCCCTTGACGGTGAACGTCGCCGAGCTGATCCCGGCCTCCGTGCCTTCGCTGATGTCTTCGATCTCCACGACGAACCCGCGTCGCTCTGCCCACCGACTGAACATTCGCAACAACATCTGCGTCCAGTCTTGGGCATCGGTCCCACCCGCCCCCGACGAGACCTGACAGATCGCATCACGTTCGTCATGCTCTTCGGTGAAGAGCGCGCGCAACTCAAGGGTGTCGAGCTCGGCGCGCAGCGATTCGAGCCCCGCGTCGATCTCGGGAACGACCGACTCGTCCAGTTCTTCGCGTGCGAGTTCGTACAGCGTCTCGAGATCTTCGACCCGCTCGGTGAGTGAATCAACGAGATCGATGTCGTCCCGAACGCTCGCGAGCTCGCTCGTGACGGCCCGGGCCGCGTCGGGGTCGTCCCACAGATCCGGCTGCGCAGCCCGATCCTCCAACTCGACGATCCGTGACCGTTGCACATCGATCCGCAGATACCCACGAGCGTCGTCGACGCGCGTGCGCACCGCGCTCAGGTCATCCGAAAAATCACGCATCGCCCGAACTCCGGTCGGCTGACCGACGGCGACCGAAACCGGTCAACGGCCGTGGCAGAGCTTGAACTTCTTGCCGCTCCCACAGTGACAAGGCTCATTGCGGCCCGGCGTCTTCTCAACGGTGACGGGCTGGAGCGGCGCCGCCTCTTCGATGATCTCCGGCGCCGCACCGAACTCGTCCATCGGCGCGGCCGCCGCGGCTGCGCTGAACGCCGCCTGGCCCTGCACCGGGTCCTCCGAGGCCGAGTACTGCACGTTCTTGACCATGGTCGGCGCCTCGTCGGCGACAACCTCGAGCCGGAACACGTAGCGGACGAAGTCGTCCTTGATGCCTTCCATCATTGCTTCGAACATGTCGAAGCCCTCGCGCTGCCACTCGGCCAACGGGTCCCGTTGACCCATCGCCCGGAGGTTGATGCCCTCGCGGAGGTAGTCCATCTCGTAGAGGTGCTCGCGCCAGTGCTGGTCGATCACCGACAGCATCACGCGGCGCTCGATCTCGCGGAGCGCCTCGGTCCCGATGGACTCCTCCTTGGCCGCGTACTGGGCGAGGGCATCGGAGACGACGAGCTCGGTGAGCTCGTCGAGGAGGAGGG
>JANLRZ010000011.1:0-49143 GCA_031362155.1 Acidimicrobiia bacterium | reverse complement strand
GGCACGACATGAACGGTGCCGACATGGCCGTCGCCGAACGGTACGCGGGCGTGAACTCGAACGTCCTCACCGACGGCGAACTGATGGACCCGCTCTCGGGTAACTCGGTCCTGAACGGGATCCCCGTCACCGTCGAGGCGTCGGTCGTCGCGGCCAACTGACTTCGCGGTCGGGTCATTTCGGTGTGGCCGCCATCTGGGCCATCCCGGCGAGGAACTGGTCGCAGTTCTGGGTCTTGCCGACGACCAGGTCCTTCTGGGCCCAACCGCCGGGAACCAGTTCCGGCGTGTAGTACTCGAACCCGTCGGGGTCTTCGATGGCCCGCACGATGTCGGCGGCGCAGTCGGGCGCCGTGACGAACGGACCGTCGTAGAGGCCGGGGAGTTCGCCCGGTTGCAGCTCCCAGATCTCGGTGGCGATCGGGCCCGGCAGGACGAGCTTGACCTTGACGCCGGTGCCGTCCAGATCGATCCGGGCCGACTCGCTCCATCCGCTCATTGCGAACTTCGACGCGCAGTAGGCGGCTTCGTGGGCGATGCCGAGGCGTCCACCCATGCTCGAGACGTTCACGATGAGGCCCGAGCCCCGGTCGATCATGTGGGGGAGGACGGCCATAGCCATGCGGATCGGCGACGTGAAGTTGGTGCGAAGTGTGGTGTCGAGGTCAGCGGGGGTGAGTGTCTGCGCGAGTTTGCGCTTCCCGATCGCCGCGTTGTTGATCAAGGCGTCGATGTGGCCGAAGTGCTCGATCGCCTCCTCGGTCACCTGCACGGCCCGATCCACGTCGGAGAGATCGGCGCACCACATCGCCGACGCGGGTGCGTGCACCCGGCAGGCGGCGAGGACGGTCTCCAGCCGCTCGGCGCGGCGCGCGACGATCCCGACCGTGGCGCCGGCGGCGGCGAGTTGGGGAGCGAGTTGTTCGCCGATTCCCGACGACGCTCCGGTCAACAGCACGGTCGTGCCGGCGAGTTTCATCGGTGCCCCGGTTCGATTGGTGACGGCTTGCTAGACGCGCGTCGGGTGATCCGCCATCGCGAGGAGTTCATTATCTCCAGAACTGTCGCCGTAGGCCCAGAGTTCGACGGATTCCGGGCCGAGCCAGGCCCGGAGCCGCCGCTCCTTCTCCGGGCCGCGAACGTTGCCACCCACCAGTTCGCCGGTCAGCGCGTCGCCCGCCTGGTCGAGCTGGCAGGCGATCACATGATCGACGCCCAGGTGAGGTGCGAGCGGCGTGAGGTACACCTCGAGCGACGCCGACACGATCACGATCTCGTGCCCTTCTGCTCGATGCCACGCCAGACGGTCGAGCATCTCGGGGCGGAAGGCATGTCGATTCCACAACGAGGTGGCGTAGACCTCACCCGCGGCCACGACCCGAGCAACGGGTTCACCGACCAACGTCGCCCGGAGGAGGCGTTCCTTCTCGACGTCACGATCGGCCCGGCCGATGTTCATCGCGATGAGTTGTGGTGCCCGTCGGATCGCCGCGCGAGCCAGGCGGGTCCGTCCGGCGACGTGCGCCAAGAACGGAATCAGGGTGTCGCGTGTGGAGATGGTGCCGTCGAAATCGAACGCGGCGACGCCGCGCCTCGGTGCAGCACTCACACGGGGAGGCGGCGGAAGACCGCGCGAGGGAGATGGCGCAGCACGGCCATGACGTAGCGCATCTGACTCGGCGCCCACACGATCTCGCGGCCTCGAGCGAGGGCGGAGATGATCGCGCCGGCCACATGCTCGGGATCGGTGGCGAGCGGCGCGGCGTCGAGACCGTCGGTCATCTTGGAGTGCACGAATCCGGGCCGCACCACGATCACTCGCACGCCGGTGCCGACCAGACTGTCGCCGAGCCCTTGGCAATAGGCATCCAAGCCCGCTTTGCTCGATCCGTAGACGAAGTTCGAACGCCGGGCCCGTTCGCCCGCGACGGACGACAACACCACGATCGTCCCGTGGCCTTGGCGGGTGAGCGCGGCGGTCGTCGGCACCAAGACCGAGACCGCACCGAGGAAGTTCGTGTCGAGGATGCGCAGCGCTTCGGCCGGCTCGACCTCGGCTCGGTCTTGATCACCGAGCACACCGAACGCCACGAGAACGAGATCGATGTCGCCGTACTCCTCGAAGACCGACTCGACGAACGCCGGGTGGGAAGCGTGGTCCAGTGCGTCGAAGGAGACCGCTTCGACGGTGTTGGCACCGGCGTGGCGCAGATCCTTGACCTGACCCGAGAACGCCTCGGGATCACGGCCGGCGAGAATCACGGTTCGACAGCGGCGGGCCACCATCGCCTTGGCCGTCGCGAGCGCGATGTCGGAGCCTCCTCCGAGGATCAGCACGGATTGGACCGAACCAAGGGCGTCGTTCATGGAGCCAGAACCTTTCAGAGACCGAGTCGACGGGACAGATCGGAGGTGATGCGGTGGTCGGGATCGAGGCGGCGCCGAACCTCTCGCCACTCGGGGAGCCGCGAGTACATACGGTCCAGGTTCTCGGGCTTCGTGCGAGCATCTTTCGCGAGGTACACCCGCCCGCCGACCTGGAGGACCATCTCGTCGAATCGGTCGAACGTGCGAGCCAGTTCGGCACCGCCGACCGGAATGTCGACCGCGAGGGTCCATCCGGGCATCGGGAACGACAGCATCCCGGGGTTCGCGTCGCCGAACCGTTTGAGTACGGCGAGGAAGGACGGCCAGCGTTGGTTGCCGAGGATCTCGATGACGCGTCGGACCGTGTCCTCGGCGCCGAACGGTACGACGAACTGATACTGGACGAACCCGCGGGATCCGTAGGCCCGACTCCACTCGTCGACCATGTCGAGGGGATGGAAGAACAATCCGATGTCCTGAATCGCGTCGCGATGGCTCACGCGGGTCTTGCGATACCAGAGCTCGTTGAACGCTTTGACGGTCCAGGCATTGATCAGGCCGGACGGCATGATCGGCGGAGCGACGGCCAGTTGGTGCGGATCGAAACGGTGGGCGAGGGCGCGCTTGGCTTTCGGGATCTCGTCGAGGGTCGCGTGGTTCCCCCGGCCCAAGATTCCTCGACCCAGGTGTTTGCCCTTGGCCCCGCAATCGATCCATGCCACGGAGTAGCGGTACGCAGAGTCGCTTTCCTCCATGGCGGCGAACATGGCGTCGAGGTCGGTGCACCGCTCCTCGTCGACGCGAATGAATCGGGTTTCGGTCGGGATCAGATCGAAGGTGGCGTCGAGGATGATGCCGGTCAGACCCATGCCGCCGGTCGTGGCCCAGAACGTGTCGGGCGTTGATTCCCGGTCGACATCGAGGATGACTCCCGTGCCCGTGAGGAGCCGGAAGGACCGCACTTTGTTGCCGAACGTGCCGTCGACGTGATGACCCTTGCCGTGGATATCGCTCGCAATGGCGCCGCCGACGGTCACGAAACGTGTGCCGGGGGTGACCAGGAACCAGCCGCGGGGAATGAGCCAGCGCATGAGTTCGTCGAGGCTGGTCCCGGCCCGGGCGGTGACGATGCCCCGCTCGAGGTCGGCATCGATGATGCCGGAGAGCGGAGTTGCGTCGAGCACGAGGCCACCGGCGTTCTGCGCGGCGTCACCGTACGCGCGGCCGAGGCCGCGAGCGATGACGCCGCGTGCAGTGGTTCCGGCCAGGAGTTGTTGCGCGTCGTCGTTCGTGAGCGGCGCGGCGAGCCGAGCGCGGGTGGGTGCGGTCCCGCCCCACCCGGCGAGCAGGACGTCGTCGCCCGGCATCTCGGTGGCCGATGGTTTACGCGACATACAGGCCGATCGCGACGATGCCGACCCAGAGTGCTCCGAGGATCTGGAGGGTCCGATCGGCCAGGACGAGATCCTCGGGCGCGCCGCCCTGGCCCCGCTCGACCAGTAGCGCGTAGCGCATGAACGCGAGCACGAACGGCACGATCGAGATCTGGAAAAAGACGATGCCTTGGAATTGGTGGATGGGTTCGTCGAACGCCCAGAGGCAGTACGCGACGAGCGCCACGCCGGACGACACGGAGCGGACGTAGCCGAGGTACTCGACCGAGTACTCCTCGAGGGTGGCCCGGTGTCCGGCGCGGTCGACGCCGAGCTCGAGGTGCTCGGCGTGCCGTTTCCCGGCGACCATGAACAGCGACCCGAAGCTGCCGACGACGATGAACCACACGGAGATTCGTACGTCGACGGCCACGGCGCCCGCGATCAACCGGAGCACGAAGCCCGCGGCCACCATCCCCAGGTCGATCACCGCGACGTGCTTGAGCCACATCGAATAGCTCGTCGTGAGGACGACATAGGTGGCGAGTACGACGGCCAGGTGCCAGTTGGCGAGGAACGACAGACCAATCCCGGATGCAAGCAGCATGACGCTGACAATGCGGGCCGTTGGCACCGGGACCACACCGGACGCGATCGGCCGGAATCGCTTCTTCTCGTGTCTGCGGTCGGCTTCGACGTCGAACGAGTCGTTGAGGAAGTAGGTGCCACTCGCGGCAAGGCAGAAAGCCGAGAACGCGATGATCGTGTCGACGATGACGTCGCCGTGACCGAGCACCCCGGCGGCCGCCGGGGCCGCGACGACCAAGACGTTCTTCATCCACTGTTTGGGACGAGCCGTGCGCACCAGGCCGGCGACGAGCGACATCGACGGGGTGGAATCGGAGTTCGGGTCGGCCCCGGCAGTCACAGGGGCGGAATCAGACATCCGGGCAGGCTACCTGGCGCCCTCGTCGGTTTCGGGGTGCTCGCCTCCGGCCGCAGCTCGTGATTCGGTGGCGGCCCAGTTGAAGATTCCGCTGGCCATGGTCGACACTTCGGCGGCGACGCGCTGGGCGTACACCTCGGCACGGACGGCATGGAGGGACTTCCGGGTGGGCTCGGCCTGCGTGGCGAGCTCGGCCAGATGGCCGGCGAGGCGCAGCTCGCCCGCGGCCGCGAGCTCTTGGGCACGCTGGGCGAGCCGATCGGCGCCGCCGGCGAGCCCGGCGATTTCGGTCGCGAACTGGGAGGCCGGAGCGGGCTTCAGGTGGCTCGGGTCACCGTCGTACCAGCCGCCGAACAGGCGCCAGATGTTCCGGACCACGAACTCGGGCTCGTCATAGATCGGCCCGAGGTAGGGCTTGTCGAGCAGATGAGGTGGTGCCGTGACCGTGTTGACGATCTCGTCGAGCCGGGCGCCTTCGTTCATCATGCGAATGGTCTCGTTGTGCAAGTGCTCGAGCAGGGTGGCGGAGTCGGTGAGAGCGGTGCGGATCCGATCGGCGCCGATGATCGGGAGCCCGTGGCCGGGCAGCATTACCTCGGCGTCGAGTTCAGCCATCGAACGCAGGGCCATGGCCCACTCGATGGCATACCGCTGCACCTTCTGAGGGTTCCCGCAGTTCGGCGCGGCCCAAATGAAGAGGTCGCCAGTGCAGAGCACCTTGCGGTCCGGCGCCCAGATCCAGACGTGGTCGTCGGTCTCGCCCCGGTCGTGGTGGAGCTCGAAGGTCTCTCCGCCCAGGGTGAGGTCCATCCGGGTCCGAAACGTCTCGTCCGGGTAGCGGAAGTTGGTGGGGAAGGTCGGGCGCGGCAGCTGAAACTGCCGTTGGTTGATGATGCCGTTGTAGCCCTTGGTGGCCCGGTAGCGATCGAAGCGGGCCGTGATCGCCTCGTGGGCGACGACCCGTGGTGCGTCCCACCCCCGCTCGGTGGCGTGCGCTTCGTACAGATCGACGCCGAAGCAGTGGTCGGTGTGACCATGGGTGAACACGGCCGTGTCGAGGCGTACATCGCGCCACGATCGCAGCGCCTCGTGGACGGCGGCGCACGCGAACCAGCTACTGGTGTCGGCGAGCAGGAGACCGGCGTCGGTGTTGAACGCAGCCACGTTGGAGAAGGCGGCGACGAACGCCGTCTCGCTCGCCACGTCGACCAGCTCACCGTTCCACCCGAACATGGTCTGGTGGGTGGGCGGTTCCACCCCGGTGAAGAGGCGGTCGGCCAGGTCGAGAAGATCGCTCATGGTCTGGAGTCTCGCGCCCGGACCGGGCTTGCCGTCGAGACCGGTCATCGAGTCGCCACGTCGAGGTGCCGCGTCGAGGTGCGCGCATCCGAGGTCCTCGATGGGTCAGACTGCGCCGTATGGAGGTCGAGGTCATCATCGAGATCCCGCGTGGGTCGCGCAACAAGTACGAGATGGATCATGATTCCGGCGCGATCTGGCTGGATCGGATGCTCTTCACTGCGACCCAGTACCCCGCCGACTACGGGTTCGTGCCGGACACCCTCGCCGAGGACGGTGATCCCCTCGACGTGCTGGTCCTCCTGGACGAGCCGACGTTCCCGGGCTGCCACATCCGGGTCCGGCCGGTCGGGGTGTTCTGGATGAGCGACGAAGCCGGACCCGACGCGAAGTTGCTCTGCGTTCCCGCTCGCGACCCGCGGTCGTCGGCGCTCAAGGACCTCGAAGACCTTCCGCAGTTCCTGCTGGCCGAGATCGAGCACTTCTTCGCGGTCTACAAGGACGTGGAGCCCGGCAAATCGGTCGAGACCCGGGGCTGGGAAGGCGCAGCCGCGGCCGCCGCCGCCGTGGCCGATGCGCGTGACCGTTTCGCCGCGACCGATCACACCCCCTGACCGGCGGTCAGCCGGCGTGGTTGCGAACAGGAATGAGAACGTGTTCTCATTGCTCGGTGACCGAACCTGCAGCCGTCGACGGTGCGTTGGCGAAGAACCAGGCCGCCCGTCGTCGGCGGGTGATCGACGCCACCTTGGCCCTGGCCGCCGGCGGTGGATTCGACGGCGTCCAGATGCGGGATGTGGCGACCGAGTCCGGGGTGGCGCTGGGTACGGTCTACCGGTACTTCGAGAGTAAAGAGCGCTTGTTGCTCGAGGCCAATATCGAGCAGGTCGAAGCGTTGCGGGAGCGGCTCGCGGCTCGGCCACCGAGCGGCGACACTGCGACTGATCGAGTGGTCGACGTCCTGCGCCGGGCGAGCCGCACCCAGACCCGACAGCCCGAGGCGACGGCCGCCATGGTGCGCGCCCTCGGCTCGGCCCGACCTGAGGTCTCCGACGCAGTCGAGCGGGTGAGCGCGGCGATGACCGGCATCATCACCGGCGCCATGCACGACGACGACCCGAGTGATCGCGATCGGGCCGTGGCGCGGGTGCTGAGCCAGGTGTGGCTGTCGTCGCTGGTCGGATGGGTGGGTGGCGTGGACGGCCCGGAGGTCGTCGGCGATGATCTCGAACGCGCCGCTCGACTGTTGATCAATACTTCGAACCAAGACTGAGGGGGACCCAGATGGAATGCAACTTCGCCGACATGTTCGAGGCGATTGTCGACATCGCACCGGACCGGACTGCCTGCGTGGTGGTCGGCGGACCGCGGCGGACGTTCGCGGAACTCGAGGATCGCGTGAACCGGTTGGCGCATCACCTCGCCAGTGCCGGTGTGCGGGCCGGCGACCACGTGGGCATCTATGCGTACAACGGCGTCGAGTGGGTCGAATCCATGATGGCGCTCTACAAAATCCGTGCCGTCCCGGTGAACATCAACTACCGCTACGTCGAGAGCGAGTTGAAGTACCTGTGCACCAACGCCGATCTCGTCGCGATCGTCGCCCAGCAGGAGTTCGCGCCGCGGTTGGCGGCAATCCGAGGCGATCTCCCGAAGCTGACCCACGTCGTGCTGGCGGCCGACGCATCGGGCGCATCGACCGATGGGCTCGACTTCGCCGACTACGAAGCGGCGGTGGCTGGGGGCTCGCCCGCTCGCGATTTCGGTCCCCGTTCCGGAGATGATCTTCACATCATCTACACCGGTGGGACGACCGGGATGCCCAAGGGCGTGATGTGGCGCCAGGAGGACATCTTCTACGCCCTGTGCGGTGGCATCGACGCGATGTCCAACGTGAAGATCGAAGATCCCGCCACGTTGTCGGCGAATGTCGCGGCCGGCGCCGGACCGACGATCAGTTTCCCGATCGCGCCGATGATGCACGGGGCCGGCCAGGTCACGATGATCCGGAATCTCATCCACGGCGACACCGGAGTGGTCACGCCGAAGTTCGATGCCGAGCAGACCTGGCAGATCATCGCCGCCGAGAAAGTCAATGTGCTCGGGATCACGGGCGACGCCATGGCGCGTCCGCTGGCCGACAAACTCGAAGAGATGATCGACGACGTCGACCTGTCGTCGTTGTTCTCGATCGGCTCGAGCGCCGCGATCTTCAGTCAGTCGATCAAGGATCAGCTGATGGAGCGGCTGCCCAATATCATCGTGGTCGACTCCGTCGGCGCGACCGAGACCGGGATGAACGGCATCAAGATCGCGGTGAAGGGCGAGATTCCGAAGGGTGGTCCGGCCACCGTGCAACCCTCGCTCGATTCGATCGTCGTCGACGAGAACTACGTGCCGATCGTGCCCGGGTCCGGTGAGATCGGGCGGATTGCCCGGACCGGCAACATCCCGCTCGGGTACTACAACGATCCCGAACGCAGCGCCCAGGTGTTCTTCGAACACGGGGGCAAGCGGTATTCCATCCCCGGCGACTTCGCAACGATCGAGGCCGACGGTCAGGTGACCTTGCTCGGCCGCGGATCGATCATGATCAACACCGGCGGCGAGAAGGTCTTTCCCGAAGAGGTCGAGGGTGTGTTGAAGTCTCATCCCGAGGTGTTCGACTGCCTCGTGGTCGGCGTGCCCGACGAGCGGTGGGGTGAGCGCGTGACGGCCGTGGTGCAGGCGCGACCGGGCACGGCACCCACCGCCGAAGAACTCGCCGCCCACTGCCGGGATCACATCGCGCCCTACAAAGCGCCGAAGCAGGTGTTCCTCGTCGACCAGATCCAGCGCGCGCCGAGCGGCAAGCCCGACTACCCGTGGGCGAAGGAGTATGCGCTGGCCCGGGTCGACGCTTAGCGTCACGGTATGGACGATCAGGACTTCGTCGCCGCCGGCCTCCTCGATCCAGGTGATTCACACGCGGAGGCTCGGCGGTCGCTCCTGCATCATTTCGTCGAACAAGGAATCTCGATCGAAGAGATGCAAGAGGCGGCGGCGGTCGGTTCGCTGCATGCCGCGGGATCCGATGCGGCGATCCGGCCCGGTGCGCACATGGACATCGATCAGATCGCGAATGGTTCTGGTATCAGTGCCGAGATGGTGCGTCGGGTCACCACTGCCGCGGGTTTGGTGATCGGCGACGACAATTATCGGCCGCTCGATCAGGACACGTTCGCCATCTTCGCGCTCGGTGCGGCGTTACTCGGCGAGGACGCGACCGTGCGATTCACTCGTGCGTTGGGCGCCGCGATGGCGCAGGTGGCCGAGGCGGCCATCTCTTCGTTCATCGTGGAAGTCGAGGCGCCGATCGTGCGGGACACCGTCGACGAACTCGCGCTTGCCCACGCGGCCGAGGATGCGGTCTCCGCGCTCGTCATGATCCCGGGGGTTATGAACGGTCTGTTTCGGATGCATCTGGTGGAAGCGATCCGCCGCCAACGGATCTCGAATGCCGAGGCGGCGGGTCCCGGGATGTATCGACTCGCGATCGGGTTCGTCGATCTCGTCGGGTTCACCCCACGGACGCGCGATCTGGAGCCGGCCGCCTTGGCCGCGCTGGTCGAGGACTTCGAGATGATCGCCAACGAGGTCGTCGCCCAGGCGCGCGGACGAGTCGTCAAGCACATCGGTGACGAGGTCATGTTCAGCGCGGTCGACGCGGCGACCGGGGCGCGGATTGCCCGTTCGTTGGTGGATCGGTTCACGGAACGGCACGGGGTCGCGCCGCATGCCGGGGTCGCGTTCGGCCCGGTGCTCGGCCGGGGAGGGGATTACTACGGTCCCGTGGTCAACCTGGCGTCGCGGCTCGCCGACATCGCGGTGCCCGACGAGATCCTCGTGACCGAAGAACTCGTCGATGCTGTCGATGACCACGAGTTGGCGTTCGAGCCCGCCGGCCGTCGAATGGTCAAGGGATTCGACGAGCCTGTTCGGCTCTGGTCGCTCAGCTGATCGGGCTCGCCCACGTCGGGATCTGGCTCACGCGACGCCGCCGGAAGCTTTGAGCGTCGCGACCTCGTCGGCGTCGAAGCCCCAGTCGACGAGGGCGGTGTCGGTATCGGTACCGGGTACGACCGGCGGGCGGTCGACCGAGCCGGGAGTACGGCTGAACCGCGGTGCGGGAGCCGGTTGTGGTGCACCTTCGACCTCGATGAACGTCTCGCGAGCGACGTTGTGCGGATGGGCGCGGGCCTCGTTCATCGTCAGGACCGGGGCGAAACACACGTCGTGGCCGGCGAAGAACTCGGTCCACGCGTCGCGGTCGCGGGTGCGGAACAGTTCGGTCATCTGCACCTTGAACCCGGGCCAGGTCGACTGGTCCATCTGGGTCGCCGGATCGAGCGGGATGCCGAGCGGCACGAGCAATGCGCAGAGTGCGGCGTAGAACTGCGGCTCGTAACTCGCGATCGAGATGTAGGAACCGTCGGCGGTCTCGTACGGGCCGTAGAAGTGTGCGCCACCGTCGAGCAGGTTGGTCCCGCGCTCGTCGGACCAGAAACCCATCGCCGAGAGTCCGACGAACACGCTCATCAACATCGCGGAGCCGTCGACCATTGCCGCGTCGATCACCTGACCCTCGCCGGACGTCGACCGTTCGATGATGGCGGCGAGCACGCCGTAGGCCAGGAGCAAACCGCCGCCACCGAAGTCGCCGATCAGATTGATCGGCGCGACGGGTGGCCCACCCGCGGGGCCGATGTGGGCGAGGACGCCCGCAAGCGAGATGTAATTGATGTCGTGGCCGACCTCGTGGGCAAGCGGGCCATCCTGGCCCCACCCGGTCATGCGCCCGTAGATGAGGCGCGGGTTCCGGCTCCGGCAATCGTCGGGTCCGACGCCGAGTCGCTCGGCCACCCCCGGGCGGAACCCTTCGATCAGAACATCGGCCTGCTCGCAGAGCCGCAAGACCGTCGCGACGCCGTCGGGATGCTTGAGATCGATTCCCACGCTGCGTCGGTTGCGGTCGAGGCTCGCGTAGGGCGATGCGGGCATGGTGCCTTCGCCGCTGGCGACCGAACTCGCGCGATCGAGGCGCAGGATCTCCGCGCCGAGGTCGGCGAGCGCCATCCCCGCGAACTGGGTTGGGCCGATGTTCGGAAGTTCGATGACCTTGATACCGCTCAGTGGCCCGCTCATACGCGGCCGACCCTACCGGCCTTCCCCTACGCGACTTTTTGTCTGCAGAGGGGTGGATCGACCCACCCACAGACAAAAAGTCGCGTTTTTAGGGGGTCACTGGTCGAGTTTGAAGGCTTTGATCGCGTTCTCGCGGAGGAACTTGGGCCAGACATGGTCCTTGAACGGGACGCTCGGGAGCTCCTGGAAGATGCGGTCGTACGTGAGGCCGGCGGGAAAGTAGCCCGACCAGATGATCTTGTCGGCGCCGCGGGTGTTCGCGTAGTTGACGATGTCCTCGGGGTAGTACTTCGGCGCGAACGCGGTCGTCGAGTAGTAGAGGTTCGGCCACTTGAGCATGAGCTTCACTGCGAGGTCGGCCCACGGCTCGGCGCCATGGCGCATCACGAAACGCAGGTCGGGGAAGAACCAGCACACCTCGTCGATGTGGGCGACATCCTGTGGCGCGAATGGGATGCGCGGACCGGGCACGCCGATCGTTGTTGCGAACGTGACGTCGAGCTCCACGCATTTCGCGTAGATCGGATAGAACTTCTTGTCGTTCACCGCGACCTGCGGGTACAGGCCCGCCGGGAACGCACTCACCGACTTGAGGTCGTACTCGTCGGCCACCCGCTGGATGCGTCGGACGGCGTCCATGCCCTGGTTGGGGTCGACGCCGATACCGGCCGCGAAGCGATCGGGGTAGTCCTTGACCGCGCGGGCACCGTTGCCGCCGTCGTCGACATTGGTGATGACCTTGGTGATGCCGTGGCGGTCCATCTCCCCGAGCAGGAACTCGACCGGGTCACCCAGCTCCTCTTCCTCGATGTGGACGGGGTCCTTGAACATGTAGCCCGCGGGGAACTCCAAGCCGCCTTCGCCGGCCTTGCTCTCCGAATCGCGGGTCTGGTCGCGGATGAACTTGTAGAACTCGAACATCTCCTCGCGCGACTTCGGAATGCCCGTTGCGGTGTCGATCACGCCACCCGCGTGCGCGGCTTCGTACGCGGCGTTCATGGCATCTCCCCTCTTGGCCCTGCGGGCCGGGCCGGTCGGGCCCCGCTCGGCGAGTCGGATGGTCGGTACGGCGGAGTCGACGCCTCGCTCATGGCATCTCCAGTTTCAGAATCCGTTCCGCGTTCTCGCGGAGGAACTTGGGCCAGACGTGGTCCCGCAGGCCGACGTTCGGCATCTCGGCGAAGATCCGATCGAGGCTGAGCCCCATCGGGAAGTAGCCGCCGTAGATGAACTTGTCGGCGCCGCGGGTGTTGGCGAAGTAGATGACGTCCTCGGGGTAGTGCTTGGGTGCGAAGCCGGAGGTCGAGTAGTAGAGGTTCGGCCACTTGAGCATGAGCTTCACCGCCAGGGCGGTCCACGGTTCGGCGCCGTGACGCATGACGAACTTCAGGTCCGGGAAGAACCAGCACACCTCGTCGATGTAGGCGACGTGCTGGCAGTCCATCGGCACCCGCGGTCCCGGGACGCCGGCGTTCACGAAGATCGGGATGTCGAGCTCCACGCACTTCGCGTAGAGCGGGTAGTACTTCTTGTCGTTGATCGGTACCTGAGGGATCAGGCCGGCGGGGAAGGACTGCGCCGACCGCACGCCGTACTCCTTGACCGCGACCTCGAGTTCGCGCACGCACTCCATGCCCTGATTCGGATCGACATTGAAACTGCCGACGAAGCGATCTGGATGATCGACGAGCGCCTCACGCGCGACGGGGTTGGTGCCGACGTTGATCATCCCGCGCGCGATGTTGAACCGATCCATCTCGGCGAGGAGGAGGGCAACGGGATCGTCAATGACGTCGCCGTAGTTAGGGACGTCCTTGAACATGTACTGCGCCGGGAACGCAAACTTCTCACGTGCTTCCTTGTCGAGGATCCCCGCATTGATCTGCGCGTAGTGCTTCGTCTTGCGCTCCTCGGCCGATGCGGGCATGCCGATCATTGTGTCGAGCACCCCACCGCGCCACGCGTCGAAGTAGGCGGAGTCGGTGGGTGCGGTGGCCGTCGACTCAGTCATCGAGCTTGAACACCTGGCGCGCGTTGTCCCGGAGGAACTTCGGCCAGACGTGGTCGCGAAATGGCACGTCGGGCATGTCGGACCAGATGCGCTCGAGGCTCAGACCCATCGGGAAGTAGCCCGCGTACATCACCTTGTCGGCCCCACGCGTGTTGGCGTAGTTGATGACGTCTTTCGGGTAGTACTTCGGCGCGAACGCCGAGGTCGAGTAGTAGAGGTTCGGCCACTTGAGCATGAGCTTCACCGCCAGATCGGCCCACGGCTCACACCCGTGACGGGTGACGAACTTGAGCTCCGGAAAGAACCAGCACACCTCGTCGATGTGGGCGACGTTCTGGCACTCGAACGGCACCCGGGGGCCGGGAATGCCGGCGCATACGCAGATCGGGATGTCGAGCTCCACGCATTTTGCGTAGATCGGGTAGAACTTTTTGTCGTTGATCGGCACCTGCGGTGACATGCCCGCCGGGAATGCCGTCGCTGCTTTCACACCGAGTTCCTTCACCGCGGCCTCGAGTTCGCGCACGCTCTCCATGCCGCGGTTCGGGTCGACTTCGAAGCTTGCGAAGAACCGGTCGGGGTGCGCCTTGATGGTCTTCTGGGATTCCTCGTTCTTGAACGAGCTCCCGAGCATGGCCATGGCAATCCCGTGGCGATCCATCTCCGAGAGGACGTAGGCCACCGGGTCGTCCATGTGCTCCTCGAAGTGGGGCACGTGCTTGAACATGTACTGCGCCGGGAACTCGAACTCTTCGCGGCTTTCACGGTCAAGCAGGTTCTTCTGCAGGAAGTCGTACCAACGGCGGGGATCGCCCGTCGGGATGCCGAGCATGAGGTCGATGGCGCCGATGTCGTTGATATTCACGGGGGTCGTCATTGCGGCGGGACCCTACCGGCGGACCTGACGGGTCGTCAGATTCGGAGCCTTCCGCCTTTCGCGGGACACGAAGGCGAGGCTTCCCATTGGCGGGTTCCCCTGCGATGCTGGTCGGGTGATGGGCAGTCTCGGTAGAGGTGGCCGCGCGCTTCGGATCCTCGGGTGGGCGGGCGCGGTCGTGGTGGTGCTCAGTGGGTGCTCAGACCCGCCGACCCGCGAGCGCACGCCGTTCTCTGCGCTGATCGAGATCACCGACGCCACGACCGCGCGGGTCACGATCCAATCGAACGAAGAGCCGTTCTTCTTCGTCAGTACCCCGAGCCCCCGGGGCGCGCCGCCCACACTGATTGCGCCCTCCACGACCGCGACCCGACCGCTCACGCATGAGGAACTCAATGCGCTGTTGGCCGAAGGAGTGAAGCACCTCGGCGAAGCGCCATCCCTCGAGCTCGCGCATCCGACCGTCACGGTCGCCGAGGTCGCACGGGTCGTCGCGGATGGAGCGGAGGTGACCACGCTCGAGCAGGTGGGGAACGTTGTCACGGCGACAGTGCGATTTCCGCGTCTGGCTTCGACCGTGAAGGTGGTGCCCGCGGCCGTCGTGCGGGCCCTCAACCGTGGAGGAGTGCCGCGTTCCAGCCCGATCTGGGTGGGGGTCTGTGTCGCCCCCGCGCACGGTGACTGGGTCAGGACCGCCGACACCTTCGATCGCGACCGGGGGTGTGCCGGGTGGGTCCCCGACCGCCGGGCCGCGTCGGTTGGTGTCTTGAGTACGGAGTCGAGCATTCCGTTCCAGACTTGGATGACCGTGCTGTTCGGCCTCGCCATCGCGGTGCTCATCGCCGCCGCAGTGGCGAGGGCTCGCGTCCGGCCGCTGAACCGGGTCCGGCACCTGTGGTTGGTGCCCGTCGCGGTCCTCGGCGTCAGCATCGTGGGGGGCGTCGTTCTTTGGCGCGTGGAACGTTCCGCCAGTAAGGCGCAGGAGGTGTTCGGCTCGAACCTTGAAGATGCTGTGCACGACTTTGCAGTCTCAGGTGTCACATTCGCGTTCGCGCTCATCGTGGCGGCGCTCATCACCACCGTCTGGACCTTGAGTCAGCCTGACGCAGTCGATCACGACCGGTCGTCGGTGCGACGACCCTGAGGCTGTCGCCAGCGGGGAGCCCGGGCGCGTTGGTCGTGGTCGGCTTCGGCGACCATTCTGCGTTCATCCACGCCCGGGGTGGAGGAACGTACAAGCCTCGAGGAGTCGGGCTCTGGCGATGGGCGAGTTACTGGTTCATGGTCCAGCCGCCGTTGGGGGAGACGACCTGGCCGGTCATGAACTTGGCCTCGTCCGACGCGAGGTAGACGGCACACCAGGCGATGTCGTCGGTGTCACCGAGGTGACCCATCGGCGTCTGCATCGCGATCATCGGCTTGAGGGGGCCGAGGTCGTCGGTCATCGACGTTTCGATCCAGCCCGGCGCGATGGCGTTGACCCGGATCTGGCGAGTGACGAACTCGCGGGCCTGCGCGCGGGTGAGGCCCATGATCGCAGCCTTCGCCGCACAGTAGGCGGGGACGCCCGCACCACCGCTGGTGCCCATGATCGATCCGAGGTTGATGATCGATGCGCCCGCACCCATGAGCGGGATTGCCGCGCGAGTGCAGAAGAAGGTGCCGTCGAGATGGACGGCGAGCACGCGGTGCCAGTCGTCGTCGGTTGTCCGTTCGGTGATATCGAGATGCACGCTCGGGGGATTGCCGGCCATCGTGTCGGCCATCTGCGCGGCGCCGATGTCGAAGTTGCGTTGCACTTCCTCCGGTCGGTTCTCCATGCCGCTGATGCCGGCGTTGTTGACGAGGATGTCGAGCCGCCCGTGATTGGCCGCGACCTTCGCGAAGACTTCGTTGACCGCGGCGCTGTCGGTCACGTCGAGCGCATAGGCGTCGCCGCCGAGTGGGTCGGCGACCTCCCGACACGCGGCCTCCGAAAGATCGGTGACGATCACCATCGCGCCCGCCTCGGCGAACCGCCGGGCAATCTGGGCGCCCAACCCTCGGGCCGCGCCGGTGATGAGCGCGATCTTGCCGGACAATCTGCCTTCGTCGTCTGCCATCCCGGCAATCTAGGGTGGAATTCAGGAGCCGAGGGCTACGGCAGCGCGGACGTTCGCGGTGCGCCCGAGGCGGGGTCCGAGCGGCCCACGACGAAGTCGTAGGAGCGGGAAATATGTACGAATGGTCGGACGAACACACGATGATCCGGGACGCGGTGCGCGACTTCGTGGAGAAGGAAGTGCGCCCGCAGCGGGAGGAACTCGAGTTCGGCGACACCCCGCCGTACGCCGTGATCCGCAAGCTGTACTCCACGTTCGGCATGGACGAGATGGCCCGCGGCTCGTTCGCCCGCCGCATCGCCAAGGACAAGGGCGAAACTCCGGCCAAGGCCGAGAGTGACGGAGAGAGTTCGGGGCCGGGCGCAGGGTTCATGCTGCTGCCGATCATCGAGCTGTGCCGGTGTTCACCGGGTCTCGTGACCGCCATGGGCGTGTCGACCGGTCTGGCCGCGGCCACGATCATGAGCCGTGGCACCGTCGCCCAGAAGGAGCGGTGGGCGCTCGACCTCCTCACCTTCGAGAAGGTCGGGGCGTGGGCAATCACCGAGTCCGACTCCGGATCCGACGCATTCGGCCGGATGGGTTCGACGGCGAAGCGCGACGGCGACGAGTACCTGTTGAACGGGTCGAAGACCTTCATCACGAACGGTCCCTACGCCGACACGACGGTGTTCATCTGCAAGCTCGACGAAGGGAACCCGCCGGAGGAGCGCAAGATCCTGAGCTTCGTGCTCGACCGGGGCATGCCCGGCTTCGAGCAGACGGGCCCGATGCGCAAGATGGGGATGCACTCGTCGCCAACGGGCATGTTGTTCCTCACCGATGTCCGGGTCACCAAGGATCGTCTCTTGGGTGAGACCGAGGACCGTCCGTATCGCGAAGGCGCGAAAGAGGCGTTCTCCATCGAGCGGACCGGCGTGGCCGCGATGAGCCTCGGGATCATCGAGCGGTGCCTGGAACTCAGCCTCGACTACGCCAAAACGTGCATCCGGTTCGGCAAGCCCATCGGGGAGCACCAGCTGATCCAGGAGAAGTTGGCGCGGATGGAGATGCACCGGCTCAACGTCGAGAACATGGTGTTCCGGACGATCGAGAAGTCGGGCGCCGGGGCGGCGATGACGCTCTCCGAGGCGTCGGTGATGAAGCTCTACTCGGCCCGGGCCGCGATGGAAGTGGCACTGGAGGCGGTCCAGCTCTTCGGCGGCAACGGCTACATGGCCGAGTACGAGGTCGAGCAGCTCGCCCGGGACGCCAAGGTCCTGCAG
This sequence comes from Acidimicrobiia bacterium, assembly GCA_031362155.1. Classification (GTDB taxonomy): domain Bacteria; phylum Actinomycetota; class Acidimicrobiia; order IMCC26256; family JAENVU01; genus JAENVU01. The sequence continues at coordinate 31,720 of JANLRZ010000011.1, read as the reverse complement.
ATCTACGCCGGGACCGACGAGATTCAGATCTCCCAGATCGCCCGCACCCTGCTCGCCTAGTCAACCTCCGAGCGAAGCCACGCGCGGAGCGCACCCTCTGGGGTGCGCAAGCGGCGCGGGTTCGGCGGGTTCGTAGGGGGGAAACTGTGGCGGTCCGGCTGGGGCTCGCGTGTAAGGTGCAACGCACTTCGGGCCAACGTCGTCCCGGGTATCTGTACGAACCGTGCGGTGTCGCACGTCCAGACCCGAAAGCGACGACGTCATGCCGAACTTGGATCTGCCCCGCCGTCAAGGCCTCTACGACCCCGCGTTCGAACACGACGCGTGCGGCGTGGCCTTCGTCGTCGACCTCCACGGCCGGGCCAACCACGAACGGGTCCGACAAGGCTTGAACGCCCTGTGCAACCTCGAACATCGAGGTGCTTCGGGGAGCGAGGTCAACACCGGCGACGGCGCCGGCATCACCATTCAGGTGCCGGATCGCTTCCTGCGTGACGTGATCGGGTTCGAACTCCCGGCCGCCGGCGCGTACGCCACCGGGATGGCGTTCCTGCCGGCCGATCCCGACGATGCGGCGAAGGCCAAGACCCGCATGGACGAGATCGCGGCAGAAGAAGGCGTGCGGGTCCTCGGCTGGCGCGAGGTGCCGACGGATGCCTCGACCCTCGGCGCGACCGCCGTGTCGGCGATGCCGAGTTTTCATCAGTGGTTCATTGCCCGAGACGGCCTGAGCGGGATCGAGCTCGACCGCTGGGCGTTCGTCATCCGCAAGCGGGTCGAGCACGAGATCGACGTCTACTTCCCCTCCCTGTCGGCGCGCACCTACGTCTACAAGGGCATGCTCACCACTCAACAGCTCGACCAGTTCTTCCCCGAGCTGTGCGACGAGCGGGTCGAGTCGGCGCTCGCGCTCGTGCACTCCCGGTTCTCGACCAACACGTTTCCGAGTTGGCCGTTGTCGCACCCGTACCGGTACGTCGCCCACAACGGCGAGATCAACACGGTCAAGGGCAACCGGAATTGGATGCGCGCTCGGGAGGCGCTCCTCGAGAGCGATCTGATCCCCGGCGACCTCGAACGCATCTACCCGATCTGCACGCCCGACGCATCCGACACCGCGAGCTTCGACGAAGCGCTCGAACTGCTGCACCTCGGCGGCCGCTCGTTGCCCCACGCGGTGCTGATGATGATCCCCGAAGCGTGGGAGAACCACGACTCGATGAGCCCCGAGAAGCGCGCGTTCTACCGCTTCCACGCGTCGCTGATGGAGCCGTGGGACGGCCCGGCGTCGATCGCGTTCACCGACGGCACGATCATGGGCGCGGTCCTCGACCGCAACGGATTGCGGCCGAGCCGCTACTGGGTGACGGCCGACGGGCTCGTGATCATGGCGAGCGAGACGGGGGTCCTCGACGTCGAACCGTCGCAGGTGGTGAAGAAGGGTCGGCTCGAACCCGGCCGCATGTTCCTCGTGGACACGACCCAGGGTCGCATCGTCGACGACGAGGAAGTGAAGGCCGGTCTCGCCGCGGCCGAGCCCTATCACGACTGGCTGGAAGCCGGGCTCATCCACCTCGACGACCTGCCCGGGCGCGACGTGTTGACGCCGGTGCGGTCGTCCCAGATCGCGCAACAGCGCATGTTCGGTTGGACCGAAGAAGAGGTGCGCATCCTCGTGATGCCGATGGCGCGGGCCGGCGCCGAGCCGATCGGGTCGATGGGCACCGACACGCCGATCGCGGTGTTGTCGAACCGCGACCGGATGCTCTTCGACTACTTCTCGCAGCTGTTCGCCCAGGTCACCAACCCGCCGCTCGACGCCATCCGCGAGGAACTGGTGACCAGCCTCGACCGGACGATCGGCCCCGAGGCCAACCTGCTCGCGCCCGGCCCGGATTCGTGCCGGCAGATCGTGTTGCCCTTCCCGGTGATCGACAACGACGATCTCGCCAAGCTCCGTTACATCGACGAGCCGGGGGGTGCCGACGGGTATCGACCGATCACCATCGACGCGTTGTACCCCGTCTTGGGTGGGGGTGACGGCATGCGCCTCGCGATCGAACGCATCCGCCGCGAAGTCAGTGACGCGATTGCGGGTGGAGTGAACCTCATCATTCTCTCGGATCGGTACGCGACCGACGAACACGCGCCGATCCCGAGCCTGCTCATCACCGCGGCGGTGCATCACCACCTGATTCGCGAGAAGACCCGTACCCAAGTCGGTCTGGTGGTCGAGACCGGCGAAGCGCGTGAAGTGCATCACATCGCGCTCCTGCTCGGGTACGGCGCGGCGGCGGTAAACCCGTATCTGGTGTTCGACGTCCTGCGTGACCTCGTGCGCGAAGGATCACTCACCATCACTCCTCGCCAGGCGGCCAAGAACTACGTGAAGGCGTGTGGCAAGGGCGTCCTCAAGATCATGTCCAAAATGGGGATCTCGACGGTGGCGTCCTACACCGGCGCGCAAGTCTTCGAGGCCATTGGGCTGAGCCAGGACCTCGTCGACGAGTACTTCACCGGCACGACCAGCCGGTTGGGCGGCATCGACCTCGACCTGCTCGCGGCGGAGTCGAAAGCGCGCCACGACTTCGCGTTCCCCGACCGACCGAGCGAACTCGCGCACCGCGAGTTGAAGATCGGCGGCGAGTACCAGTGGCGCCGAGAAGGCGAGTACCACCTCTTCAACCCGGAAACGGTGTTCAAGCTGCAGCACGCGACCCGGACCGGTCGGTACGAGGTCTTCAAGCAGTACACGACAATGGTGGACGACTCCGCGAAGAACCTCGCGACGCTGCGTGGTCTGTTCGAGTTTCGCAGTGATGCGCGTCCGTCGATCTCGATCGACGAGGTCGAGCCGGTGACCGAGATCGTCAAGCGGTTCTCGACCGGTGCGATGAGTTACGGGTCGATCTCCGCGGAAGCCCATCAGACCCTGGCGATCGCGATGAACCGGCTGGGCGCGAAGTCCAACACCGGTGAAGGGGGCGAGGACGTCGACCGGTTCACGCCGGACGCGAATGGAGACCTCCGACGGAGTGCGATCAAGCAGGTGGCGAGCGGGCGGTTCGGCGTGACCAGCGAGTACCTCGTCAATGCCGACGACATCCAGATCAAGATGGCCCAGGGCGCGAAGCCCGGTGAGGGCGGTCAGCTGCCCGGCCACAAGGTGTACCCGTGGATCGCGAAGACCCGGTACTCGACGCCGGGGGTCGGGCTCATCAGCCCGCCGCCCCACCACGACATCTATTCGATCGAGGACCTCGCGCAACTTATCCACGACCTGAAGAACGCGAACCCGCTCGCCCGGGTCCACGTGAAGCTCGTGGCCGAGGTCGGAGTGGGCACCGTTGCTGCCGGGGTCGCGAAGGCGCACGCCGATGTCGTGCTCATTTCCGGGCACGACGGTGGCACCGGCGCGTCGCCGCTCACGTCGCTCAAGCACGCGGGCGCGCCGTGGGAGTTGGGGCTGGCCGAGACCCAGCAGACGCTGTTACTGAACGGTCTCCGCGACCGCATCGTCGTCCAGACCGACGGCCAGCTCAAGACCGGACGAGACGTGATGATCGCCGCACTGCTCGGGGCCGAGGAGTTCGGGTTCGCATCGGCGCCGCTCGTGGTGAGCGGCTGCATCATGATGCGGGTCTGTCATCTCGACACGTGCCCCGTCGGCGTGGCGACTCAGAACCCGGAGCTGCGCGAGAAGTTCACTGGCAAACCCGAGTTCGTCGTCAACTTCTTTGAGTTCATCGCGGAGGAGGTGCGCGAGCTGTTGGCCGAACTCGGGTGTCGCACGTTGGCCGAGGCCATCGGTCACGCCGAGCTCCTCGACACTCGCGAGGCGGTCGATCACTGGAAGGCGTCGGGGCTCGACCTCACTCCGATCCTGCACGTCCCCGACTTTGACGCCTCGGTGCAGGACCGGTACTGCACCAAGACCCAGGACCACGGACTCGACAAGGCGCTCGACCGACGGCTCATCGAGCTGGCGGCGCCGGCACTGGACCGCGGTGAGGCCGTCACGATCGATCTGCCGGTGCGCAACGTCAACCGGACCGTCGGCACGATGTTGGGGTTCGAGCTGACCCGCCGCTACGGCGGTGCGGGGTTGCCCGACAACACCATCGACATCACGCTGTCGGGCTCGGCGGGTCAGAGCTTCGGCGCGTTCGTGCCCAAGGGCATCACGCTCCGACTGGTCGGCGATGCGAACGACTATCTCGGCAAGGGGCTCTCGGGCGGTCGGATTTCGGTCCGGCCCGCACCCGATGCGCCGTTCGTCGCCGAAGACAACATCATCGCCGGGAACGTCATCCTGTATGGCGCCACCGCGGGTGAGGTCTTCGTCCGGGGCAAGGTCGGCGAACGGTTCTGCGTACGCAACTCGGGCGCGACCGCCGTCGTCGAAGGTGTGGGTGACCACGGATGCGAATACATGACCGGTGGCAAGGTCGTCGTGCTCGGACCGACGGGTCGTAACTTCGGGGCCGGGATGTCGGGTGGCGTCGCGTACGTCTACGACGCCGACGGGATGTTCTTCACCCGGCTCAACCGCGAGATGGTCGATCTCGATGATCTGGACGAGGACGATCTGGAGTTTCTGCGCGGTGCGATCCGCGCCCATCGGGACGAGACCGGATCGACCGTCGCAGCCGGAATCCTCGACCATTGGCGCGACGAGGTCGGGCGGTTCCGGAAGGTCATGCCGCAGGACTACAAGCGGGTGCTCGAAGCGGCTCGTATCGCCGAGGAGCGGGGCATCAACGTGGACGAAGCGATCATGGCGGCCTCCCATGGGTAGGCCATGCGAATGTGCGTCAAAAACCCTCGCGAACCGCGGGGTTATTGACGCACGTTGGCGGGATCGGGGAGAGGGGAGCCGAAATGGGTGAGCCGACGGGGTTCATGAAGTACGAGCGGGAGTTGCCGGTGCGACGGCCGGTACCGGTGCGATTGCGTGACTGGCGCGAGGTGTACGAGCCGTTCCCGGAGCCTCACCTTCAGCAGCAGGCGGCCCGGTGCATGGACTGCGGCATTCCCTTCTGTCACACCGGGTGCCCATTGGGGAATCTGATTCCCGAGTGGAACGATCTCGTCTATCGCGGGAACTGGCCCGAGGCGCTCGAGCGGCTCCACGCGACCAACAACTTCCCGGAGTTCACCGGCCGCCTCTGCCCGGCACCGTGTGAGGCGGCCTGCGTGCTCGGCATCAACGAGGACCCCGTCACGATCAAGCAGGTCGAGGTCAGCATCATCGAGCACGGCTTCGGTGAAGGTCCGATCGCGCCGGTGATGTCGAGCATCGTGACCGGAAAGGCGGTGGCGGTCGTCGGGAGTGGGCCCGCGGGGCTCGCGGCCGCCCAGCAGCTGACTCGGGCCGGTCATGCGGTCACCGTGTTCGAGCGCGCCGACCGCATCGGTGGGCTGCTCCGCTACGGCATTCCCGAGTTCAAGATGGAGAAGCAAATCCTCGACCGCCGTCTCGCGCAGATGGAGGCGGAAGGGACCCAGTTCCGCGTCAACGCGAACGTCGGCGAGACGGTGACCGTCGATGAACTGCGCGCCGATTTCGACGCCATCGTCCTCGCGGGTGGAGCCACCGCATCGCGTGATCTCCCGATCCCCGGACGCGAACTCACGGGCATTTATCAGGCCATGGAGTTCCTGCCGCCGGCCAATCGGGTGCAGGAGGGCGACCTCGACGAGCATCCCTTCTCGGCCGCGGGGAAGCACGTGGTCATCATCGGAGGTGGCGACACCGGTGCGGACTGCCTGGGCACCTCACACCGCCACGGTGCCGCGACGATTCACCAGTTCGAGATCATGCCGCGACCGCCCGACCATCGGCCCGACGCGAACCCCTGGCCGACCTGGCCGATGATGTACCGGACCGCGTCGGCGCACGAAGAGGGTGGTGAACGCGTCTTCGCGGTCAACACCGAATGCTTCCTCGGCGACGACCACGGCAACGTGCGGGCACTGCGCGCGCACGAGGTCGAACAGAAGTTCACCGACGGGCGGATGAGTTTCGAGAAGATCGAGGGTTCCGATTTCGAGCTCCCGTGCGACCTGGCCTTGTTGGCGATGGGATTCGTCGGTCCGCAGCGGGAAGGACTGTTGGACCAGCTCGGGGTTGCACTGAACGAGCGCGGCAACGTCAGCCGGGATGCTTCGTTCGCCACGAACGTCGACGACGTCTTCGTGTGCGGCGACATGGGACGCGGTCAGAGCCTTATTGTCTGGGCGATCGCCGAGGGTCGCTCGTGCGCGGCGGCAGTCGACGGGGCGCTGATGGGCGAGACGGACCTGCCCGCCCCGATCGCACCCGACGCGGCCCCCATCGGCGTGCGCTGACCGAACGGACCGCTCGGGACCAGGGAGCGCTGTCCTGCGCCGTTGTGACCACTCCGCACGAGAAGTACATTTGCGACGTCTTTCGCCGAGTTGGGGCAACAAATGGGGCAGGTGAATCGGAACCGGGGGTTGGGCAGCGCGCCCGTGTTCGCAGCGCGGAGCCGCGACCGATCGCGGTGGGTGGCCGCCGTGGTGACCCTCGTGGTGCTGGCGACGTTGCTGTTCGTCGCCCCCCTCGTCCTCGGGTTCATATCCGGCCCATCGGCGCCGGCACTGGATCTCCCCCAAATCGAACGGTTCGATGCAGTGCGGCCGAACCGGGCGACGTCGTTGCCGCACTCCGGACCCTCGGTGATGCCACTCGTTGTCGTAGCCGTCGTGGTGGTGGGTCTCGTGGGTTGGTTCGTGGTCGGCCGCACCCGTCGCCGGCGATCGGTGGTGCGGCCGATCGGAGGCGCTCGGCGATCCCGGCGCAGCGGCCGATGGTGGCCGGCGGCCCTCCTGATGATCCTGATCGTGTCGGGGGTTTCGCTGACGGTCCACCACTACACGACCGGAGTGGCGGCGGGCGAGGGGAACCGGGACGACGGAGGGAGTGCCTTCCGCAACGACGTCGGTTCCGTCGTGGACGTCGGACCGGATGGGGTTCGATCCGCACACGTGCGGCCGGGAACGGTCGCGCTCACCTTCGATGATGGGCCCGATCCACGGTGGACACCGGCGATCCTCGATGTGTTGGCGGAGAAACGCGTTCCCGGGACGTTCTTCGTGATCGGTGAACACGTGACCCGTCACCCGGAGTTGGTCCGACGCGTCATCCGTCAAGGCGGCGAGCTCGGTGTCCACTCGTACCGTCATCTCGAGGTCGCCTCCCAGCCGCGCGACGAGTTCGTGCGAGATCTCCGGTTGACCCAACTCGCGATTATCGGGGCGACCGGTCGGAGCACGGCCTTGTTCCGTCCCCCGTTCGTCACGCGCCCGTCGAACGTGGGCCTCCAGCGCTATCTGGCGCTCCTCCGCGCCGGGGAGGACGGATACGTCACGGTGCTCGCCGATCGCGATTCGAGCGATTGGAAGCGGCCAGGGACTGACGTGATTCTGCGTCACTCGACGCCGGTCGGGGGCGCGGGCGCGATCATCGAACTCCACGACGGGGGAGGCGACCGGGCCCAAACGGTGGCGGCGCTCGGCGCGCTGATTGACCGTTTGCGGGAGTCCGGCTACCAGTTCACGACGGTGAGCGGTGCGGCACGCATCCCACCGGGTGCGGCGATGCCGTCGGCCGGAGGCTGGGAACACGCGTGGGGTCGAGGATTTCTGGTCGCGACCGCCGTGGCCGAGACTTGGTCGCGCTGGCTCGTGCTCGGACTCGTGCTCGTCGCGACAGGAGCGCTCCTTCGGATGGTCGGTGCCGCGGCTGCGGGATGGCGTCACAGTCGTCGTCGCGTCGCGGGCGTGCGCGACGCAACGCCGCCTCGGGTCAGTGTCATTGTCGCCGCGTACAACGAAGAGCGAACGATCGTGCGTACGATCGAGGCGCTGCGACGATCACGCGGGGTCGAACTGGAGATCGTCGTGGTCGACGACGGTTCGACCGACCGGACGACCACGCTCGTCGCGGCGATCCCCGATGACCGCGTGGTGCTCGTCACCGAAGCGCATGGTGGGAAAGCTGCCGCCTTGGCGGCCGGCCTGGCCCGATGCCACGCGGAGTTGATCGTCACGGTCGACGCGGACACCGAGGTCGAGGCCGGTACGGTGATGGAACTGACGGCTCCGTTTGCTGATCCACAGGTCGGAGCCGTGAGCGGGAATCTCCGGGTGCGTCGACCAACCGGGTGGCTCGGTCGCGCGCAACATCTCGAGTATGTGGTGGGGAACGCTTTCGACCGGCGGGCGCTCGATCTGATGGCTGCCCAAGTGACGGTCCCCGGCGCAGCCGGCGCGTATCGCCGCAGCGCGATCGAAGCGGTCGGAGGCTTCTGGAGTCCGACGGTCGCGGAGGACACCGACCTCACACTCGCGCTCGTCGCAGGCGGCTGGGATGTGCGGTTCGCGCCGGCGGCGGTGGCGTGGACCATGACGCCGACGACGGTGCGGGCGCTGTGGCGGCAACGTTCGCGATGGTCCTTCGGTATCGCCCAGTCCTTGTGGCGACACCGTGGGATGACCCGACGACCACGATCGGCGCGCCGCGGAGCTGCGGTCTGGGCCTACCTGGGGTTGGCCCAGGTGGTCTTTCCGTTGCTCTCACCCCTCCTGGACTTCGTCTTGATCTGGGGTCTCATCGCGGGGTCGGCACTGCCGGTGGCGGTGTGGGTCGGCATCACGGTGCTGCAACTCGGGCTCACGGCCTTGGCGCTGCGGATCGAAGGTCAGTCGTTACGAGCGCTGCGTGCCTATCCGTTGTTGATCGCCGGGTACCGACACCTCACTGCTGCCGTCGTCGTCCAGACCGTGGCGTGGGCGTGTGCCGGTCGGGTGCCTCGGTGGGGCGTTGTGCATCAGGCGCGCGGCGCGCCCATGGCCGAGCTTGCGAACGCTGACGACGCGAAGGTCGAGATTGCGCTCGACGAGGCCGAGACCGTAGCGGCCTGATCCGCAAGGATGGCTGCGTGCCCGAGCCGATAGAACCGCCACCGACCCAGTGGCAGCTTCCCGATCCCGAGCAGGCCGGTGACGGCGACGTCGCCGGGGTCGGTGCCGACCTCGAACCGGGCACAGTGCTTGCGGCCTACCGCACCGGTCTCTTCCCCATGCGATTGGGTCGACGTGGCCGGCTCGGGTGGTGGTCGCCGCAGCGGCGCGGCGTCATCCCGCTCGACGGCCTACGAGTCTCCCGGTCATTGCGACGGAATCTGAGTCGGTTCGAGATTCGGTTCGATACCGAGTTCGAGGCGGTCATGCGCGCGTGCGCGGACCCTCGACGGCCCCACGGCTGGATCGATGACGAGTTCGTGGACACCTACGTTCGGCTTCACGAACTCGGGTGGACTCACAGCGTCGAGGCCTGGCGGGACGGCCAACTCGTCGGGGGTCTCTATGGGGTTGCGATCAACGGGCTGTTCGCGGGGGAATCGATGTTCCACCGCGACACGGATGCATCGAAGGTGGCATTGGTGACGCTCGTCGATCATCTCGACGCGATCGGCGCGACCCTGCTCGACGTGCAGTGGGCTACTCCTCACCTGGCATCGCTCGGCGCGGTCGAGATCATCCGCTCCGAGTACGCCGAACGCCTGACCGAAGCGCTGACGATCTCGACCCAGTGGTAACGAAAGCCGGACGGGCAATCAGGATTTGGTCAGGGCGAACATCTCGTACTCCTCGCCGGTGTCGAGGGCGTCTTCGTATTCGATGACGCCGATCTCGGTAAACCGATCACGCAGCCAGCCGTCGCCGGCGTCGAGCAGGCCGAGCTTCTTGCAGTTGGGCACGATCTTGGAGAAGAGGGCAGCCTGGAACGGGTTGCCGCCCTCGGCGCGCAGGCGGAACATCGTCTCGGTGATCGTCTTCCGGTGGATCCCCATGCGCTCCCACACTGCTTGCATCATGAGCCGGTCGCGCATCCGGATCGCGGCCTCGAACGCGAACTCCTGCCGCTCGCGCAACTCCGACGCATTGAGCCCTTGGTAGTACTCCTGGAGCGAGAGGACCCCGAAGGCGACATGGCGCGCTTCGTCGCTCATGACGTAGCGGAGCAGTTGCTTCAACAGCGGTTCCTGGGTCACGTGGTGCATGAAACCGAAGGCGGCGAGGGCGAGCCCCTCGATCATGATTTGCATGCCCATGTAGGTCATGTCCCAGCGGGAGTCGCCGAGGACGTCGTCGATCAGGAGCTGCAGGTTGGCGTTGACGGGGTAGTGCCCGTCGAGTTTGGTGTCGAGGTAGCGCGCAAAGACCTCGACGTGACGCGCCTCGTCCATCACCTGGGAGGCCGCGTAGTACTTGGCGTCGATCCAGGGAGTCGTGACGACGATCTTGCCGGTGCACAGCAGTGCGCCCTGCTCGCCGTGGAGGAACTGACTCATGCGCCAGTTGAAGGCCTCCATCTGGAACTGGAGCCATTCCTTCTCACCCCAGTGCTTGACCGGCGAGCCCTCGACGTCGGTCATGCGCTGCTGGAAGAACGCGACGGCACCCGACATCTCCCGGGCCACCTTCTCCGGGTCGACGTCGATCGACCAGTCGAGGTCGGTGGCGCCGTTCCACTGGGAATCCTTGGCCTTCTCGTAGAGCTTGCTCAGGCCCTGTCGGGTTCGGCTGTAGTCCCAGGTGAAGATCGCGTCGCCGCGGGCAGTCGTGGAATGCGATTCGGTGCCGAAGTCCCGGGCGTCGTCACGGATGATCGATTCGATGTCGTTGACATCGTCGCGACCGAGGAATTGGGCACTGGAAGGCTCACTCATCGTGCAAACATATCTGGCGGCGCGGCTGGCTAGCTTGCGGGCATGGAACTCACGCCGGTTGCAGCTCGAATCCTCGGCTGTCTCTTGGAGAAGCAACGCACGACTCCTGACCAGTATCCGCTCAGCCTCAATGCGCTCGCGTCCGCCTGTAACCAGACCACGAACCGGTGGCCCGTCGTCCGGTACGACGCCGACACCGTGGAGGCGGGACTGGACGAGTTACGAGCGCACCAGCTGATCCGCCGGGAGAAGCCCCATGGGGGACGGGCGATCAAGTATTCACAGTCGCTCACCGCGGTCGTTCCTGTCTCGGAGCCCGGCCTGGCGTTGTTGGCGGTCCTGCTCCTGCGCGGGCCGCAGACGGCGGGGGAGTTGAAGGGTCGGTGCGAGCGCCTCCATGAGTTCGCCGACCTCGACTCGGTCGACGCGGCGCTGGCGGAGTTGCGTGATCATGAAGACGGACCCCTCGTTGTGCAGCTCCCTCGCGAGCCAGGTCACAAGGAATCGCGGTGGGAAGAGCAACTCTCGACCTCGGTGGCCGACCCGGCCACGGCCGGGAGCTCGACAACCGGTCCAGGTGTGGCGGAAGTCACTCGTGCACGCTCCGAGCCCGATCTTGAAACGCGGGTTGCCCAGTTGGAAGCGATCGTCGCGGAGCTCAGCGCACGACTGGACGGGCTCGCGGCCGGTTCGCCGCAGTAGCCTCCGACCCCGTGTCGGACATCGAGATCTTCCACAATCCGGCGTGCTCCAAGTCGCGGGGCGCGCTCCAGATCGCGGCCGACCGTGGCATCGACGCCACGGTGGTCGAGTACCTCAAGGCGCCGCCGGATCGGGCGACCCTCGAACGGATCGTGAAGGTCATCGAGGAAGCTCCGGCCGAACTCGTGCGCAAGGACAAGCGATTCAAGGACCTCGGCTTGGACCCGGCTGCCTACACGACGCGCGACGAGGTCGTGACGCTGCTGCTCGCGCATCCCGAACTCATGGAACGACCGGTGGTTCTCGTCGGTGACCGGGGCGTGATTGCGCGGCCGCCGGACAAGATGCACCACCTCCTCGACTGAACTGAAAGGGCTGTCAACGATGGCGACGTCTTCCCCTGAGGCCGTACGTGAAGAAGTGCGAGCGTGGATTGCCGACAACTGGGATCCCGATCTGACCGTCGGCGAGTGGTGGGCCCGCCTGACCGCCTCCGGCTATGCCGCACCGACGTACCCCGAAGAGGATTTCGGGCGCGGCTACAGCCGGTCGCTCGCCAACATCGTCAACGAGGAGTTGGCCGCGGCCAAGGCCGTGGGTCCACCGGCGGGGCTCGGGTATCTCCTCGCGGCGCCGACGATCGCGACGCACGCGACCCGCGAGCAGAAAGTCGTCTGGCTGCAGCGGATCTTCGACGGTCGCGATGCCTGGTGTCAGCTCTTCAGCGAACCGGGCGCAGGCTCGGACCTGGCCGGGCTCCAGTGCAAAGCCGAACGCGACGGTGACGAGTGGGTCATCACCGGGCAGAAGGTCTGGACCTCCACGGCGCAGCTCTGCAACATGGGCATGCTCATTGCGCGCACCGACCCGGAGTCGCCGAAGCACACCGGCATCACCTACTTCGGTATCGAGATGGACCAGCCGGGTATCGAGATCCGGCCGCTGAAAGAGATGACCGGCCGGGCGATGTTCAACGAGGTCTTCCTCGATGGTGCCCGCGTGCCCCACGCCAACATGATCGGCGAGTTGAACAACGGGTGGGCCGTGGCGAACACGACGCTCGCCGCCGAGCGCGCCGGACTCGGCAGCGGCGGAAGCGGTGCAGCCGGCTCGGCGTTTCCCGGACCCTTGTCGAATCAGTTGGGTGTGCGCGTCGGCGACACGGTCGGCCAGGAGCGCACCGGTGGGACCGGCGGTGGCGGCGGCGGCATGGCGCAGCGATTGATCGAACTCGCGAAGACCAACGGCACGATCACCGACCCGACCGTGCGGCAAGGCATCGCGAAGCTGTGGACGCTCCAACAGATCGGGAAGTACTCGAGCTTGCGGATGCGGGGCGGAAGTGCCAGCGCCGGAGCTCCGAACATTGCCAAGTTGATGATGAGCGACATGCTCCGGCTCAACCGTGAGGTCTCGACCGCAGTGCTCGGTCCCGAGATGATGGTGATGAGCAAGGACTCGATGAGCGGCGGCATGCAGCAGGAGATGGTCCTGTTCTCGCCGGGACCGTCGATCTATGGCGGCACCGACCAGGTGCAGCGCAACATCATCGGCGAACGGGCCCTCGGCCTCCCCAAAGAGCCCGACCCCAACAAGGGCGCCCCCTTCAAGGACATCCCCAAGAACGCTTAATTTTTGCTCGTACGCTCGCACTCCGTCGGAGTGGGGTGAGCGGGGCTCGCTCCCGAGCTGCTCACCTCCGCTCGTTCCTCGCTCCGGTTCGAGGAGGACCCACGTGAATCCTGGAGACCCAGATTGAAATTAGGAATGACGTTGCCGTCGTTTGTGGCGGGGGTCGATGGGCCGACGATTCGGGAGTGGTGCGCGCGGATCGACGACGGTCCGTTCTCGTCGGTCGCGGTCGGGGAGCGGGTCGCGTATCCGAGCCATGACCTCTTCGCGTCACTCGCGTTTGCGGCGGCGGCAACCCGCCGGGTGCGCATCGTTTCGACCATCGTGGTCTTGCCGAGTCACAACGCCGTGCGCGTCGCGAAACAGGCGGCCACGATCGACGTGCTCTCGGAGGGTCGGTTGACGCTCGGAGTCGGCGTGGGCGGCCGTGACCAGGATTACGTCGCCGTCGGTGCTTCGACCGACCATCGCTTCGCCCGCCTGGACGAGCAGGTCGCCCAGTTGCGGCAGACCTGGAACGGCGAAGAAGTCATCGACGGGATTCCACCGATCGGCCCGACGCCGGTGCAGCCGGGTGGCCCGCCGATTCTGACCGCGGCGATGGGTCCGAAGTCGCTCGCCCGCTCGGCGCGCTGGGCCGATGGATTGTCGGGTTTCGACCTCGCGCCCGATGTCGATTCGGTGCAACGAACCTTCGACGCGGTGCGAAGTGCGTGGACCGATGCGGGCCGGACGAGTCGTCCCTGGTTGGCCACGTCGACGTGGTTCGCGCTGGGGTCCGACGGCCCGGCCCGGCTCCACGGCTACGCGACGAACTATCTCGGCATCTTCGGCGAAGCGGTGGCCACGGCGATGGCCGACCTGTGTCGCATGAACGATCCGGGCGTGGTGCGCGAGACCGTCGCGGCCCTCGCCGAGACGGGCGCCGACGAGTTGGTGCTGGTGCCGACCACGGATGACGTCGCGGAACTCGATCGGCTGATCGCGGCCGTACCCGACTTGTAGGTTCTTCCCATGCTCGCCGACCTCCTCGCGCACGACGGCGTGGTCGAGACGTGTGCGCTGGCGTCGCGGGTGGGGTTTCTGGCGTTGCACGGCGGTTCGCTCGAACGGGGGACTGCGGAGGTGGCCCGGCGGGCGGCCCTCGCCGCCGGCGCGTCGTTGTACACCGTCGAACAGCCCGAGGACCTCCAATGGCACGTTCCGTCGCATCGGTGTGATCCGGCGGCTGCACCGCATCTCCGTCGGTTTCTCGACCACGTCGATGTGGTCATTTCGATCCACGGCTACGGGCGAGAAGGATTCTGGACTCGACTGCTGCTCGGTGGCGCGAATCGCGAGGTGGCCGCTCACACGGCTGACTGTCTGCGCGCGAGCCTCGACGGGTTCGAGGTGGTCGACGATCTCGACGAGATCCCCCGCGAACTGCGCGGCCTTCATGTCGCGAACCCGGTGAATCTCAGCCGTCAGGGCGGCGTGCAGGTCGAACTGCCGCCACGGGTTCGTGGCTACGGGCCGCGAGGCGAACCGGCGTACGTTGATGCGCTGGTAGCGGGGTTGGCCGAGGCCGCGCGGTGACCGAGATCGGTGATGGCCGCCGGTTCACCATGGCGCAACGAGTGCGGCTCGGAGACTGCACGGCATCCGGCCGCCTACGGCTCGATGCCGCGGCGCGGTACTTCCAGGACGTGGCGGCTGACGACAGCGCGGACGCCGCGCTCCCCGCCGGCCGAGCCTGGGTGCTGCGCCGGATGGAGATCGACGTCACTCGGCTGCCCGGCCTCGATGCGGACCTCCAGGTGCAGACCTTCTGTACCGGCGTCGGCGGCCGGTGGGCGGAACGCACGACCGCCGTCCGGCACGCGACCGATCCTCGTCGTGAGTACCTGCGGGGTCGCGCGGTGTGGGTGTCGGTCGACCTTCGAACCCGGGCGCCGGTCACGCTCGCACCGGAGTTCTTCGGCGTCTACGGCGAGGCGATCCGGGCCAACCGGGTGAGCGCCCGACTCACGCATCCCGCGCCACCCGTCGGGGCGGTCGGACTCGTGTGGCCACGCCGGAGTTCCGACATCGACATTCTGGGCCACATCAACAACGCGGTCTACTGGGTGGCTATCGAGGACCTGCTCCACTGCGAGGGGGCCGGCCGGTCGGTCGTTCGGGCGTCGATCGAGTTCGGGGCGGGGGTCTCCGACGACGAGGAATGCACGCTCACCACCGCGGCATCGGGCGACACGCTGACCGCCTGGTTCCGGGTCGGCGACGAGGTCAGGGCGTCCGTCGTCGCGGTCGTGACCGGGCGACCATCCGAACGTGGCGCCGCGGCGAGCGAATAGCCTCCCTCGCCATGACCAAGCACCTGGACCTCGGATTCATGATCGGTTACTGGGGCGCGGCGCCGCCCGTGGGCGCGGCCGAGCTGCTCCTGGAAGCCGAGCGGCTCGGATACTCCAGCGCGTGGACCGCCGAGGCGTACGGCTCGGACGCGCTGACACCGTTGGCGTGGTACGGATCGGGTACGTCGACGATCAACCTGGGTACCTCGATCGTTCAGATGTCGGCGCGCACACCGACGGCGACCGCGATGGCCGCGATCACGATGGACCACCTCACCAACGGTCGCTTCATCTTGGGTCTCGGTGCGTCGGGACCCCAGGTGGTGGAGGGGTGGTACGGCCAGCCCTACGCGAAACCGCTGGCGCGGACCCGTGAGTACGTGGAGATCATCCGCAAGATTCTGGCCCGGGACGAACCGGTGACCTACGACGGCGATCACTACACGCTTCCGTACCCGGGCGGCACCGGGCTCGGGAAGGCGGTGCGGTCCATCACCCACCCGTTGCGAGAGGATCTCCCGATCTACCTCGCGTCCGAAGGGCCGAAGAACGTCGCGCTCACGGCAGAGATCGCTGACGGATGGCTCGCGATCTACTACTCACCGAAGATCGACACCTTCTACCGCGACGCCTTGTCCGAAGGGTTTGCCCGCCCCGGGGCGCGTCGTTCGTTCGACGACTTCACGGTGGCGGCGACCGTCCCGGTGATCATCCACGACAACGTCGCGGAAGCGGCCGACATGTTGCGCCCGGTGCTCGCCCTGTACATCGGCGGCATGGGCGCGCGGGAGGTCAACTTCCACGCCAATGTCTTCGGGCGCATGGGCTACGAGGCCGAGGCCAAGAAGATCCAGGACCTCTACCTCGCGGGCAAGAAGGAAGAGGCGGCGGCGACGGTGCCGCTGTCGCTGATCGAGGAAACCGCGCTGATCGGATCGAAGGAGAAGATCCGCGACGACCTCGAGATGTGGCGTGAATCCTGCGTGACCCAGATCCTGCTCTACGGCGACGCCAACACGCTGCGCACCATGGCGGAACTCTGCTTGTAGCTAGCTGCGGTCGAGGACGACGTGTTCGGGGCCGGAGAGGAGCCACACCAGGCCGTCGGTGTCCAGGAAGTTCTCCTCGTCGGCTCGGATCACGTCGCGACTCTCCGGGTCGATGGCCATGCCGAAGAAGTCGCGCGCGGATCGGAACCATTCGATCGTGACGCCGTCGAGGTCGCACTCCGCGCGCTCGTAGTCCTGTGGGAGGCGGTGGTTCTGCTCGTAGCGGATGAAGTATTGCCGTACCGCCGGCGTGTCGCGGTTGAGCGGGCCGTGGACCTCCCACCAGTAGCGGTGGAAGTCGTCGAGGCTCATCCCGGGCTTGTGGCGCACGCCACAGATCAGCTTGGTGACGGGTTCGCCGCGGTCGGGCGGACCGGCGATGACCTCCATCTCGGGCCCGGTGAAGACCTCGAGCACCTCGGCGAACAGATCGGCCGAATCGGCGCGAACCGCGGCGTGGCGCGGGTCGTCGCGCATGGCGAGGAATCCCTCCCAGGAGTCGTACCACTGCACCGCGACCCCGTCGTAGGGACATTCCGCTCGTTCGTAGTCGCGAGCGGTGCGGCGATGCTGTTCGTACCGGACCAACTGGTCGGCCGCGGCCGCGCTGGCGGTCACGAGATCCGCGTGCTGTCCCTGCCACCGCGCGTGGAATTCGTCGACGGTCAGCGCCGGGTTCCGGACGAGGAAGCCAATACGTTTGATCACCGCGGGACTCCTGGGTTGCCGGGGACGCCAGATCCTGCCACCCTGGCGCCCGGTTGGGAGGCTCATCGCCCAGCCATGACCATCGTCGGCTCGATCAGGGGGCAGTAGTGGCAGACAGCAAGGGGCGCGCCGGTCGACTCCGTGCCGGCGCCTTCGGAGTTTTGGTGGTCGGATTCGCGATCGCGTTCGTCATGGGTGCGACCTTCCCGGCACAAGTGGTGACGGCTCCGCCAACGTTGAAGGCGGTCACCACCTATACGAGCTCGGTCGACAGCGGCGACGGGAGCTTCAACTGGCTCTTCGCGCTCCTGGCGTTCGGGCCGGCGTTCATTGCCTCGGCGGTCCTTCTCGCCGCGGCCGAAATCGTCTCGGCACTCCGACGCTCGGGCCGATCCCGGTCCAGCGAACCCTCGGTCAACAAGGATGGGACGATCTCGGCATGACCAGACCTGGCCTGCTCGAAGGCAAGACCGCAGTCGTGACCGGCGTCGGCCCGGGCTTGGGCCGAGCGAGCGCACTCGCACTGGGCCGCGAAGGTGCTGCCGTGGTCCTGGTCGCCCGCAACGCCGACCGGGTGAGTGACGTCGCCGCGGAGATCACCGCGAGCGGCGGCCGAGCGGTGGCGGCCCCGGGCAGCGTGACCCACCCCGAGGAGTGCGAGGCGATCGCCGCCCACGCGGTCGAGCAATTCGGTGGCATCGATGTCGTCGTCAACAGCGCGTTCCGGGGGGATGCGTTCGAGTCGGTAGCCGACGCCGATCTCGACACGTGGCGCAAGATCTTCGAAGTGAACTTCTTCGGCGCAGTCAACATGACCAGGGCCTGTCTCCCTTCGTTGCGGGCGGGTGGCGGGGGCAGCATCGTCATGGTGGCATCCCAGAGTGCTCGCAAGATCCGACCCAACGAGGCCGGGTACGCGGCGAGCAAGAGTGCTCTCATCACGTTGACGCGGTCCCTGGCCACCGAGGTCGCGTCCGATCACATCCGGGTGAATGCCGTCGTGCCCGGATGGATCTGGGGACCCAACGTGCAGATGTACGTCGACTGGCAGACCCAGTCGCGCGGCATGACGAGCGCAGAAGTCATCGCCGAGATCACTCGTGAGATCCCCCTCGGCGAGATCCCACCCCAGGAAGACATCGCGGAGTCGATCGTCTTCTTCGCCTCCGACATGGCCCGCATGATCACCGGCCAGACTCTCGACGTGAACGGCGGGGAGTACTTCGGGTGACCAACTCCCTGCGGGGCCAGGCCGGGGTGGTGACCGGGGCCGCATCCGGACTCGGACGGGCGACGGCACTGGAGTTCGCCCGACTCGGCGCGTCGGTGGTGGTGGCCGACGTCACTGCCGACGCCGGGAACGCCGTCGCGAACGAGGTGCGCGCCTTGGGGTCAGACGCCCTGTTCGTCGAGGTCGACGTCACGAGTCCGGAGGCCACGGAGGCAATGGTGGCCGCATGTGTCGCTGCGTTCGGGTCGCTGGACTTCGCGGTGAACAACGCCGGGACAACGGGGACGCCGGGGAGCGTGGTCGATTACCCGCTCGACGCGTGGCGGGCGACCATGGCCGTGAATCTGGACGGCGTCTTCTATGCAATGCGAGCCGAGTTGCCGGTGATGGTGTCGGCCGGGTCGGGAGCCATCGTCAATGTCGCGTCGGGCGCGGGACTGGTCGGGTTTGCCGGACTTCCGGCCTATGTCGCGAGCAAGCACGGTGTCGTCGGGCTCACAAAGTCGGCTGCGCTGGAATTGGCGCCGCGCGGGGTGCGGGTGAACTGCGTCTGTCCGGGCAGTGTGCGCACGCCGATGCTCGAAGGCTTCATGGGTGGCGACGAGCGGGTCGAGCGGGCCATGACGGCGGGCGTGCCGATGGGCCGACTCGGTACCCCCGACGAGATCGCTTCGACCATTGCCTTCCTGTGTTCCGATGCCGCCCGCTACATGGTCGGTCACGCCCTCGTTGTCGACGGCGGCGCCACCGTCCAGTAACGATCGACGCGACTTTTGGTCTCCAGGGGGGTGGTGCTGCCCACGCCCAGACCAAAAGTGGGGGTTGATGGGCGCTAGGAGACCTCGGCCCAGAGGAGGCGTTGCTCACGCATCGGGTCCGAAACGAGCTCGGACTCGGTGTTGAAGTTCTGCGTCCATCGCGCCTCCGGCTCGTACGGGGTCCATCCCGGATCGCCGGTCCGGGCGAACGCGATCCACGCGTGGTGCATGGCATCGGCAACGACCTGGCGATGCGGTCCGTCGCCGGTCAGCATCGTGAGCCCGGGTTTGTCGATGGCGTCCCAGACGAACGGGAGGTCCAGCGCGTGACAGCTCTTGAGCTTCCCGTCGAAGACTGGTGACTCCCACGAGAACAGGTACATGTGGGTCGGTCGCATCGGTGCGGCCTCGGCGAGACGAAGCGCGGGGGTGCGGAACACGCGGTCGGTGGCGATCGCGGTGATGCGGTCCGTGGCGTCGGAATCGGAGAAGAGGGTGCGGTAGGCCGCCTCGACCTCGGGGCCGCGGTCACCGAACGACTCCGCGAGGACGCCCGTGATCACCGAGTCGTCGATCGTCCCCGTTCCGAGATCCAACGCAGTGAACATCGTCATCTCGTCCTTGGTGGTTCCGATCATGGTCGGAACCTGGCCGAGGCCAGCGCGCACCGCATCGATGGGACGACTGGGTAACACGATGCCGTCGACCACCGGCTGGAACGGCAGATCACTGCGCAGCCCCGCGGCAAAGATCGCCGTCTGGCCTTCGAGAATCGCATCCATCGAGACCGACTCGAGATCGGCGACGGTCTCGACGCCGGCTTCCTTGAGGACGGTCCGGGCGGTCTCGGTGGCGCGGTCGGACGGGAGGCAGAACGAACTGCCGCCCGACTGCACGATCGCCTGGGCGAACAAGCCCTGGGCCGCAGGCATGCCGAGCAACGTTCCCACGCTCATGCCGCCGGCCGACTGCCCGAAGATGGTCACCCGGGCGGGGTCGCCGCCGAAGCTCTCGATGTTGTCGCGCACCCATTGGAGTGCGCACACCTGGTCGAGCACACCGGCGTTCCCCGATCCGGTGAACTCGGGGCCGAAGATCTCGTCGAGGTGGAGGAAGCCGAACGCGCCGAGGCGATAGTTGATGCTCACCACCACGACATCACCGTGTTGGGCGAAGCGGCGCCCGTCGTAGATCGGCGACGCACCCGAACCGTTCACGAAGGCTCCGCCGTGGATCCAGAACATCACCGGGCGCTTGGCGGTGTCGGGTTCGGGAGTGAAGATGCTGAGGGTGAGGGCCTGAGCCTCGTCGCAGACGGGTGGTGGTGCCCCGAGCATGGATTCGAGCGGTGATGGGAGTTGTGCCGCCACCGGACCGAAGGTGGTCGCTTCGAAGAGGTCGGTCCACGGCTGGACCGGGACGGGTGGGCGGAATCGGCGAGCACCGATCGGTGGGGCCGCGTAGGGAATCGAGCGGTAGACCGCGATGCCATCGCGGCGAAGCCCCCGCACTGGCCCACTGGTGGTGTTCACGATCGGTTCCATCGATGGGTTCCCCTTCGTCGAGTCGGCTCAGGCTAGGAGATTCCGAGTGTGCCTCGGACCCGTGACGAAGATGCCCTGAGCGGATCGCGCGTGCCAAGGTGAGGCCATGATCGATCTCGACGCACCCCTCGTTGCACTGCCGCCCCAACCGAGTGGGCTCGCCTGGCCGACAGAGCGGTGGGAACGCGGCCCGGCTCCGGCCGGCGTATCGGTCGACGACCTGGTGGACCGGATGTTTCGCGACGGCGAACGGTACGAGACCACCTATGCCGTCGTGATCGTCCACGCGGGACGGATCATCGCCGAACGGTACGGGAACCCCCTCCCGAACTGGGTGGGGGATCCGATCCCCGTCGAGCGGGACACGCCGCTGCTCTCGTGGTCGATGGCGAAATCGATGCTGCATGCGGCCGTCGGAATCCTCGTGGGCGACGGTCGGCTGCGGCTCGACGACGAGCGTCTCGTGCCGGAATGGAAGGCTGACGAACGTTCGGCGATCACGCTTCCCGACCTCCTCGCAATGCGCGACGGTTTGGCGTGGAACGAGGACTACGTCGATGCCGGCGGGTCCCAAGTGATCGACATGCTCTACGGCGAGGGCCATGCCGACGTCGGCCGTTTCGCCCGGTCGCGTCCGCTCGCGTTCGCGCCCGGCAGCCACTTCAACTATTCGAGCGGCACGACGAATGTGATCTCGGGCATCGTCGCCGACATCGTCGGCCGCGGAGATGCGTATCGGGAGTTCCTCGTCGACCGCCTCTTCGCCCCGATCGGGATGAGCACGGCCGAACCGACCATGGATGCGACGGGCTTGTGGGTGGCGTCGTCGTACGTCCACGCGATCGCCGAGGACTTCGCCCGGTTCGGGTACCTGTATCTGCGCGACGGTCTCTGGGACACCACCCGGGTGCTCCCCGAGGGTTGGGTGGACGACGGCCGGCGGATCCGCTCGATCGACCCCGACGATGGTCGGGGGTACGGCTGGCAGTGGTGGGCGACCGGGGATACGTCCGGAACGTTCTGGGCCAACGGGTACGAAGGGCAGTCGATCCTGATTTCGCCCGCCCACGACCTCGTGTGCGTTCGGATCGGGCGGACCGACGCGTCACACTCGCGCGACTTGTTCGACTGGCGACGCGACGTGGTGGACGCGTTCGTGGCCGCCTCATGACGCGGCTGTCGGGAGCGGCATCGATCGTCGGGGTCGCCGAGACCGAGTATCTGCGCGGTGCGGATCGGCTCCCGGTCGAGATGATGCTGGACGTCGCCCAGGAGGCGATCGCCGACGCCGGCTTGCGCGTGTCCGACATCGACGGGATCGTGCCGCCGCCGGGCTACACGACCGTCGAGGAACTCGCGGCCAACCTTGGAATCCCGTCGGTCGCCTACTCCGCGACGATCCACATGGGCGGCGCCTCCTCCGTGGCCGCGGTGCAGAATGCCGCGATCGCGGTGGCGACGGGAGTCGCGACGAACGTGCTTGTCGTCGTCGGCTGGAATGGCTATTCGGCGTTCCGCCACCGCCCCGACATCCGCCGACCGCGTCGTGGGTTGGATGCCAACGCGGTGGCGGATGTCCTCGTCGACTTCTACCTGCCCTACGGCGCGCGCTCGGCCGCGCAGTACTACGGCTGGATCGCGACTCGTCACCAACAGCTCTACGGCACGCTCGAGACCGATCTCGGTGAGGTGGCCATCACGTTCCGGAACCATGCCCAGAGTCACCCCAAGGCGCTGATGCGGGGTCGCGAACTCACGATGAACGACTACCTGGCCAGCGCCTGGGTAAGCGAGCCGTTTCGTTTGTTCGACTGTTGTGTCGAAACGGATTGTGCCGCCGCGGTCGTGGTGACGAGCACGGAGCGGGCGCGGGATCTGCCCCCGCGCCCGGCGGTGATCCTCGGGGTCGGCGAAGGCCATCCGTCGCCGGCCGACGACATCGCCAACCGCCCGGACCTCTTCCACATCGGTCTCACCGACGCCGCACCGCGCGCGTTGGGCATGGCCGGCATCGCGCCGACCGACGTCGACTTCGCGCAGATCTACGACTGCTTCACCTACGTCGTCCTGTTGCAACTCGAGGCGCTCGGTTTCTGCGCCCGGGGGGAAGCGGGTGCATTCGTTCGTGACGGGGCGCTGGGGATCGACGGTCGACTCCCGACCAATACGCACGGTGGACTGTTGTCGCAGGGGCACATGTGGGGGATGAACCACGTGGTCGAGGCGGTGCGTCAGCTGCGGGGCACGTCGTCGTTGCAGGTACCCGAGGCCGAACTCGGGCTCGTGACCGGTTGGGGAGACTTCGGCGACGGCAGTCTCGTGGTGTTGGGAGCCGACCGATGACGAAGGCACGGCCCGACCGAATGTTGCCGGCCCCCGATGGGTTGGGCGCGGAGTTCTACGCCCGGGCCGCCGCCACCGACGTGTTGCACCTCCAGCGGTGTTCGGACTGTGACACCTGGAGACATCCACCCCGGGTGTTGTGCGCAGCGTGCGGATCGGGCGCGTGGACCTGGCAACCAACCTCGGGTCAGGGACGAGTGTTCACCTGGACGATCACCCACCGGGCGACTGATCCCGCGTTCGCCGAGGAACTTCCCTACGCCGTGCTCGTGGTGGCGCTGGAGGAAGGTCCCCGCGTCGTCGGCAACTTGATTGGTCTCGACCCATCCGAGCTTCGCCTCGACCTCCCCGTGCAGGTGGTGCTCGACCACCGCACCGACTCCGTCGCCCTCGTGGACTTCACCCCAGTCTGAACTTGCGTCAATAACCCACCCAAACGAGGGGGTTATTGACGCAAGGTGGTCAGGGGTGGGAGCGGGAGCGGTCGAGGTCGGGTTCGAGGTAGATCACGCGGGCGTCGGGAGTGTGCGCGCGAATTGCGACTTCGACGGCGTCGATCGCCCGGGCGAGGGTCGGAACGTCGTCGGTGACGAAATCGACCTTGGCCGCGACGAGCACTTCTTCGGGCCCGATTTGCAGGGTGCGGAGGTGGATGACGCTGCGTACCTCGGGGCACGTCGCGATGGTGTTCCGGATGCCGGTCTCGATCTCGACGACGGCGCTCTCGCCGATGAGCAGACTCTTCATTTCGACGGCGAGCACGATGGCGATCACGAGCAACAACACGCCGATACCGATCGAGCCGATGGCGTCGTAGCGCGACTCACCGGTGACGACTGCCAGTGTCAGGCCGATGAGCGCGATGACGAGCCCGGCGAGCGCACCGGTGTCTTCGAGGAGTACCACCGGGAGCTCGGGGTTCTTCGTGTGCCGGATGAATGCGAACCAGGAACGGCCCTGGCGATGGGGCTGGGCCTCGCGGATAGCGGTGCGGAGCGACCAGGCCTCCAGTGCGATGGCGAAACTGAGAACGGCGAAGCCCACGCCCGGGCTATCCAGCTCGTGGGGATGCACGAGCTTGTCGATGCCTTCGTACAGGGAGAAGAGGGCACCCAGACTGAAGAGCACCATCGCAACGACGAAGGCCCAGAAGAAGCGTTCGGCGCCGTAGCCGAAGGGGTGATGAACGTCGGGAGCCTTCTGGGCTCGGCGTCCACCCAGCAGCAGGAGGCCCTGGTTGCCGGTGTCGGCGAAGGAGTGGATCGCCTCCGCGAGCAACGAGGCGGAACCGGTGATGATGGCGGCGGCGACCTTCGCGATCGCGATCCCGAGGTTGGCGAAGAACGCCGCGAAGATCGCCTTCTTGGAGCCCTCGTGCACGGAGTCAGGCGTCCCAGATCATGCGGGCGGATTCCGGTGCTGCGTCGAGGATCTCGACCGGGCTGTGTTTGTTGATGTGGCCGATCAGCATGTTGTACACGCCGTATCCGACCAGCTCCCGCAGGCGCGGATCGAACGTCCGGGCGATCTCGATCGGGATGCCGAGCTGTTGGTTCTCCTGCTGGCGGACCCACCCGGCGCAGTAGTTCATCGCGAGACCGATCCGGTCGGCCGTGGTCGAGTTCGCACCACCGCCGTGCCACAGGCTGCCGTGCCAGATGAGCACGCTGCCCCGGGGCATCTCCGCGGGGATCGACTCGAACTCTTCGCCGTAGCCAGGGGAGTGATCGGCGAGGTGGGTGCCGGGCATGATCCGGGTGGCGCCGTTGGTCTCGGTGAAATCGGTGAGGGCCCACATGGTGTTGCAGACGGTCGGTGCATGCGGCTTGGCCAGTGGCATGAGCTGATCATCGGCGTGAATCGGTTGCGCGGTCTCCTCCGGCATGATGCGGATCGATGACAGCGACGACACCAGACAACCGCGGTCCAGCACTCCCTCGATGATCGGCAACACGCGCTCGTGCACCGGAACCTGTTGCCAGACGGGCGAGAGCGCGAGCAGGTTGTAGACCCGATTGGTCCGCGCCCCCTCGAACACGTTGGGTGAGGGCTGGATGTCGTAGATCGACTCCAGCCGTTCCAGATCGGCGGTGAGATCGTCGAGCAGCGCGGGATCGATCGCGTCGTGGACGATCGAGTAGCCGTGCTGCGCGATGGCGGCCACGTGGTCGGCGGCGGTGGCATTCGTCTGGAGCACGGCGCCCACGGTAGTTGTCCGACCCGCGGGTAGGCCGCGTACGCTCCCGCTATGGCTATCTACGCGCTCGGCGACCTCGTCCCCCAGATCGATCCCACCGCGTTCGTCCACCCCGACGCGACGGTTATCGGCGACGTCATTATCGGACCGGATTCGACGATCTGGCCCCAGGCGGTCCTCCGTGGCGACTACGGACGTATCACCGTGGGGGCGCGGACGAGCATTCAGGACGGCAGCGTGATCCATGCGACGCTGATCAACCCGACGTCGATCGGCGACGACTGTGTGATCGGCCATCTCGTCCACATGGAGTGCTGCACGATCGAGAACGGTGCTCTCGTCGGGTCGGGGTCGATCGTGTTGCACCGGGCGATCGTGCGGGAGGAAGCGCTGGTCGGCGCGGCCGCGCTGGTCCCGAACGACATGGAGGTTCCCTCGCGGGCGATGGCGCTCGGGATTCCGGCCAAGCTCAAGCTCGACGCGGTCGAGCCCCGAGTGATGATCCAGCTCGGAGCGCACCAGTACGTGGAGAATGGCGCTCGCTACCGGGAAGGATTGCGCCGGCTCGACGGTTGAGTGACGCACCGCTCACGGCCGCCACCTATTCTCTCCCCGTTCCCGTCTCTTCCGAGGAGTTCACCGATGCCTGAAGCCGTAATCGTCGCGACCGCCCGGACCCCGATCGGTCGGGCCTTCAAGGGTTCCTTCGCCGAGGAGCGCGCCG
This sequence comes from Acidimicrobiia bacterium, assembly GCA_031362155.1. Classification (GTDB taxonomy): domain Bacteria; phylum Actinomycetota; class Acidimicrobiia; order IMCC26256; family JAENVU01; genus JAENVU01. The sequence goes on along the minus strand of JANLRZ010000011.1, from coordinate 5,736 downwards.
ACGACATGGCCGCGTTCATCGTCGACGCCGCGCTCAAGAAGGTTCCGGAACTCGATCGCAACACCGTGAACGACCTCATGCTCGGGTGTGGCCTGCCCGGCGGCGAGCAGGGCTTCAACATGGGCCGGGTCGTGGCGATCCTGGCGGGCATGCCGACGGTGCCCGGCTGCACCATCACTCGCTATTGCTCCTCGTCACTCCAGACCATTCGCATGGCCTCGCACGCGATCAAGGCTGGCGAGGGCGACGTCTACATCGCGGCGGGTGTCGAAGGCGTCAGCCGATTCATGGTGGGCGGCAGCTCGGACCACACGCCCGGGACCCAGAACCACAAGTTCGACGGCCCGGCCGAGCGGTCCGCGGCGCGCACTGCGGGCGATCAGGGAACGTGGACGCCTCCGACGGGCCTGCCTGACGTGTACATCGCGATGGGTGAAACCGCTGAGAACGTGGCCGAGGTCGAAGGTGTCACGCGCGAGGAGATGGACGATTACGCGTTCCAGTCCCAGCAGCGCGCCGGCGCGGCGATCGAGCGCGGATTCTTCGAGCGTGAGATCACGCCCTACACGACGGCGGCCGGCGCGGTCGTGACCGCCGACGACTGCCCCCGGCCCGGCACCGAGCGCGAGAAGCTCGCCTCGCTCGCCCCGGCGTTCCGCCCGACTGGTCGGGTCACGGCCGGAAATGCCTGCCCGCTCAACGACGGCGCCGCCGCGGTGATCGTGATGAGTGATACCAAGGCCGCCGAACTCGGGATCACGCCGATCGCCCGCATCGTGTCCTCAGGTGTCACCGGTCTCGACCCGGAGATCATGGGTCTCGGTCCGATCGAGGCCAGCCGCCAAGCGATGGCGTACGCCGGAATGACCATGGCCGAAATCGATCTCGTCGAGATCAACGAGGCGTTCGCAGCTCAGGTGTTGCCGTCGGCCAAGGCGCTCGGCATCAGCATGGACCAGCTCAACGTGAACGGTGGCGCGATCGCGTTGGGCCACCCGTTCGGTATGACCGGAGCCCGGATCATGGGCACGCTGCTCAACGGCCTCGAAGACGCCGACAAGACCGTGGGTCTCGAGACGATGTGCGTCGGTGGCGGTCAGGGCATGGCGATGATCGTCGAGCGGCTCAGCTGATCCCGAGGGTGGCGTGGGTCAGGTCGAGCGAACCGGCCTGACCCGCCAGATCGCTCGCTCGGGGACAGCGTGATCGACGCCCTCGCCGCGCAGCGTGATCGTGCGGTGGGCGCGTGAGATGAGGACGCCCTGGGCGCGGCGATCGTCGGCCCACTGCACCACGAACGCACGACCGCGTCCGAGGCGGAGCCGTTCGTCCCACCCGTAGTCGTAGCCACCGTCGGGACCGACGCGCGGTGGTGGGCCGATGTGCACCTTGTGTTCGGCGTATCCCGATGCGAGCACCTCTCGTTTGCTCTCACCCATGAACTCGGTCGTCGCGTCCATGAGGAGGCGAGTGAAGGTACGCCCGTGGTTGGGGAGATCGTCGGCATCGGCAAGCGCCCAATGGGCAAGCTCGTGGATGATGACGCCCGACGTTCGGTACCGGCGCGGCAACGTGATGGTGGGGCCGGAGGGCTCCTCGCGGTAGAACGCCTGGCGCGCACCGTTCCCGGGCCGGAGCCGGGGGACCTGGCCAAAGTCTCGGGCGGGGAAGCGGACGCTCCACCAGAGCGACCCCACCACCTCGTCGACGAACGCCGCGCAGTCGGCAAGTACCGGGAAGCGCCGACCTCCGAGGGGAGTCTCAGCGCGGTACACGCGACTGCGTTGCGAGTCGCGCGGCGGGGTCATGCACGCGATTTCAGCGCGGCGCGCACGGCCGTACCGAATTCGCGGGCCATGAGTTGGTGGCCCTTCACGTTCGGCGAGAAGTCGTTGCCCGCCCAGAGCGCGTCTTCCGTGCCCGCGGCGCGGGCCCGCAGGAACGCCGCATTGAGATCGACGAGCCGTGACCCGGTCGCCTTCGCCACGCGGGCGATCGCCTGGTTGAACTCCTCATCGCGGGCCGTCTGACGATTCAGGTCGCTGATTGGGCCCAGTCGGCACTCGGGACCGTTCGGCGGTGGATCCGGGAGACAGGCGAGCAGGCCGGGCTCGCGGTCTCCGGGGACGAGATTCCCCACGACGACCTCGGTGCGGCCGCCCCGTTGGAGTTGACGGACGAGGCGCGTGAGATTGCGCTCGTAGCCGACCGGGTCACGGGTGAGGAAGGTGTCCTCGGTGAGGTGGACCGTGGCGATCGTGGGTTCGAGCGCCAGTGCGGGTGCCAGTTGCTCGGCGAACGCCGACTCCACCGACGCGTCGTTCGTACCGAAATTGGTGAGCACGGTCGCCCGGGGCAGGTCGGTCCGGAAGACAATCTGGGGCCAGGCATCGCGAATCCGGTTCCTGACCCCGTTCCCTGCCGTCTCACCGTTCCCGATCGCGACGTAGACCTCGCGTCGGCCCGGCGCGCGTTCGGCGACCGGTGCCACCGACCCGTCGGAACATGCGGCGAGCACCAGCAACGCCGTGAGGCCGGCGGCGACGACCGTACGGCGCGTCATGCGGCGGGTCATGCGTCGCCCATCGCTTGGCGCGCGGGGAGGCGCGCGGCGCGCTGCGCCGGAATGATCCCGGCCAGGACGGCGAGCAGCGTCGCGCCCAGAATGCCGCCGGCCAGGACCGCGACGGGAAGGCCGATGGCGACTCCGGGCAGGTCCTGGTCGACCAGGTACCCGTTCACAATGGATCCGAGGACGCGAGCGATGAAGTAGCCACTCACGGTGCCGAGCATTCCGCCGAGCAGGCCGGTGATGCCGGCCTCGATCAGGAAGATGCGTCGGACATCACGGTCCCGCGCGCCGATGGCTTTCAAGACGCCGATCTCGCGCCGTCGTTCGCGCACCGCGGCGAGCAACGCGTTGGTGATTCCGAGCGCCGCGATGGCGAGCGCGATGAACCCGATGCCGGCGAGCACGATCTCGACCACTCGCAAGTAGCGGCGAACGGTCTCGATCAGGTTCTCCGGGGCGCTGGTCGAGTAGCCGAGCTTGGTGACCGCGGCGCGCACCTCACCCACTTGGTCGAGGCCGTTGGCGATGACGAACAAGCCGGCGTAGCGCGAGGTCGGAAGATCGAGCCCACGGGAGGGTGGTGACGCCGCGGTCCAGGCGCGGGCATCGGCCACCATCGAGTCCGAACCCAGGAACTGGGCCGACAACACCTGTTGGGCCACCACGCCGACGATCACCGTGCGCGTCCAGCGGCCCCGAAACACCGGGCGGTTGCGATCCGACGGGAAGATCCGTGGTGCGCCGAGGATCACCTCCGTGCCTAGGGCCTTGGTGGCGGTGCTGCGTTGAAGGCCGACTCGGCGCAGATACCCCTCCGTGACCGCGATCTCGGTGCGGCTGCCGGGTGTCGGCGTGCGTCCGACGATCACGGTGATCGGCAACCGGCGGATCTCGCGCAGGTTGATGCCGGCAATCGTGTCGCGAAAGGGCTCGACGTCGGTGGTGGGCACCTCGGCGAGAATGGGCGTCGACTCCAACGGGACGACGCTGCGGACGGCGGGGAGTCGCCGGATCCGCCGCACGGCGGCTTGGTCGAGGTCGCGGGCCCGACCGGGCCGCGGCGAATCTGTGTCGAGTGCCTCCGGCCCCGGCGCGGCGGCGGCCACCTGAATGCCGGCGAGGGGCCCGCCCTTGGCCAGCTGATCGAGCACGCGGGTGCGGGCCGACGTGGAGATGATCAAGAGGGCGCTCAACAGCGCGGCGGCCAAGGCGACGGCGAGCACCGTGAGTGCCGCCCGGCCGAGACGTCGACCGAGCGAGCGCGTGGCTGCGAGGAAGGCGTCGGACCAGCTCACGAGCGCGGCGCGATCGATGCATCGAGGGTTCCGGCGCGGAGCGTGATCGTGCGATGGGCGCGCGCGGCGACGAGCGGATCGTGAGTCACCGTCACCAGCGTGGCGCCGCGGGCATCGGCGACCGCGTCGAGGAGATCCAACACCTTGGTCGCGGTGTCGCCGTCCAGGTTCCCCGTCGGCTCATCGGCGAGCAGGACGCTCGGTTCGTTCGCCAACGCACGGGCCAAGGCCACGCGCTGGGCCTCCCCGCCGCTCAACTCGTGGGGTCGATGGTGACCCCGCGCCTCGATGCCGACGGCCGCAAGGAGTTCGCGGGCGCGGTCGCGCCGAGCGCGGGTCGAGCCGCGCGTGAACGACATCGCGAGCTCGACGTTCTCCAGGGCGGTGAGGTTGCCGAGGAGTCCGAAGTGTTGGAAGACGAAACCGACGGTCTCATGGCGGAACCGGGCCAGTTCATCGCCGCGCAAGGTGGAGAGCTCCACGTCACCCACCCGGATCGTGCCTGACTGGATCGGCTCGAGCCCACCGAGGAGCGCCAGCAACGTCGTCTTCCCTGCACCCGACGGCCCCATGATCGCGGTACGCGAGCCGGCGTCGATGTGGAGTGACAGGTCGATGAGGACGGGGAGCATCCCCTCTCGGGTCCGATAGGAGATCGACACCTGGGTGAGGTCGATCGGGAGCCCGGACATGAGGTCCGCAGGGTACCGGCGGGACCCGGGCCGCTTACCGCGGGGACTCGGTGACCATCGAGGGTGATTGGACGTGTGGTCGCTCGGCCCGGCTTGCCATGATCCCGTGCTGGGCTCGCAACGCGGCCATGCCGTCGTGGTGGCCGGTGTAGGCCGGCGGCTGACTCAGCATCCACAGGATGCCCTCGGCCGCGACTTCGGGCGGTTCCCAATCGGAGTGGTCGATGTCGGGCATGGCGGCGAGGAACCCCTCGGACGCCACGGGCACGTCGATCCGAAACGTGTTCACCGGGATCGAATGGTCCCGGAGTTGGGCGGCCAGGGACATCGTGAAGTGTTCGAGCGCCGCCTTGGCCATGCCGTATGCCATCTGGCCCGGGTAGTAGTTGAGCGCGGCGGCCGACGACACGTTGACGATCGCGCCCTCCCCGCGTTCGACCATGCCGGGGACGACGGCCTGGGCCGCGATGACGGGCGCTCGGAGATCGACCGCGAAGATCAGGTCGAAGCGTTTCATCGGGAGGTCGATGTCGCCCGGGAACGTGATCGCCGCGTTGTTGACCAAGATGTCGACGCGCCCGAACTGGCTGAGCGTGTCGGCGACCATGGTGAGGACCGACCCGTCGTCGGCCAGGTTGGTCGGGCGGGCGACGCCGGTACCTCCCGCCTCGGTGATACGTCGGACCGTGTCGTCGAGGGTGCCGGGTATCGGGAGGGGCGACGCGTCGGTGGCGCGGGCGGCGCACACCACCGACGCGCCCGCGGCGGCGAGCGCCACTGCAGTGGCGGCGCCCACGCCGCGGCTGGCCCCGGTCACGATCGCAATGCGTCCGTCGAGCTGCATCGCGTCACGTTACGCGAGCGCGGGAAGGGTCTGATCGGAAGCGAGGTTCGCCCGGTAGAGGTCGCCGAGGCGACCGACGCGGTCCAGGACCGCGTCGGTCTCGAACGTCAGCCGACGCGGATCGCCGGCCGCCTCGGCATCGGCGACCTCGTCCCACGTCACCGGCGTCGAGACCGTCGGCCGGGGCCGGGCCCGAAGCGAGTAGGCCGCGACGGTGGTCTTGTGGCGGTCGTTTTGGCTCCAGTCGACGAAGACCTTGCCGTCGCGCTGGTCCTTGGCCATCGCGACGGTCACTCGCTTCGGTGCCGACTCGGCCAGTATTCGCCCGAGCGC
>JANLRZ010000003.1:0-1969 GCA_031362155.1 Acidimicrobiia bacterium | reverse complement strand
CAACCACCGTGAGCGCAGCGACGAGACGTCGCAGACGAGTCTTCATTCCGAACCCCCAGCAGATCCCACACCCCAGCAGCGCAAGTCGTACAAGAGTAGTAGTTCTCCCGCCGGTTCGTACCAGTTCGTCCGATGGCCGGGCGTGCCTGTTTCTGACCCGGTTTCGTGGTACTCGGGGCAAGCAGCCGGCACGGCATTGCGAAGGATCCGTCCGTTGCCCCTACTCGTCGACGGTCTCTGGGAGGGCGGCGGATACGGATCTCGCCTTCGGGCGCGACCTCGGCGAGGGCGACGCTGACGCGATCCGCAGGCCTGCGCCTTCGTCAACTCGACCGCCGAGGCGCGAACAAGCAGTGCGTCGCACAGCGAAGCTCGATCCGGAAAGTCACGCCACGGTCACGCGGCTCGTTGCGGACGGGTTGGACTCGTCGGTGAGAAGAGTTGCGGTGTGTTATCTCGTTCGGACGTGCACACGTTCGGGCCCGGATCCGTCGACCACCGCGTCCCGTACGAACACGAATCCCGCGTTCTCGAATGCGCGGCATGATCGCGCATTGTCGGGGTGCGGAGCGCCAATGGCGCGGGTGATTGCGGGATCAGCGAAGACGAGGGTGGTGACGAACCGATCGATCGCCGCGGTGCCTATGCCGCGCTCCACCGCGTCGATCTCGCCGATGAAGAGATCGATCCCGGCGCCGCCCGGTGCGATCTCTCCGATCTGGGCCGCATACTCCGCCTCACCGGCGAGGGGATACCACTGGATCAGGCCGATCGGACGACCGTCGACGGTGATGACGTGCCGCCGCGTTCCTGTGGCTCCCGGATCCAGGCCGGGCGCGTACTTCTCGTGGACCTGCGCGTCGGTCGCGGCATCGTCATCCGGCCCTCCGAGCGATCCAGGTCCGGAGGTCACACCCCACCACTCGTACACGTGTGGTTCGTTCAACCACCGGCCGATCAGCGGCAGCTCATCGAGCGTGAGAGCGGGAAAGGAGAGGTCCACGTCGAGCATCACCCCATCTTGTCGTTCGATCCCAGACGATGTCGCCGAGATCAATCCGCAGACGGCCATTCCGCCCGCGCGGCGGTGGGTCCTCTTCGACAGTCATGAGTCGGCCCGGGGTGGTGACCATCGCCGCGCGTGGCTCGACCGCTGCCGCGTCCGACCACCGACGATGTCGCACCCGCTCGGTACTGTGCTCGGTGAGGAACCCGTTCGCGGCTCGCGAGGCCCGGGTTCCGTATCGCAGCGCACGAGCGCCGCCTGAACAGCCCTCCGATACAAGAGGAGCCGTGGGCCGGCGCCGCACCTTCGGAAACGTTCGCAAGCTGCCGTCAGGTCGCTACCAGGCGCGCTATCTCGACGCGTCCGGGCATCGACATCGCGCCCGGCTGACGTTCGCGACGATCGCCGACGCGAACCGCTGGCTCGCGGCGACCGACAGCTCGGCAAGCTCACTGCACCCGTCGTGCGGCACTGGTACGCGTCGGCTCTGCGCGCCCAGGCACCAAGCACGGTGACCGTCGCCAAGTGCTACCGGCTGTTCCGGGCGATTCTGAACACGGCGGTTGCCGACGAGCTGATCGTGCGCAACTCATGCACGATCAAAGGTGCCGGCGTCGAACGCACACCCGAGCGACCGGTCGCGACCATCGCGCAGGTCTGGGCGCTCGCCGCCGCGGTCGAGCCGCGTTCTCGCGCGCTCGTCTTGACCGCGGCATTCGCCGGGCTTCGGTTCGGTGAACTCGCCGCGCTGACTCGCGCACGTGTCGACCTCGACGCGTGCACGATCTCGGTGGTTGAGAGCCAGCTCGAACTCTCGGGCGGCGTGCTGCTGATCGGTCCGCCAAAGTCCGAGGCGGGTCGACGCACAATCGTGATCCCTGATGCGCTCGTGCCGGAGCTCAGCGGGCATCTGGCGGCGTTCGTTGGACCCGAGGACGACGCCCGCGTCTTCACCGGCGCGAA